>JBDOIB010000195.1:0-6914 GCA_041082155.1 Thermodesulfobacteriota bacterium | reverse complement strand
AAAAATATCAGAATGAGCTTGCAAAAAGAATCAAGCAGTTTGTTCCCTGTTCCGAGATGAGTATCTTTTTAAAGACCGGTTCCGATGCCACCACAGCAAGCATTCGCATTGCAAGGGCCCATACCCATCGAATCAAGGTCATGCGCTGTGGCTACCATGGATGGCATGATTGGTGTGTTGAGATGAAGGGAGGGATTCCTGAAAAACTCTACGAAGATGTCTATGAGTTTCATTACAATGATCTCGATCATCTTTCGGATTTAATGAAACGACATGGAGATCAAACAGCGGCCATCATTATGACTCCTTTCGGTCACCCTCTTCACCAAAAGATGGAAGAACCAAAGCCAGGATTTCTTCAGGGGGTAAGAGAGCTGGCAAATAGATATGGAGCGGTGTTGATCTTCGATGAGATTCGAACCTGTTTCAGGCTCCGGATGGGTGGAGCCCAGGAACTCTATGGAGTGACTCCGGATCTTACGATTCTTGGAAAAGGGATGGCCAACGGGTATGCTATCAGTGTCGTCACAGGGAAGAAGGAGGTGATGATGGCTGCGACCCAGAAGGTGTTTATCTCCTCCACCTTTTTCCCTAACAGCGATGGGTTTGTGGCTGCGCTGAAAACCATCGAAATCCTTGAGCGGGACAGAGTTCTTGAAAAGATTTGGGAAAAGGGAAGTCGTTTTCTCAAAAAAGTTCAGGAGATCATCGATAAGTATCCGGTGGGTGCTGAATTAAGCGGACTTCCTCCCATGTTTTTTATTACCTTTAAGAGGGATGAGGCTGGAACCCATCGGGCCAGGCGGGATGAATTTTATACCCAGATGATCCGAAGGGGAATCTTTTTTGCTCCCCATCACCATGGATATATTTGCTATCGCCATACCGATGAAGATCTGGAGATGACAGCGAAAGCCATTGACGAATCACTGGCCTATTTAAGTGAAAAATATCGAATGACCTCATGAGGGCCTTGAAGGGATAAGAAGGATGTCGGTGAAGATCTATGAAGGTCAATAAGATTGATCATATCTGTGTGGCTGTCCGGGACTTGGAGGAAGCAAGAAAGGCCTGGGAGCCAGTCTTGGGCAAATCCAAGCCCGATGATACCTATGTGGATGAAAGGGAAAAGATTAAGGTAGCCAGATACTGGATCGGTGAGGTAGGATTCGAACTAATGGAATCCACGAGCCCGGACGGAGAAGTAGCTAAGTTTATTGAAAAGAGGGGCGAAGGGGTGATGGTGATCAGTTTAAATGTAGATGATACCCAATCTGCCATGGAGGAACTTAAAGCTAAAAAATATCCTTTCATTGGAGGGCTGAGACCCTTTCGCAACTGCAAGTATGCTTTTATCCATCCCAAGAAAATGAATGGAGTCCTTCTCGAACTGATCGATTATAAGTGGAAAGAATTTGAAACTTAACCTACCCATTCTGATTCTTCTTGACATGTTGACAAATTATTGATATTTGGATTTCTAATTTTGAAGGTGGGGAGTTTGGGAGTATCCAAAAAGGAGGTGATGAAAAATAGGCCCACCCCTCTAACATTACTCTATCTTAAAGGAGGCGATTATGAAGCAGTTTAAGGTGTTTTTGAGAGAGGATGAGATTCCAAAACAATGGTATAATATCCAGGCCGATCTTCCTTCCCCTTTACAACCTCCCCTCAATCCTGCTACCGGGCAGCCCATCGGACCTCAAGATCTTGCACCAGTTTTCCCAATGAATCTTATTGAACAGGAGGTTAGCACGCAGCGATGGATTGATATCCCTGAAGGAGTGATGGAGAAACTTCTGATCTGGAGGCCCACTCCTCTTCATCGAGCCTATGCTCTTGAGAAAGCGCTGGATACCCCTGCAAGGATTTATTACAAAAACGAAGGGGTCAGTCCTCCCGGAAGTCATAAGCCTAATACAGCGGTCGCTCAGGCCTATTACAATAAGGTTTTTGGAATTAAACGGATTACCACCGAAACCGGTGCGGGGCAGTGGGGGAGCGCCCTCAGTTTCGCCTGTTGTCTCTACGGGTTGGAGTGTAAAGTTTATATGGTGAGAATCAGTTATGATCAGAAACCCTATCGTCGGATCATGATGAATACCTGGGGGGCCACCTGTGTCCCCAGTCCAAGTAAAGATACCAATGCAGGAAGAAAGATTCTTGAGGAGAATCCCGATTCTCCAGGAAGCCTTGGCATTGCCATCAGCGAGGCCATCGAAGATGCAGTGACTTCAAAAGATACCCGATACTCCCTCGGGAGTGTGCTGAATCATGTCTTGATGCATCAAACGATCATCGGGCTTGAGGCAAAGAAGCAGTTGGAGAAGATCGGAGAGAAAAAGGTCGATGTGGTGACCGGATGTGCCGGGGGGGGAAGTAACTTTGCGGGGCTCGCCTTTCCATTTGTCCTGGACAAAATTAATGGAGCGGATATTACCATTATTCCAGCAGAACCCACCTCCTGTCCCACGATGACACGTGCCCCGTTTGTTTATGACCATGGGGATACAGCTCGAATGACCCCACTCATTCCAATGCATAGTCTCGGCCATGCCTTTATTCCTCCTCCGATTCATGCGGGAGGGCTCCGGTATCATGGGATTGCTCCTCTGGTGAGCCAGTTAATCAATGAAGGATTGATTACACCCCGAGCCTATAATCAATTGGAGTGTTATGCAGCGGCGGTCCTCTGGGCAAGAACCGAGGGTCAGATTCCTGCCCCGGAGACGAGTCATGCGATTGCTGTGGTGATTGAGGAGGCGAAAAAGGCAAAGGAGGAAGGAAAGGAGAAGGTCATTCTTCTCAACTGGAGCGGTCATGGGTTGATGGACTTGGGAGGCTATGATTCTTACTTCAGCGGTAAGCTCGTGGATTATCCACTCCCAGAAGAAGAGATGAAAAAGTCTCTAAAGGTAATCGAAGGATTGCCCAAACCTCCTATCCTGAGAAAGGGGAAACCCGTTTAAAAAGTAAAGAATCCTATGGAGCTTATTCTGTAGGATTCTTTACTTTTATTCCTTGTGATAAAATACTCAAATGATAGAAGAGTTTGACGATCTTTTGATTCGGTGCCCTATGTTGGGGGGTGAAGTTCCATTTCGATACTGTCGCACCCTCAATGAGGAGCTTCCCTGTCGTAAGATTATTATTTGCTGGGAATTTCGAATAGAGATAGGAAAATTTCTCGGCGATCATTACTCTCTCGATCAAATCCAGAAAGCCTTGGCCCCACCTACGAAGACGAGGCTCGAAACGATCCTTGAACTCGTGGAGAAGGCGAAAAAGATCAAAGAAGAAGGGGAGTAGAAGGATGTGGATCTCTGATCGGCTGAAGAATATTAAGCCCTCCGGAGTGAGACGGATCTTTGATCTGGCTCGCCAGATGAAGGATCCCATCAATCTGAGCATCGGGGAGCCAGATTTTGATATTCCTGAACCTCTTAAAGAGGAGGGAATCGAATGGATTCGAAGGGGATTCAACAAATATACCCCCACTCAGGGAATCCCTGAATTGAGGGAAAAGATTGCCGAACATCTTCGAAAAAAGGGAGTCCTTTTTGAAGAGGTGATGGTGACGGCAGGAGTAACAGGAGGATTGCTTCTTGCAAGTCTCGCCCTTATCAATCCCGGCGATGAGGTTCTCATTCCGGATCCCTTTTTTGTGATGTATGAATATCAGGTGCTTTTGATGGGGGGGATCCCCGTGTTTATCGATACCTATCCAGATTTCAGGCTTCGAGAAGAGGAAATCTGGAAGAAGATTACAAAGAAAACCAAGCTCATGATGATTAACAGCCCTAATAACCCTACCGGGACGATCTATCCCCTCGAAGATTTAGAAAGGGTGGTGAAGATCGCACGGGAGAAGAATCTACTCCTTTTTTCAGACGATATCTATGACAACTTTGTCTACGATCATTCGACCTGTCCCACCGCAGGCCAACTCTATGAGAAGACCCTAACCTTCGGGGGATTCTCCAAGGGCTGGGCCATGACAGGATGGAGGCTGGGTTATGTCGCTGGTCCCCGAGAAATCATCCAGCAGATGATTACCCTCCAGCAGTATACCTTCTCAAGCGTAAATTCCTTTGCTCAGAAGGCAGCGATCAAAGCCCTTGATTTTAACGTAGACCCCTATATTCAGGCCTATCAAAGGAAGAGAGACCTCATCTATGAGGGGCTTCGTGAAAAGTTTAATGTCCAGAAACCCCAGGGGGCCTTCTATATCTTTCCCGAGGTGCCGGGTGGAGATGGGGAGGCCTTTGTGGAAAAGGCCATTCAGAATAATCTCTTTATCGTTCCAGGAAGTGTTTTTTCAAAGAGAAACACCCATGTAAGAATCTCGTTTGCCGCCTCTGAGGAGACCCTCTTGAGAGGAATTGAGGTCCTCAATCGAATCAGTTAGAATTAATTGAATTTAAACATTTGTTCATTTTCATGGAAAAAGGAATGAAATGAATGACGGAAGGACCCGAGGTGATCCGCGAGATTCTTGAGAAACATGGCTACCAGAGGGCGTCGCTCATCGGAATTCTACAGGATATTCAATCCAGAATGAATTATCTTCCAAGAAAGGCTCTTCAGCAAGTTTCAAAGTGCCTTGATATCCCCCTGTCAGACATTTACGAGGTTGCAACCTTTTATAAAGCTTTTCACCTTGAACCGAGGGGAAGACACACGATCCAAGTCTGTCTGGGTACGGCCTGTCATGTAAGGGGGAGCCGGAGAATCCTGAGTTATCTTGAATCGCTTCTTGAGGTGAAGGCGGGGGAAACGACGAAAGACCTCTCATTTAGCCTTGAGACCGTCAACTGTCTGGGCGCCTGTGCCCTCGGACCCCTCCTGGTCATTGATCGAAAATACTATGGGAAGATGAGTACCGATAGGATTGAAGAGATTTTGAAGAAGTATCAGTAATCCTACTTTAAATTTAAGGAAATGAGCCCCTACCTTCAGACCATCTCCGACCTCCGATCTTTTCGAGAGAATTTAAAAAGCTCAAAAGATCCTCACTCTCCCTGTATTACTGTTTGTACAGGCACAGGATGTCAGGCCTGTGGAGCTCTGGAGGTCGTGGAGGCCTTTAAAGAAGAAGTCCAAGAGATGGGGTTAAACCAGAAGATCGAAATTCGAGCGACCGGATGTCATGGTTTTTGTGAACGAGGCCCATTGGTCGTCATCCGACCTCAGAAGATTTGTTATATGAATGTAACTCCAGAGGACGTTTCAGAGATTCTTCATCAGGTCGCGAATGGAGGAGGGGCGATTGAGAGGCTTCTCTATCAAGATCCTGTGACGAAACAAAGAATTCTCTATGAGGAGGAAATCCCTTTCTATAAATTCCAGCAGAGGATTGTCTTTGGGAGCAATGGAGAGATCGATCCCACAAATATTGATGACTATATTAGGATTGGTGGATACCAGGCTCTCGAAAAGGTTCTTTCCACCATGACCCCCGAAGAGGTGATTCAAACGATAAAAGACTCAGGACTCAGAGGCCGTGGGGGAGGGGGATTTCCTACAGGAATCAAATGGGAAGCCTGCCGAAGGGCGAGGGGGAAGGAGAAATTTGTTATCTGTAATGCCGATGAAGGAGATCCAGGGGCTTATATGGATCGTTCCCTTTTGGAAGGAAATCCTCACAGTGTCATTGAGGGGATGCTCATTGGTGCGTATGCGATTGGTTCTGAAGAAGGCTATGTTTATGTGAGAAATGAATATCCACTGGCCGTCTCTAATCTTGCCTGTGCAATTGATCAGGCCAGGGCTTATGGCCTTTTAGGAAAGAATATCCTTGGTTCAGGCCTTAATTTTCAGATTAAAATCAGTCGAGGTGGAGGAGCTTTTGTCTGCGGGGAATCCACAGCATTGATGGCCTCTCTCGAAGGAAGAGTCGGAGAGCCAAGGGCGAAATATATTCATACCGTGGAGCAGGGGCTCTGGAACCAACCCAGTAATCTGAATAATGTGGAAACATGGGCCAATGTCCCTATTATCATTAACCGGGGGGTTAAATGGTATACCTCCATCGGGACGGAAGGATCAAAGGGAACGAAGATCTTCTCCCTCGTAGGAAAAATCAATCATACAGGGCTGGTGGAAGTTCCAATGGGAATGACCCTGAGACAGATTATTTTTGAGATTGGTGGGGGAATCCCTAAGAATAAACGTTTCAAGGCTGTTCAAACTGGAGGGCCTTCAGGGGGCTGTCTCCCGGAACGCCTTCTGGATCTTCCGGTCGATTTTGATCGTCTCCAGGAAGCAGGTTCAATGATGGGATCCGGCGGAATGATTGTCATGGATGAGGATAACTGTATGGTGGATATGGCCCGTTATTTTGTTCAGTTCTTGGAGGAAGAATCCTGTGGGAAATGCACCCCATGTCGGGAAGGCCTTTACCAGATGGGGAGGATCCTTAACCGAATCTGCCGGGGTGAGGGAAAGGAAGGGGATATCGAATTATTGGAGGATCTCTCACGGGTGATGCTCGAGAGTTCGCTTTGTGGTCTTGGACTCACCGCTCCTAACCCTGTTCTCTCTACTCTCCGGTATTTTAGAGATGAATATGAAGCCCATATCCAGGAGAAGAGTTGTCCAGCGAAGTTTTGCAGGGAGCTTATCTCGTTTTCTATCCATCCTGAGAAATGTACAGGGTGCGGGGCCTGTGCAAAGATCTGTCCCAACCAGGCGATCACGGGAGAGAGGAAGAAGGTTCACATTCTGGATAGCCAAAAATGCGTCAAATGCAGGGCTTGTTTGGAGGCCTGTAAATTTGATGCAGTGATAATAGAATGAATTGGAGTAATAGAAAAAAGATATGCTCTCATTAACCCTTAATGGGAAAAAGATAAGAGGAAGAGAAGGTTCCACCCTCCTGGAGCTATGTCGAGAGAAAGGGATTTCTGTCCCGA
>JBDOIB010000192.1:0-5582 GCA_041082155.1 Thermodesulfobacteriota bacterium | reverse complement strand
AATATACTCTGAAGGAGTTCTTTCCCTCCGAAGGGCGACTTCCACTTCGCCTTTAAGGATCGTGAGGGGGGTTTTTAACTCATGAGAAGCATCTGCTGTAAACTGTTTAATCTGATTAAACGATTGGTCTAACCGTGAAATCATATCATTAAAAGTATCAATCAGCCGCGAGATTTCGTCCTTGACCTTCAGAGGCTGGATTCTTTGATTCAGGTTTTTGGTCGTAATGACTCTGGCCGTGTGGGTAATCTGATCAACGGGTTTTAAAGCCTTCCGTGCAAGGAACTGTCCTCCCAAACTTGCAACTACCAGGGCAGAGGGAACCGTGATGAGAAGGATGAGAAAAAGTTTATTCAGGGCCTCTTCCACATCTTCCAAAGAGGAAGCAATCTGGATGATTCGGGTGATGTGATGATTTTCTTTCACAGGATAGGTAATGATTCGCAGTGGAAGGTTTCCAATTCGATGGGTTTCAAAGGTAACGATTCCCCGTGTCGCATTTTTAAGTGTTTGTAGAGAGACCGGGAGCTGGACATTCTTCAAATTCTCGGATCGGCGTCCCACTCTCCCTGATTCATCCAGCACTTGAATGAACTTCCCTATGGGTTTTAGATCCAAGGATAGTTCAAGGGCTTGATCAATGCTTCCAAACCCAAATTTAGAGAGTGGTGAGGAAGATTCGGCGGCAATGAGTTCCGCAAGGGATCTCAATTTGTTATCCACATCTCGATGGAGGCTGTTGGAGAGGGTGAAGTACAGGAAGGTGCTAAAGGAGATGAGAAGGATACCAAGGATGAAAACGTACCAGAGGGTGAGTTTGAACCGGATACTTAAAAAATGCATTCGTCCTTTTTTACCCCCTTGTTTTTCCGAGGACAAAAGTTAAGGTCGATCAGGAGAAAGGATGTAACCCACCCCCCGAATCGTATGGATCAATTTTTTTTCAAATCCTTTATCGATTTTTTTTCGAAGATAATTCACATACACATCAATGACATTTGTCATGGAGTCAAAATGATAATCCCAGACATGCTCAGAGATCATGGTTCTGGTGAGGACTCGATTAGGATTTCTCATAAAATAGTCTAAAAGGGCATACTCCTTGCTGGTCAGCTCAATCTCTTTCCCTCCCCTCATGACTTTATGGGTGACCGGGTGAAGGGTCAGGTCGGCTACTCTGAGGATAGGTTCCTTATCCATTTTCTCACGTCTGAGCAAGGCACGGACCCTTGCTAAAAATATTTTAAATTCAAAAGGTTTGGTAAGATAATCATCACAACCTGCATCGAGGCCCCTGACGATATCTTCGGTGGAATCTTTCGCTGTCAGGACAAGGATGGGAACATTATTCTTGTTGGCTCGAATCCTCCTTAAGACTTCCATCCCGTCAATCTTTGGAATCATTAGATCAAGGACGACCAGATCATAGTCATTCGTTTCAACCATATAGAGTCCAGTTTCTCCATCGAAAGCCATATCCACCGCATAATGTTCTTCCTCAAGGCCTTTCTTGATAAAGCTGGCCACCTTCTTTTCATCCTCGATGACTAAAATCCTCATCTTTTACTCCTTAAAAGAGGATGAACAGTATGATATCATTATATATTCAAAATAAAAAAATGCAATATTTCTCTCCCAATCTTGACACCTATGAGTAACTTTGTTAGCATTTTTTAACTTTTTGAGTTGAGAGGCCGACCGGTGATCAAACTTGCAGGTATTCAGATCTCGTGCTCGGAAGAGAAGGGTCGAAACATTGAAAAGGCCATTAAATTTGCTGAAATTGCTATTGAAAGGGGGGCCCAGATCATCTGTTTTCAAGAACTCTTTACGACCCATTGGTTTCCCAGAGAAATGAATCCCCGACATTTCTCCCTGGCCGAAGAGATCGAAGGGCCCACCATAAAACACATCCAGAGACTGGCAGAGACGAAAGAGGTGGTCTTTATCTGCCCCATCTTTGAAAGGGAAGGGGAGAATTATTATAATTCAGCAGTGGTCATTGATGCTGGAGGGAAGGTTCTTGGGGTATATCGGAAAATTCATGTTCCCCAAATCCCTCTATGGGAAGAAAAGTACTATTTTTCCTCTGGAAATTTGGGATTCCCTGTGTTTCATACAAAATTTGCAATTCTCGGCATTCAGATCTGCTGGGACAACTTTTTCCCGGAGGGTTCAAGGATTCTGACATTAAAGGGTGCACAGATTATCTTCTCCCCCACAGCAGCTGCCTTCGCCTCTCAGGAGAAATGGAGAACGGTCATTGCTGGGAATGCCATGGCCAATGGAGTGTATATCCTAAGAGTAAACCGTGTAGGAAGTGAAGAAAAACAGGATTTTTACGGGAGATCGTTCTGTGTCTCTCCGGAGGGCGAACTTCTGGATCGACCCACAGGGATGAAAGAGGGAATCCTGCTCGTTGAGATCGATCTTAAAAAGATAGAAAGGGTTAGAAAGGAGTGGCCTTTTTTAAGAGATCGAAGACCTGAGACTTACAGCGAAATTTTGAACTCCTTAAAGAGGAAGGAAGATGAACAAGAAGAAATTTTTTAAAGAGTATATCGAACCCATTATCATCGCGGTCATCATTGCCTTATTCATTCGAGCCTTCATCGTTCAAGCCTTCAAGATTCCCTCCAGTTCTATGGAACCTACACTTCTCGTTGGAGACCATATCCTCGTCAATAAGTTTATCTATGGGATCAGGATCCCTTTCATTGAAAAAAAGGTTTTTCAGTTTCATCAACCTAAAAGGGGAGACATCATTGTATTCATCTATCCGAGGGACCGTTCGAAAGACTTTATTAAAAGGGTGATCGCCACAGAAGGGGAGAAAGTGGAGATTATCCGGAATAAAATCTATATCAACGATCAGTTACTTGAAGACCCCTGGGGCCGATATGAAAAGCCTGAAAATTTAAAATACATCCCTTATATTGACCATTATGGTCCCTATATGGTTCCCAAAAATTCTCTATTTGTACTGGGAGATAATCGGGATAATAGTCAGGATAGTCGTTTCTGGGGGTTTGTCCATGTCAACGAAGTCAAGGGGAAAGCTTTTATTATCTATTTTTCATGGGACCGATATGCCAATCATGTGTTCAATAAGATTCGTTGGGTAAGGCTCGGGAAGTTGATTCGGTAAGAGATTAGGGATTACTCTTCAAGAAAAAACGTTCTCTTTCGCCCATTGAATATCTTTTTTAATTTGATCCACGAGCTCCTGAGCACTGTTAAACTGGATCTCATCTCGTATGCGCCTCTTAAAATTGATCTGAATCTCCTCTCCATAGAGATCTTGGTCAAAATTTAATATATAAACCTCCAAAGAAAGATCTCCCTTTCTTTCCGCTCCTGGGTTAAATGTAGGATTTCTCCCAATATTGGCTACTCCATTAAAACGCTGTTCTCTCCAGATTACCTCTACGGCATAGACTCCAATCTTTGGATAGAGCTCTTCTAACCTTTCGAGATTGGCTGTAGGAAAGCCCAGTCCCTTTCCTCTTCCTGTTCCTTTAATGACTTTCCCGAGTACGGGATAATCCCTTCCCAATAGTTTCGAGGCCTCTTCCACTTCTCCCTGCTGTAAGAGTTCTCTGATCTTTGAACTGCTGACCGGAGTCTGATCGATCTTAACCCCTTCCACAACTTCGACCTCAAAACCGAACCGCTCTCCTTCCTGGACGAGTGTGGCAACATCTCCACCTTTTTGGTTTCCAAAATGATAGTTGAATCCAATGATGACCTTCTTTACCTTAATCTGATTTACCAGAATCCTTTCAATAAACTCGGAAGCGGTGAGTTTTGAAAAATTCAAAGTGAACTCGAGACAGAGAACGGTCTGAATCCCGGCTGCCTCGATAAGCATCATTTTCTTTCTGAATGGACTTAAAAGGGGCAGCTCTCGTCCCGGATCAAGCACTTTTAAGGGGTGGGGCTCAAAGGTAATTACAATCCCTTCGCCGTTAAATCTTTTGGCTTCCTCAAGGACCCTTTTAAATATCTTCTGATGTCCCAGATGAACTCCATCGAAATTTCCTAATGTGATGACAGGATTAACAAAATCTCGTTTTAAGTTTTCTATCCCCTTTATGATTTCCATTTTACTCCAAAACCCTTGACAATTATTAAAAAAATATAAAATAATAAAGTATCAATTTCAATTTGATAAAAAGTGGCCGAAGTGGCGGAATTGGCAGACGCGCTAGATTCAGGGTCTAGTGGGAAATTGCTCCCGTAGGGGTTCGAGCCCCCTCTTCGGCACCATCTCTTTTTTTATCCTGAATCCCCTGAACCTATCATTCCCGCACAGGCAGGAACCCAAAAAGTAATTAAAAAGATTACCTTTTCTTCACAGAGAGGTTTAGATCGAATTTGAAGAAATCTGAGGTGAGGTCAGACCGAGAAGACGTATTATTGAGAGGAGCTCTACCTTCCGTAAAACATTCGAGAAGGGCTTCTTTTGACTTACTTATTCGACCTGTTTTTGAGTCCACCCTCATAAATTCAATCCCTTCGGGTATTTCAAAATCTTTAATCTCCCTGTCTTTCATAACAGACGACATAAATTGAACCCATATTGGACAGGCTGCCCGTGCCCCTGTTTCATTATCACCGAGAGATTTCTCTTCATCGAATCCTACCCAGACTCCGGTAATTAAATCAGGTGTATAACCAATAAACCAGGCATCCTGAAAGTGATCAGTGGTCCCGGTTTTTCCCGCAACAGGTCTTCCAAGACTTTTAGCCCTCCAACCTGTTCCTCTCTGGACAACATCCTGAAGCAGGTGAGTCATTAAGTATGCCGTTTGGGGACTGATCACTTGTTCTTCAGAGGACTCCTTTCGAGAGGAGAGGGGAAGGTTTTCTTCTATCACATTTCCATCACGATCTATTATTTTTTTAATAAAAATAGGATTGAATTTCTTTCCCTGATTGGCAAAAACAGCATAGGCCCGGGTGAGTTCAAAAAGGGAGAGACTTGATGAACCTAATGCCATGGAGAGATCTTCATGGAGAGGAGATGAGATCCCCAGATTTTTGGCATAATCTCTAATGTAACGAATTCCTATTTCTTGGGCGATCTTCACGGTAACGACATTTATAGAATGGGTGAGGGCATTTCTCAATGTAGTTGGGCCAGAAAATTTTCCATCAAAATTTTTGGGTTTCCAAACCTTATCTCCATTTTCAAATACAATAGGGGAGTCCACAAAAATGGAAATTGGAGTATACCCTCTATCCAGGGCAGAGGCATATACAATGGGTTTAAAGGCAGATCCTGTCTGTCTTCGGGCTTGAATGGCTCGATTGAATTGACTCCTTCGATAATCCCGTCCACCCACCATAGCTTTTACATATCCCGTTTCCAAACCGAAGCAGATCAAGGCACCCTCAAGCTGGGGTGATCCATTGGGGCTCGAATATTTTTGTCTCTTTTCGATCTCTCTAAGCCCTGCTTCGATGGCCCTCTGAGCTTCTTCCTGGAATCGAAGATCTAAGGTCGTATAAATTTGAAGCCCTTTTTTAAGGAAGGTTTCCTTTCCATACTTCTCTTCTACATATCTCCTCACATATTC
>JBDOIB010000163.1:0-4287 GCA_041082155.1 Thermodesulfobacteriota bacterium | reverse complement strand
CCGATCTCCACTGCGAATCATTACCTATCCTGTGAAAGAAAATCATCACATCACCCGAATCATCCAGATTGCTTCCTCTTTGGAAGATGTAGAAGAGGCCCTGAATAAACTTTTTCTCATCCTTCTCATTACGGTTCCCTCTGCCCTGGTAGTTGCAAGGTTGGGGGGGCAATTCCTTGCACGGAAGGCTTTAAAACCCGTCGATCAGATTACCCACACGGCCAGAGTCATTACGACCAAAAACCTGAATCAAAGAATCCAGCCTCTGAAGGTCAAGGACGAAATCTCGCGGCTGATTGATACTTTTAACGATATGATTTCACGGTTAGACCAATCGTTTAATCAGATTAAACAGTTTACAGCAGATGCTTCTCATGAGTTAAAAACTCCCCTCACGATCCTTAAAGGCGAAGTGGAGGTCGCCCTTCGTAGGGAAAGAACTCCTTCAGAGTATATTCGGATCCTTGAGAGCAATTTAGAGGAGATCGATCGAATGTCAAAAATTGTAGATGATCTTCTCTGGCTCTCAAAAGCCGATATCGGTGAGATCAAGCTTCAAAAAGAAGAAGTGAATCTAACCGCTTTGATCCAGGAGCTGGTGGATCAGATGAGTCTATTTGCCCAGTCTAAGAGAATCCAGATTCAGACTGTCCACCATAATGGGAGTGAGGAGATTCAAATTTATGGAGATGCCTTAAGGATGAGAGAACTCTTTCTAAATTTGATTGACAATGGAATCAAATATACGGAGGAAGGCGGAAAAATCACCATCCATCTCCAAAAAGAGACTTCTTTACCAAATGAGGAGATGATCAATTCCTCCGATGGAAGAAAGATTGGATTTGCGAAGGTGATCATTTCTGATACTGGAATAGGGATCTCAAAAGAAGACCAGAAGAAGATCTTCAATCGATTTTATAGAGTTGATAAAGCTCGCTCGAGAGAACAGGGAGGAAGTGGTCTTGGGCTAAGTATCTGTAAGTGGATTGTAGAGGCTCATCAAGGAGAGATCGAGGTAGAAAGCGAACTTGGAAGAGGAAGTTCTTTTATTGTGAAATTACCCCTTTACAACCCATCTTTTAATCAAACCTTCTGATCCAAAATGGTTTCCTTTTTCTCAAGGATTGGTAAATTATTAACCACCTGAAAACGAATTTTGTTAGCCCGCCAAAAGGATAAATTGGAATTCCTTAAAATCATTATCAAATTCAAAAAAATAAAAAATTGTCAAAAATTGGCACTTATCTTGCTAAATAAATTAGGAATTTTTGTCTAAAAATTAAAAATAAAAGAGGATAAGGGATTGAACGATCGGTTAGGGGAACTCTTAGTTAAAAAGAATTTTATTACTCCTGATCAACTCAAGAAAGCATTAGAAGAGCAGAAATTAAAAGGAGGTCGAATTGAATCCCATTTAATTCGATTGGGATATATTAAGGAGGATGAGCTTCTTTCTTTTCTGAGTGCACAGTATCGAGTCCCTTCTGTAAAACTTTCAAAGATTGAAATCAATCCTAATGTGATTAAACTCATTCCATCCAGCATTGCCAAGAAATATTTCATCATCCCTATTCATCGCGTTGGACCTAAATTAACCCTCGCCATGGCTGATCCCAGTAATATCATTGTCATCGATGAAGTAAAATTTATGACGGGTTTCAATGTTGAACCTGTTGTGGCCTCGGAGAGTGAGATTGTGGATGCCATCAAAAAATATTATGGAGGGGGTGGGGTTTCTTCTCCTACAGGTGTCGATTATAGCGGTCTTGAGGAGGATCAAAATAATTCCTCCGATTTTGGAGTGGTTCTTGACGATGATCCTACGATCACAGAGGATTTCGACTCATTGGTCCATGGAGCGATTGAAAATGTGGAAGTCATCGATACCGAGGCTCAAGAAGAAGATACAGGAGAAATTGAGGGCCCTATTATCAAAATCGTCAATGGGATTCTCCTGAAAGCCATTAAAACAGGAGCCAGCGATATCCATTTTGAACCTTATGAAAGAACGTTTCGAGTTCGATTTCGGGTGGATGGTGTTCTCAGAAGAGAAATGAATCTTCCCATTCAATTGAAAAATGCCATTGTCTCCCGTCTTAAGATTATGTCCAAATTGGACATTGCTGAGAGGAGGCTCCCACAAGACGGAAGAATTAAGCTGCGGCTTGCCAAGGGACGTGAGATGGATTTTCGAGTCTCTACAGTACCCGTTCTGTTTGGCGAGAAGGTGGTCTTAAGGCTCCTGGATAAATCTGCGCTACAGTTGGATATGACCAAATTGGGTTTTGAAGAATCCTCGCTGGAAGACTTTAAAGCCGCTCTGAGAAAACCTGTGGGAATGATTCTGGTCACAGGCCCTACAGGGAGTGGAAAAACAACGACCCTTTACTCTGCCCTCTCGGAATTGAATAAGGAAACCGAGAATATCATGACCGCTGAAGACCCTGTAGAATATAACTTCATGGGGATTAACCAGGTTCAGATGCATGAAGAGATTGGCCTCACCTTCGCTTCCGCTCTTCGATCCTTTCTTCGACAGGACCCTGATATCATCATGGTGGGAGAGATCCGGGACTTTGAGACCGCTCAGATTGCTGTCCAAGCTGCCCTGACCGGTCATCTTGTCCTCAGCACCGTTCATACCAATGATGCCCCAGGAACGATTACCCGTCTTGTGGATATGGGGATTGAGCCTTTTCTCATCGCCTCTGCTGTGATTCTTATCCTTGCCCAGAGATTGGTTCGGAAAATCTGCACGGAATGTCGGGAACCGATCAAGGTCCACCCCCAACTCTTGATCGATTTAGGAGTGCCTCCGGATGAGGTGAGAACCTTTCCCGTATATAAAGGAAAGGGTTGCTCGATCTGTAACTATACCGGATATAAGGGTCGAATCGGATTATACGAAGTGATGCCCATGAAAGAAGAGATAAAAGAATTGGTTCTTGCCCGTGCCTCTACGTCTGAAATCAAAAAAGAAGCGATCCGGTTAGGGATGAAAACCCTCCGACAGAGCGGAATTATTAAAATCAGGGAAGGATTGACCACGATTGAAGAGGTATTACGATCCACCATGGAAGATCGTTAAAAATGGTTAAAAAATGCTCCAACCATCAAGGAGGATTGAAGAAAGATGGTAGAACTTCAAAAATTATTGGAAACCGTGATTGAGAAAAGGGCTTCTGACTTACATATTACCACTGGAGCCCCTCCCCAATTTCGAATCGATGGGAAACTGGTCAGTTTCGATAACACCCCGCTAACTGCTCAGGATACGAAACGGCTCTGTTATAGTGTCCTCACGGATGCCCAAAGGCACAAATTTGAAGAGGAAAATGAACTCGACTTTTCTTTTGGAATCAAAGGGCTGAGTCGATTTCGAGGAAATATCTATATGCAGAGAGGTGCCGTCGCAGGAGCTTTTCGGGCCATCTCCTTTGATATTCTGAATTTTTCAGAGTTAGGAATCCCTCCCATTGTGAATGAACTGATCAAAAGGCCAAAGGGCTTGGTCCTGGTCACAGGTCCCACAGGAACGGGAAAATCGACTACCTTAGCGGCCATGATTGATAAGATCAACAGTGAAAGAAGTGCCCACATCATTACCATTGAGGATCCCATCGAATACCTTCATCGTCATAAGAAATGCATTGTGAATCAAAGGGAGGTCAATTCGGATACTAAAAGTTTCAGTGCGGCCCTTCGTCATGTCCTTAGGCAAGACCCGGATATCATCCTGATCGGAGAAATGAGAGACCTGGAAACGATTCAAGCCGCCCTGTTGACTGCAGAGACAGGGCATCTTACCTTTGCAACCCTCCATACGAACTCCTGTGTGGAAACCATCAATCGGATCATTGATGTGTTCCCTCCTCATCAGCAGCAGCAGGTGAGAACCCAGCTCTCCTTTGTTCTCGAAGGAATCCTGGCCCAGCAGCTCATTCCCAAGCTCGGAGGGAAAGGACGAGCTCTGGCCATGGAAATTTTAATCCCAAACCCTGCCATCCGAAATTTAATCCGGGAGGACAAGATCCAGCAGATCTACTCCCTCATGCAAGTCGGTCAAGCCAAATTTGGAATGCAAACCATGAATCAAGCCCTTCTCTCCCTGGTGGAACGTCATATCATATCCGTAGAGGATGCGATGGAGCGAAGTCACAACTTGGAGGAATTTCGGCAGATGCTCGCCAACTCAGGAATTCTTGCCGGGAGAAGGGATAAACAGGCAAAAAGCGCCTAAATCTTTAGGAAAGGATGGGAGCCATGCCAATCTATAAATGGGAAGGA
>JBDOIB010000149.1:0-2598 GCA_041082155.1 Thermodesulfobacteriota bacterium | reverse complement strand
CTCTTCCGATCTAAAGAAAATATGGGGTTCGTTCTCTTGAGTCAATGATTCTCGACTCTGAGGCTAAGATAACTGAGTATGAAACCAGAAGGATAAAAGGAGAAAATATTCCTGAGGCACTCATTCATAATGAAATACGGAAAAAAGAGGACTTAGAGAGAAAAAGACAGAACCTTATGCGAGAAATTGAAGCAGAAATTCATCTATATCCCACTGAACCTAAAATTATCGGTGCTATAAGGGTCATCCCCGAAAAGGTTCTTCCTGAGATGATTTCTGATGAGGAGATCGAGCGTATTGGAATGGAGTTTGCAATGAAATATGAAATCTCGCAGGGAAGAATTCCAGAAGATGTCCATCTTGAAAACCTCGGTTATGATATTCGCTCTAAAGATGAAGAAGGAGGTTTTCGATACATCGAGGTCAAGGCAAGGGCCAGGGAAGGGGCTATTGCCCTTACTCCCAACGAGTGGCTGATGGCTCATCGATTAAAGGATGAATACTGGCTCTATGTGGTTACCAATGCTTCAAAAAGTCCGGAACTTTTCGTCCTTCAAAACCCCATAGCTCGTCTCAGACCCGAGGAGGAGGTTAGCATCGTAAGATACATTATCAAGGATTGGAAGAGTAAATCGGAGAGGGTAGCATGAAAAAGGCATTCATAGAGGTAGATTTTCCAATAAGAGAAGTAAGTGAAGAATCTGCCCGTGAGAAGAATATTCGTCATGGACACATATCAACCCTCCATATCTGGTGGGCAAGAAGGCCCCTTGCTTCTTCAAGGGCATCAATTTATGCATCCTTAACGCCTGAGCCAAAAGATGAAGAGGAAAGGATAAAGAAATCAAGATTCATTTATGAGCTTTCAAAATGGGAAAACTCCCTGAATAAAGATCTGATTGAAAGAGCCAGAAAAGAGATTCTTGAAGCAAATGGAGGTGTCCCCCCCAAGGTGCTTGATCCCTTTGCCGGGGGTGGAGCCATCCCTCTCGAGGCATTAAGGCTTGGTTGTGAGACATATGCAAGCGATTTAAATCCAGTTGCTGTGTTAATAGAAAAATGCACACTTGAGTATCCCCAGAAGTATGGCAAGCCAAAAAAGATAAAAACAAAGGAGTTATTAGGAGAAAAAGAGATTAATCCCCTACTTGAGGATGTCAAGAAATGGGGGAATTGGGTTCTCGAAGAAGCAAAAAAGGAGATTGGCAGATTCTATCCATACGACCCAGACCTGCCTGCGCCGCGCCCGAATGTGTTCTGGGTATATGTTCTTAAGTGCAAGGATGATAGTTTTTATATTGGCCAAACTGACAACATTCCTCGACGGCTGGAGGAACACTGGAATAGGCAAGTAGAGTGGACCAAGACTCGGCTTCCTATCGAGTTAATTCATTATGAATCATTTCCAAATAGAGAAGAGGCTGTTAAGCGGGAACAAGAGTTGAAAACGGGTTTTGGACGAAAATGGTTGAAGCGTGAATATAAAGCAGGAAAATTGGCGGCGCGGCAGGCAGGTGGTTCAATTCCTGTAGGATATATTTGGGCAAGGACGGTTAAGTGTCAGAACCCTTCCTGTGGGACTGAAATTCCTCTCATAAGACAAACCTGGCTTGCTAAGAAAGAAAATAAAAAGGTTGCTTATAAGATAATCTCGAAAGGCAAGAAAGTTGAGTTTGAAATCAGGGAAGGCAAAGAGATTGATTTCGATCCTGAAACAGGCACTATTTCACGGGCAAAGGTCATCTGCCCATGCTGCGGATCAGGGTTGAGCGATAAAGAGGTTAGAAAACAGTTTCAGGAGGGTAAAGCCGGTCAGCGAATGATTGCGGTTGTTTTGCATCATCCAAAAACCCAGGGGAAGACATATAGACTGGCTACAGAAAGGGATCAGGAAATCTATTTAGAAGTAGAAAAATATCTCGAAAAGAAAAGGCAGGAACTTTATGAAAAATGGGGGTTTGACCCTGTGCCAGATGAACCAATGCCACCCCGAGAAACTCTTGGATTTCGTGTCCAAAGGTATGGGATGTGGAAATGGGGCGATCTTTTCAACTCCCGCCAGAAGCTGGCTTTGATTACTTTTGTGGAGAAAGCGAGAGAGATAGCCAATAGCCAATGGGCAATAGCCAATAAAGAGTATGCGAAGGCAGTGGTTAGTTATTTGGGATTTGTGATAAGCAGAATATCTGATTTTGAATCAGTTTTAGGAGCATGGCACCCACAATGGGAGTTTTCTACCCATGCTTTTGCCAGACAAGCACTACAGATGACTTGGGATTATTCAGAACTTAATCTATTTTCACCAATTCTTACAGGAACTTGGAATAGTATGCACGGACAAATTTTAAGAGTAATTGAAGAAACTTCAAAAATTAATTTTAATTCCGCCATTATCAACCAAATTTCAGCCACTTCTCTTTCCTATCCTGACAATTATTTTGATGCCATAATTACAGACCCTCCGTATTACGACAATGTCCCATATTCTTATCTTTCTGATTTCTTTTATGTCTGGCTCAAAAGGACTATTGGGGATTTATATCCTGACCTATTTGCAACTCCACTTACCCCAAAATCTGAAGAGATAGTAGCCTATTC
>JBDOIB010000127.1:0-1007 GCA_041082155.1 Thermodesulfobacteriota bacterium | reverse complement strand
ATCAGTGATCTGGTTTCGGATGAAGAGTTTGAAAGTGGGAAAAGGAAGAGTGAGGTGAGATTTCTGAATAAAGAGCACTACTATTACTATCGGATTTATCGGGAAGTGGTTGGAGCAATTCCTGAGCCTCAGGGGAATGAAAAGGTCTGTCCTGGCTGTGGGGCAGGAATTGAAGTTGAAAGATTTCATTGCCGGATATGTGGCTGGGCGGAGGCGATCCAATGAAGAAGGCAAAAGCCTTTTGTTGCTGGAGTGGAGGTAAGGAGAGTGTTCTTTCCTTTTATAAGGCTGAAAGGGCTGGGATCAGAATCACCCATCTCCTCAACATGATCTCTGAAGATGGTAAACACTCCAGGTCTCATGGACTTAACCCCCGGTTATTGAAGCTACAGGGATTGGCCCTTCAGGTCTCTATTCTTCAACGGAGGACTGCTTGGGTAAATTATGAGGAGGAATTCAAGAAGGCTATTCTGGAGTTAAAGGAGAAAGGGATTGGTGCGGGTGTATTTGGAGATATAGATCTCCAGGAGCACAGAGATTGGATAGAGAGGGTCTGTGAGGAAACCGGGGTTGAACCTGTTTTGCCTTTGTGGGGAAGGAGGAGGGAAGGTTTACTTCAGGAATTTATAGATGCAGGATTCGAAGCCATTCTTGTTGTGGTCGATTCTAAGTTTCTGGGTAAGGAATGGTTGGGGAGAAGGATTGATAAGAAATTCATATCAGATTTAGAGAAGATGAGCCATATAGATCTCTGTGGCGAAAAAGGGGAATATCATACCTTTGTTTATGATGGTCCGATTTTTCAAAGCTCCATAGGATTTACGGTAGGGGAGAGGATATTAAAGGATAACTATTGGTTTTTGGAGTTAATACCAACCGTCAATTAATAAGGGTTTTGTAGAGGGGAACGATTTTTTGAACATTTATCATATTACCTATGCTCCGGAAGATAGAAGCCTCTATCTCCATTTCTGGGGTTGTAATATGAGGTGTCGGGGCTGCTTATG
>JBDOIB010000119.1:0-1083 GCA_041082155.1 Thermodesulfobacteriota bacterium | reverse complement strand
GTGGTCATGAGAATGCAACGCTCGATGATAGAAGTATCTGTTTGGACTGAATATAATTTGGTTTCTTTACCATATATTTCGTCCAAAAGCCCTCTTATAAGGTGCAAATTTTCATCATTGATCTGAACAAAAATAGAGCCGCTATCGGTGAGAAGTTCACGGGCGAGAAGCAAACGGTCTCTTAGATAAGTTAAATATGAGTGGATGCCAAGTTTCCAGGTGTCTCGGTAGGCTTTGATCTGTTCGGGTTCATGGGTAAGATCTTCGTCTTTATCTTTAACATCTCGTCTATCTACCCTGGGCTGAAAATTAGAAGAATATTTGATACCATATGGTGGATCTATATAAATCATTTGAACTTTCCCAGCCATCCCTTCTTTCACCAGAAGAGAATTCATCACCAGCAGGCTATCTCCAAGGATTAAGCGGTTCGCCCAGCCCACTTCATGCTGGTAAAACTCAACCTGTTTGTCCATTGAAAGTGCGGTTTCGCCGAAAAGAGAAAGTTGAGGTTCTGGTTTCCTTACGGCTTCGAGGATGGCTCTTGTTGAGATCCGTTCATGGATATGAAGGGAAACTACATCAACTTCAAATGAGGTATGTTCAGCCTTTCCTGCCCACATGAGCTGAGGATCAAGATGAGGGTCGTAGGAATAAGTCGTAGTTCTGCGCTCCCTTATTTCATAGGTAGGAGCAATCCCCGCAGGAGGATTATTCTTCCTTTTAGCTTCCTCATGCCGATAATCCCCCACATCTTTATCACTTACAGTTTTTTTCTTTCTCGGCATTTCATTCCTCCCCTCATCCAAATAGTTCCGATCGCAATCAAAATATTTGGGTAAAAAGCTGGCTCTTCATAATCACCTCATTAATAAAAGTGATGAAAGAGGTAAAGCTATAATTCTGGGGTCAGGGATCTTTACCTCATCAGATAGAGTAATCAATATGCCGAAAGGGGCATTGTAGACCGTTTTTTCGATAAATGCTCTTAATCCTAATGTATCACGATGTCCATCAATCTTTTGACGGTATTTAATTTCTAAGGGAATTCTGTATTCCCCAATAGTGATTACAAAATCCACT
>JBDOIB010000116.1:0-1279 GCA_041082155.1 Thermodesulfobacteriota bacterium | reverse complement strand
TTTCCGGTCAAGAACCCTTCACAAGAGGGATCCATCCTAATATGTATCGAGGCAGGGAATTCACGATGCGTCAGCTTACCGGATTTGGAGGGCCAGAGGAGACCAATCAAAGAATTAAATTCATGCTGGCTCACGGAGCAACTGGTATAAATGTACTTTTTGATCTCCCCACTATACAAATGTATGACTCAGACCACCTTTTTTCAAGAGGTCAGGTAGGTATGTCTGGAGTGGCTGTGGATTCTGTGGAAGATATGGAATTAATTTTCAAAGATATCCCCATCGATAAAATTAGCGTTTCCCTTGTAACTCATTTTCCTTCAAATACATCTATTCTCTTTCCAATGTACTTAGTATTAGCCGAGAAGCAGGGGATCCCCTGGAATAAACTCAAAGGGAGTGTCCAAAATGATATTACCCTTGAGGAAGTAGTGAGGAGCGGTCCTGAATATATCCCTCCAAAAGATTGCTTCCGAATCCAATGTGATAATATTGAATTTATAAGAGAACACGTTCCCTTATGGAATTTCATCACATTGAATGGCTACAATTTGAGGGAGTTTGGCACTTCCGCTGTCACTGAGATGGCTGTAGCCCTGGCAAACGCCATAGAGACCATCGAAGAGATGGTCCGGAGGGGTCATGATGTTGATTGGGTAGCTGAAAGGATCGCCTTCTTCTGGTCACCGGCTAATGATTTTTTTGAAGAGATTGCAAGATTAAGGGCTGTTAGAAGATTATGGTATAAAATTATGAAATATCGATTTCATGCCAAAAGTCCCCGATCGATGTGGATGAGATGCCATGCTCAAACTTCAGGGGTTTGCTTAAGACGGGAAGAACCTCTTAATAATATTATTAGAGCTACGCTTCACGCCTTAGCCTCTGTTCTTGGTGGAGTTCAATCATTACATGTAGATTCTTTTGATGAAGCTTATTCGGTTCCCACAGAAGATGCAGCTTTGCTATCATTACGGACCCAGCAGATCATTCTTCACGAGACAGGAATTAAAGAGGTGGTTGATCCACTTGGAGGGTCCTTTTATGTAGAGGAACTAACAAATGAGATGGAGGAAAGGATTCTCGACGAAATAGATGAAATCGAAAAAATAGGAGGATATGTAGCTGCTATTGAAAAGGGTTGGTTGCATCGGAAGATTGCTGAATATTTTGTGAGGGAGAGGGAAAAAATCGAAAGGGGTCAGATAAAAATTGTTGGGTATAATCTCTATCCCTCTTCCATGGAGCTTCCACCTATTCACGTGTTTCAATATCCCGA
>JBDOIB010000111.1:0-4763 GCA_041082155.1 Thermodesulfobacteriota bacterium | reverse complement strand
AAACCTGTTCGAAGTGACGTGGCGATGACAGGGGAGATCACCTTGAGAGGATTGGTCTTACCTGTGGGAGGAATCAAAGAGAAGGTTCTGGCGGCTATGAGGGCGGGGATCAAGACCATTATTCTACCTAAAAAGAATGAGAAGGATCTGGAAGAGATTCCAGAGCATATTCGAAGTCAGATGAATTTTAAGTTTATTCAGAGGATGGACGAGGCCATTGAGATTGCCCTGAGGCAAGAGGAATCCCATCCAGAAGTTCCCCATTACGAACAACAAGCGGTGAGCGCCCCAGCGGGTTAGCAATGGTAACTCCGTGGATTTCCCAAAACTAAGATCCCTCCAAATATTTCCTATCCAACTCTCTGGTGAGCCCATGATCTGTCTCCAGGATCCCCTGAACCTCAGCGGGAAGGCTTTTTTTCTCCCTCCCGCTCTTTACTTCATTATCTCCATGTTTGATGGGGAACATTCCATTTTAGACATTCAAGCTGAATACATGAGACGTTTTGGCTCCTTCCTCTATCGAGAGAGGATTGAGGAGATTATTCAACAGCTGGATGAGCATTTTCTTTTAGAAGGGCCAAGGTTTGAAGAGGCTCTGAAAGCCAAAGAAGAAGAATTTAAGAAGGCTCCTATTCGAGAAGCTATTTTTGCCGGTAAAAGCTATGAAAAAGAACCTTCAGGGTTGAAAGCCCAATTGAGTTCTTATTTTACTGGCCCTGAAGGCCCCGGTCCTTTAAATAAAGAAAGAGGACAGAACGGACTGGTGGGAGTGGTGGCCCCCCATATTGACTTTCAACGGGGTGGATTCTGTTACGCCTTTGCCCACCGAGAGATCTGGGAAAGAAACTCCTCTGAATGTTTTGTTATTTTTGGAATTTCTCATCAACCTATGAAACAAGCCTTCTGCGCTACCCAAAAAGATTTTGAGACCCCCCTGGGACTCTTAAAGGTAGATCGGGAACTGTTAGAGGCGATTCAATCTCGATACCCTTTCGACCTCTTGGTGGATGAAGCAGTTCATCGAATAGAACACTCCATTGAGTTTCAATGTGTTTTTCTTCGGTATCTCTATCCCGAACCGCTGGAGATTCGAATTGTTCCCATTCTCTGTGGATCCTTCCATGAGGCCATCCAGAAGCAGCTCTCTCCTATGGATTTCCCAGCCATTCGAACTTTTATAAAAGCGATGAGAGAAGCAACGGCCCATCTTGGAAAAAAGGTTTGCTATCTTGCCAGCGCAGATCTTGCTCATCAAGGTCTTCAATTCGGGGATCGAGAGGGCATAGGGGAGTATGATCTGAGGGTTTTGAAGGCCGAAGACCAGGAGATGTTGGGATACGCCGAGAGGCGGGATGGAGAAGGATTTTATTCCTTCATTCAACGAGAAAGGGATCGGCGAAGGATTTGTGGTCTTCCAGCCATCTATGTTCTGCTGAATGTCATTGAAGCTCGAGAAGGAAAGCTTCTTAAATACGGACAGGCCTTTACACCGGAACTCCAATCGGTGGTCTCTTTTGCCAGTCTCGCCTTCTATTCTTAGAAGTTCGGAGTGAGGGACGGGGTATCAGGAGGGTTTTTGTTTCAGCCGATCGATGGAAGGGTAGAGTTGGGAAAGTTTAGTTTCAATTTCCTGAGGGAAGTCCACTTGAAGATTTAGGATTTTTTCTCGAATCAAGGCGAGGGTCCCTAATTTTTCACTCACCTCTTTAGGAGTCACCCGGCTTAATCGTTTAGAGACCTCTTTCATTTCTTCATTGATAAATTCCACCACTTTTAAGATTTCCGAAAGCTTTTTTTGCGCCATGGGATCCTCAACTCCTTGTTGGATTAAAATTACCTGATTTAATAGGAGATTGCAAGGGTTCTTTATCCTCTTGTTTACTCTTTTAGAATCTCCTCATTTTCAAATTCTGAAAGGCGAAGGAATCCTCTCTCCTCGAAGAGGCGAATCCAGCCATTGACCCTTTCTTCTCCATAAGCCATTTTCCACCCTGCGACAATCTCCTCCACCGGGACATCCCAGAATGTTCCCCGAAACCTCACATATTCCATGAATTTTTGATTCTCTAAATTGTAAGGTTGAAAGAGGGAATCCTCTCGACCGTTGAATTCGAGGGGAGGGACCCTATGTTTTTCGCAAAGCTCTTTATTGAAGGCTGGAGTGGCTTTCACCCATTTACCCTCAAGAAAGAGTTCTGTAAATCCATGATATACGAAAAGGTCGCTTCCCATAAAATCGAGGAGCTGCCTCGTGATGAGATGGTTTCTCACATCCGCCAATCCCAGACGAGCAGGGATGTCACAGGCCCTGGCCAAAGCACAGAGGAGGGAAGCCTTGGGCACACAGAAACTACGCCCCCGCTCGAGTACATAACTGGCTCGGTAATGTTCGGGGAGATAGAAAGGAGAGTATGGGTCATATCGAATCCCATCTCGCACAGCCAGATAGAGTTTTACTGCTTTGTCCACGGGATCGACCGATGAGCCAATCACTTTCATTGCAAATTCTCGAACGTTTTTATGATCGCTATCAATGATTGGAGTTGGAGTAAGAAACTTCAGAATGTCTGGGTCCATTCCCTAAGACTCCTCCTGGATGGAAAATGTAATCAATCTCCCTGAAGGAGTCAATCCTATTTTTTATTCTTCAGACGAGTAGGATTGAGATTCCTCTTAAGATATGATATGAGAAGGTTCGAGAAGAATCCATGAGGAAGGTGAGAAAAGATGATCCAAACACTTCAAGTCAAGACGACTCAGCAGACGGAATTTATTGAGATTACCCGTGGGGTTCAGGAAGCTGTAAAAAAAACAGGGATTGAAAATGGACTTTGCATTCTCTTTGTACCCCATACCACTGCTGCCATTACCATCAATGAGCACGCCGATCCGAGTGTATCCCGAGATATCCTTATGGAACTTAATAAGATGGTTCCGGGGAACGATCGTTATCAACATCTGGAAGGGAATTCTCCAGCTCATATCAAATCGAGCCTATTGGGATGTAGTCAAATGGTTCCTGTAGAAAAAGGCCGATTGGCCTTGGGGACTTGGCAGGGAATCTTTTTCTGTGAATTTGATGGTCCCAGAAGTCGAAAGGTCCATATCCAAGTGATTCCCGAGGAAAGGTGAGGGATGAAATTCGAAGATCTCATGGATCAGTCCGAGCAAATATTTGAGAAAGAACCCCGGTTGATTCATCTTCCTTCGAAAGGGAAGGCCGTTTTTGTGGGTGATACTCACGGCGATCTGGATGCCTCCGAGAAGGTGATCTCCCAATATTTGAGAAGTCCTTATCGAATTATTTTTTTAGGGGATTATGTCGATCGAGGGGAAGAATCCGAAGCCAATATCCTTTTCCTCCTTCAAAAAAAGGTGGAATATCCAGAACAGATTTTTCTTCTTTCCGGGAATCACGAGGGATTTATGGTCAAAGCGCTTTATCCTGCAAATTTCTGGGAATCCCTTTCCACGGAGAAAAGAGAGATCTATGGCAGGATTTTTTCGAAGTTTCCTCTTTCCGTCACAAGCGAAAATGGAATTTTGGCTCTACATGGAGCCTTGCCTGACCTTGAAAGTCTGGAAGAGATCAACCGAATTGAAATCGGGGGGGATCAGTGGGATAGAATTGTATGGGGAGATTTCGTGGAAAGGAGAAATGGATGGATGGGAAATCTGTGGGGAAGACCTCAATTCGGGGAGTCTTATTTCGAGACTTTGATGGAAAGGTATCAAAAAAAGGTTTTGATCCGATCTCATCAACCCCATGCTCCTCTTTGGATGTTTAAAAAAAGGTGTATTACCATTTTTACCTCTTATGCTTACCTTCCTGTCCGTACGATTGTCGTCGTCGATTTGGAAAGAGAAATCCGAAATGGAAGGGATCTCAGGATCGAAAGGATATGAATGGAAGCGGAGGGGGAACGATGCCTAAAATCATCTCCTTTGATATGGACGGAACATTGGTCGATTCCTCATTTACGGATTGGGTTTGGATGGTCGGTCTTCCTAAACTTTATGCAGAGAAAGAAGGACTCCCGTTCGAAAAAGCAAAACTCTATGTGGTGAGCCAATATGAAAAAGTGGGAGAGGGGGCTATCGAATGGTATGATATCAAGTACTGGCTTAGATTCTTTCAACTGGGTCAGGATTGGAGATCCCTTCTTCTCTCCTATGTAGATAAAATTCATGTTTATGAGGATGTGGATCATCTTCTTGACCGATTAAAAGATCGATACTCTTTAATCCTGACTTCAAATGCAGGGAAAGAATTTATCGAGATAGAGATGAAGGCCACAGGCCTTGGAAAGTATTTTCAATATCTCTTTTCTGCCACTTCGGATTATCGGATGGTCAAGAAGACCGTGGATTTCTACCGACATATTTGTGATGTCCTTCATGTCACCCCTCAAGAGATCATTCACATTGGGGATCATTACGAATTTGATTATTTAGTTCCTACTTCTATTGGCATTCAAGCCTTCTTTCTCGACCGAACGGGCCGAGAAAAAGGGGAACATGTCCTTCATTCTCTTGAAGAATTAGAGAGAAAAATCCTTTCTGAATAAGATGGGAAAAAGACTTTCCCATAAAATTCACTGGGCCTGGATCCTTCTGGGTGTAAGTTTTATCACCCTCTTCATGAATTACAGCATTCGCATCGGGGCCTACTCTATCCTCCTTCCCAAAATGATCAGAGACCTAAATATCAATTTAACCCAAGCCGGAATGATCCGGGGATCCTATTTTATGGCTTATAT
>JBDOIB010000039.1:0-1333 GCA_041082155.1 Thermodesulfobacteriota bacterium | reverse complement strand
TCGGAAAAACCACAGGGAATCGTAATGGCCGGAAATCCATTTAGATTGAAAGGACGGGTGTACTGGGTAAGAAGGGAGACGACATTTAACTTTTGTTCCCCAATTTTTACCGAGGAAGTTCCAATAGGAAAAGCCACGGTTGGAAGAGTAGGCGTGAGGAGAAGATCGACTTTATTAAATAGGTCGAAACTCTGACGGCAAAAGAGAGAGCGGGCTCTCTGAGCCTGAATATATTCGGTCGCAGAAATAAAGATTCCTGATTCCAAACGCAGGCGAACAGGGGGATAAATCCGATCCCCGTGCTTTTTGATTAATTCGCTATAGTAGGCTGTTGCCTCGGCCATTTGAATGATACTTGCAATAGAAGAACCATAATTGTAAATAGGAAAAGAGAGTTCCGAGACAATGGCTTTAAGATCAACAAGTTTATCTACTGCTTTCCAGAAAGACTCCCTCACCTGAGATTCGATGGGAAGATCAATGGCCTCTTTAATCACCCCTAATCGAACCCCTTTTATTTCTTTTCTGAGTGCTTGCGTGTAATCAGGAACTGGAAGACTAACTGAGGTAGGATCGTTTGGATCGAACCCTGCGACTGCATTCATAATAATAGCACAATCTTCAACAGTTCGGGTCATTGGGCCTGCGTGATCCTGGCTCCAGGCAAGAGGTGTCATTCCATAGCGGCTAATTCTTCCATAGGTTGGTTTTAAGCCCACAATCCCACAAAGGGAGGCAGGAATCCGGATGGATCCTCCCGTGTCACTTCCCATCGCAAAGGGGCACTCCCCAGAGGCCACTGCAGAACCATTCCCTCCACTTGAACCTCCAGTGATGAGATTCGGGTTCCAGGGATTATGCATATGGCCATACTCTTCATTCTCTCCAGTGACTCCATAGGCGAAAGGATGAAGGTTCAGTTTTCCCAAAAGAATGGCCCCTGCCTTTTTCAATTTAAAGGCCACGGTACTGTCATATTGGGGAATAAAGTTGTCAAAGAGTTTTGATCCCGATGTGTTTCGGATTCCCTTCACATAGTAAAGATCCTTCAATCCGAATGGAATTCCATGAAGGGGTCCACGATATTTCCCTTCCTGAATCTCTTTTTCCATTTCTTTTGCATTCTCCATGGCTTGCTCGGGCAGGAGGGTAATAAAAGAATTAAGTTTCGGCTCAAGGGATTCGATTCGTGAGAGATGAGCTTTGACCAATTCGACGGGAGAAATTTCTCTTTTTTGAATTAGATGGGAGAGCTCCGAAAGACTAAGATAACAAAGATGATTCGAATCCATAAGGTTTACTCCTTAATCGAATAGGATGGCATAAAAGGTTC
>JBDOIB010000036.1:0-2118 GCA_041082155.1 Thermodesulfobacteriota bacterium | reverse complement strand
TGGGTCACAGTGGGACTCGTATATATGATGAGGGCCATGGAGTTTGGGTTAGTCGGTCTCGCGGTCTTTTTTATCGGTCATCTCGCCGCGGATTTCTTATGGTTCAGTCTGGTCTCCTATGGGGTGAGTTCAGGAAGGAAGATTATTAAACCCGGAGTCTATCGATGGATTACAAGAGGCTGCGGAATCTTTCTATTCTTTTTTGGATGCTGGTTTATTATTACTGGAGTTAAAATATTTTGGAATGCAAGATAAAAACTGCAGGTGGATGAATTAAGAAGGATTAGGATCTTAGGCTTAAGGCTTTTTTATTATCTTTCAGAGTTTAAAATTTTCTAACCATACCCCCTCTCCCTTGAGAGATTGCCATTTCTTAACAAGGAAGATTGTAAAGTGGGTGTGCCAAATTTATTTCTGCATTTTATGGAATCAAAAATTATAAGGCTTGAATAGGATTGGGGTAGGGGAAAAAGGCTTGAAATCTTTTAAAAAGAAAAATATATATGGTAAAAAATAACTGGAGGCAGTTCGTTCTTATAGAGGATGTAGGCTGATGGAAGTGATTCGTAAAGTAAGGGAGATGCAGAGGATTTCAAACACATTAAGGGAAGGAGGGAGGAGGATTGGGTTTGTCCCAACGATGGGTTATCTTCATGAGGGGCATCTATCTCTGGTTAGAAAGGCAAAGGCTCTCTCTGACACTGTGGTGGTTTCGATATTTGTCAATCCCATTCAGTTTGTTCCGGGGGAGGATTTTGAGAGGTATCCTCGGGATGAGGAAGGGGACAGGGCAAAGCTTGAGGCAGAAGGAGTAGATTTTCTCTTTATTCCGGTAGCAGAAGAGATGTATCCTCATAGGTACCAGACCTATATTGAAGTTACCGAGCTTTCAAAGGGGCTTTGTGGGGATTTCAGGCCGGGTCATTTCAAAGGGGTAGCCACCGTTGTGGCCAAGCTCTTCAACATCGTCAAACCCCATATTGCGGTCTTTGGTGAGAAGGACTATCAGCAACTCCTAGTGATAAAGAAGATGGTGGAGGATTTGAATTATGATATTGAAATCATCCCGGGGCCTCTGATCCGGGAGGGGGATGGGATTGCCATGAGTTCGAGGAATGCCTATCTTTCCCCTCTGAAAGGGAGAAGGCAAGGATTCTTTATCAATCTTTGAGGAAAAGCAAGGAACTGTATGAGAATGGGGGGCGCAGGGTCTCTAATATAGTTAGGGCCGTAAAGGAAACTATAGACTCTGTGGAGGGAGTTTTTCTTCAATATATTGAGGTGAGGGATGCGGTGACACTTGAGAGGATTGAAATTATAGAGGGGCCTGCGGTTATTGCCCTGGCAGCCATAGTGGGGAAGGCCCGTCTCATTGATAATATTGTTGTTGGGAGATGAGGGAGATGAAAAGGATAATGCTTAAGTCGAAGATCCACAGGGCGAGGGTGACGGGGACCAATCTCCACTATGAGGGAAGCCTCACAGTGGATGAGGCGTTGATGGAAGCCTCCAACCTTCTTGAGCATGAGCAGGTGGATATTTACAATCTCAACAATGGTGAGCGGTTTCATACTTATGTGATCAAGGGGAGGAGGGGGAGTGGAGAGATCTGTTTAAATGGAGCTGCTGCAAGGCTTGGTACCCCGGGAGATCTTATTATCATCTGTTCGTATGCCCTTTATGACGAGGGTGAGCTTTTGAATTACAAACCTGTAATTGTTCAGGTGGGGGAGGGGAATAGAATATTTCGAAAGGTAGAAAAGGAGATAAATTGAACCTCGGAAGGGTAGGGTAGATGAAATGGAGGCATCTCTTCAGGTTCTAACAGGAAAGAGATATTTCCTCTCCTGGCTAACCCTACTGCGTTTGGGTGCTACGGCGAGGGGGGTCCTTCCATATCTTTTGGGAGCAATTGTAGCGTGGAGCCAGGGCTATTCGATCAACTGGGTGGTCCTCCTTCTATCTACGGTTGCTGTTCTGAGTGTGATGCTTATGACCTTTCTGATCAATGAGTATTACGATTATGAAACTGACCTCAGGAATAAGGAGTTTCACAGTCTTTCTGGAGGAAGTCGGGTATTACCATTGGGGCTGGTTCGAAGAGAGCTTGTAAAAATC
>JBDOIB010000016.1:0-18584 GCA_041082155.1 Thermodesulfobacteriota bacterium | reverse complement strand
TTGGTCGGGGCGAGAGGATTTGAACCTCCGACACCTGACACCCCATGCCAGTGCGCTACCAGGCTGCGCCACGCCCCGAATTTTCTATTATTTATAAATATATTCAATTTCCATAAAAAAGTCCAGATCATTTTCTTTCTTCCATTCATCCCAGCATCTTTCGAATCCCGTTAAGCTCCTCCCGTATACTGATCAGCAACTCATGATCCTTCCCATTGGCCGGTTTCTGTGTTTCTTGAAATTTTTCTTTTTTGACTTCTTCCTTCTCCATATCCCTGATCTTTTTTTTCGCTCCGGCAATTGTAAAACCCTCTTCATAAAGGAGCTTTTTGATTTTCAAGATCAACTCCAGATCTTTCTTTCGGTATAAACGCTGAAGGGAACTCCCCTTATGGGGTTTGATCATCTTGAACTCGGACTCCCAATACCGGAGGACATGAGGTTTGATTCCGGTAATCCGACTCACCTCTCCGATCCGATAATAAAGTCGATCTTCGGATGGAAGTGAAATCTCTCGTTTTTTGCATACTCTCGGCACGGGATGAACCTCCATTTCCGCCTGCCGGTTCGAATGGGACAGCCCTTAGGTTAAACCTCGGAAGATACTGAAGGAGGGGTTTCTTTCCGATTGATGGCCGCCTTCAGAACCTGGCTGGGCTTGAATGTTAGAATTCTTCGAGGGGTAATTTGAATATCATCTCCGGTCTGTGGATTTCGTCCCCGTCTCGCCCGCTTGTTTCGAACGACAAAATTTCCAAACCCTGAGATCTTGATCTTATCTTCCCTGGTAAGGTATTCCTTCATAATATCAAAGATCGTCTCCACAATCTTGGCCACCTCTTTCTTAGAAAAACCCACTTTCTCATAAATAGCCTCGATGATATCGATCTTCGTCATGCCCTCCTTCCTCCTTTCATTGAGATCTTTATTGTCTCAATTCTGCTTTAAAGATTTCCCTTAAATGGGAGATCACCTTCTCTATGGAGTGATTCACCTCCTCATCCGTCAGGGTCCGGTCAGGGGCCTGATATCGAATTCGATAGGAGAGTCCTTTTTTCCCTGCTGGAATAGGAACTCCCCGGTAAACATCAAATAGATGGACCTCATGGATAAAGGGTTCCTGGAGGGACCAGATGGCCTCCCGGATTCTTTCAACTTCCAGCTGTTCCTCTACCACAATTGAGAGGTCTCTGTAAATAGCCGGATATTTTGGCAAGGGATTAAACTTTTTTTCCTCATTCGCATGAACCAACAATTTTTCAAACTGAATCTCAAAGAGGTAAGCTCTGGTTGGAATCTCAAAATGACTCAGGACGCGGGGATGAACCTCTCCTAAAACCCCTACAGAGTCCCTTCCAACGAGAATGACAGAGGCCCGACCCGGATGAAGATAGGGGATCTCCTCTGTGGGGATAAACTGAACTCCCCTGATTCCTAAAACCTCAAAAAGGGTTTCGATGGAACCTTTAACGTCGTAAAAATCAATGGGTCGCTGAGCAAAGGCCCAATGCGGATCTCGATCCATCCCCGTGGCGAATCCGGCAAGATAAGTCACCTCTTCTGGAAGGGGTTCCCCCTGTTTTGGAAAGTAGACTTTTCGGAGTTCAAAAATTTTTAGATTCAAATTTTTTCTCGAAAGATTATATCGAGCCGTTTCCAACAGTCCTGGAATCAAAGAGGTTCTCATGACAGAGGTGTCTTCACTGAGAGGATTAAGGATCCGAACCATATTCCTTCGTGGATCCTCCGGAGGAAGGCCTATCTTATCCAGTATGGAGGGAGAGGTAAAGCTATAGGAAATGACCTCATGGTAACCATGAAGGATCAGAGTCTCATAAATCCTCTTTTCGACAAAGGTGCTTTTTTTCTTTTCCCTCACCGATGGAGGACCCTTTGGGAGCGTGGAAGGAATCTTTTCGTATCCCTCTAATCGTGCCACCTCTTCGATCAGATCGATCTCTCTTTCGAGATCTCTTCGAAAGGAGGGAATGAGGATTCTCCATCGATCCTCCTCTATTGGTTCGACCTGGAGTTCCAAATTTTCTAAAAAGATTCTGATCCTCTCGTTTGGAATCGCCATTCCTAAGAAATTTCTGACTTTTTCAGGGTTCAAATCAATCAAACGATTTGGAATGGGTTTGGGATAGACATCTATGGCTCCCTCAATGACCCTTCCTCCTCCGAGCTCCTGAATTAACTGGGTGGCCCGGTTGGCTGCCCTCAGGCAACCCCCATAGTCGATCCCCCGGCCAAACCGGTAGGCCGCTTCCGTCTCAAGGCCAAGCTTCTTGGAGGTTCTGCGGTTATTGGCAGGATTAAAATAGGCGCTCTCTAAGAGGACGACCGTTGTATCCTCTTGGATCTCTGAATTAAGACCTCCCATCACTCCTGCAATGGCCACGGGCTTTACCCCGTCACAAATCATGAGCATCTCTTCATCCAGAACCCTCTTGACCCCGTCGAGCGTAACGAACTCCTCTCCAGCCTTCGCTCTCCGGACCACAATCCTTCCTTCCTCCAATCTTTCGAAATCAAAGGCATGGAGGGGCTGTCCATACTCCATCATGACGTAATTAGTCACATCCACCACATTATTGATCGACCGAATCCCTACTTTCTCCAAACGATCTTTGATCCAAAAAGGAGAGGGAGCAATCTTTACTCCCTCAATCATCCTGGCTACATAACGGGGGCAGAGATCGGGATCCTCAAGGATGACAGAGGTCCTCCGGTGAATCTCCTCTCCTTCAGAAGGTAAGGAAGAGACCGGATATCTCACCTTTTGCTGAGTGAGGGCCGCAATCTCCCTGGCAATCCCAATGACGCAGAGACAATCAGGCCGATTAGGGGTAATGCTTATCTCTAAGATTGTATCCTTCAAACCTAAGGCTTCTGCTAAATTAACTCCTAAAGGGGCGTTGGGATCAAGGATCATGATTCCAGAGGCATCCTGACCTAATCCAAGTTCTATCTCGGAACAGAGCATTCCTTCGGAAATCTCTCCCCTGATTTTAGATTTCCTAATCTCCATCCCATTAGGGAGTCTGGCCCCCGTCAGTGCCAAGGGAACTCTTTGACCCTCCCGAATATTGGTTGCACCACAAACAATGGAAAACGTTTTATCCGATGTTCTCACTCGAACCAATGAAAGCCGATCTGCATTTGGATGCTTTCGAATGGATTCGATCTCTCCAACCACGATCCTATCAAAACCTTCCCCAATCGAAGAGACTCCTTCTACTTCAAGTCCTGACATGGTCAGTAGCTGGACAAGCTCTTCGATTCCCATAGGAATCTCTATATAATCCTTAAGCCAGTTCAAACTTACCTTCATCGTTTTTAGTTGGATCTTAGAATATGAAACTGAAATCAGGAAATCCCATTTGGGGATTCTAAAATTGTCTTAAGAATCTTAAATCGTTCGTAAAGAAGAGCCGAATATCATTGATTCCAAATTTCAACATGGCAATTCGCTCAATACCCATTCCAAAGGCAAAACCGCTCACCTCATCGGGATTGTAATGGACGAATTGATACACAGCAGGGTCGACCATTCCTGAACCCAAGATCTCCAACCATCCGGTTTGCCCACAAACTCCGCATCCTTTCCCCTTACAGATAAAACATTCGATATCGATCTCTGCACTTGGTTCCGTAAAAGGGAAAAAGCTGGGTCTAAACCGAAGTTTGGTTTCTTTTCCAAACATCTGATGAACGAAGGTGGTCAAGACCCCTTTGAGATCGGCGAACGTCACGCCTCGATCCACCAGAAGGCCCTCAACCTGATGAAACATTGGAGAATGAGTGGGGTCCGAATCACAACGATAGACTGCCCCTGGACAGATTACTCGTACAGGAGGGTGCTTCTTCTCCATTGTCCGAACTTGAACAGGAGAGGTATGGGTTCTCAGGACGACCTCATCGGAGATAAAGAAGGTGGCTTGCATCTCCCTCGCAGGATGCCCTTTTGGGATATTGAGGGCTTCGAAATTGTAGTAATCGAGTTCAATCTCTGGCCCCTCCACCACCTCAAAACCCAAGTGATCAAAGATATCCACAATCTCCTCGAGGACCTGAGTTAAAGGATGCTTTCTTCCCAGAGGGAGTCCCCTTCCTGGAAGAGTCACATCGATTTTCTCTTTTAGGAAGGCTTCTTCTCTTTCCTTCTCCTCGATTCTCTGAAGGGCCTCTTTGATCCTTTCTTCCAGTTCCTCTTTAATCTGATTGGCCTTCTTGCCCGTCTCTCTTCTCTCAGATTCTGGAAGGGACCCTAACTGCCTGAGGACTTGAGTTAAACTTCCCTTCTTCCCCAAGATTTGCACTCGAATCTCTTGAACCTCTCTTTGAGTAGGGGCTTTAGAGAGGGAATCCAAAGCTTCACGGTGGATCCGTTCAAGGATCTCTTTTAAAGATTCCATCCTTTTTTGAAAATTCTAAGAGAGCCCGGATTTGGCCATCTCTGCAATTTTGGAGAAGGCCGTGGGATCACTGACGGCCAACTCAGCCAAGATTTTTCGATCCAGTTCCACATGGGCCTTCTTTAATGCATCCATTAACCGACTGTAGGAAAGCCCATGAAGTCGGGCTGCTGCATTAATGCGAGCAATCCAGAGTCTTCGAAAGTCCCTCTTTCGAGCTCGACGATGTCGGTAGGCATAAGCAAGGGCCCGATGGACCGCATCCACAGCGGTCCGATAGAGTCGACTTCTTCCTCCCACATAACCCTTAGCCATCTTTAGAACTTTCTTTCTTCTCTTCCTGGTTTTAGGACCTCCCTTGACTCTTGCCATATGGTGATGCTCCTTCCGTTATAATAGATTTATCCTCCTCACCTTCATCGAGTTCTAAGCATAGGGAAGTAGTCGCTTTACCCCTTTCTGATCAGAAGGAGAAATGAAGGTAGGCCTCCGTAAACTTCTCTTTCGATTAGAAGATTTTTTGGTTAAAATATGCCTGGCAAAGGCTCTTTTTGCCTTTATTTTCCCTGTAGCCGTTTTTTTGAATCGTTTTGCTGCGCCTCGATTCGTCTTTAATTTTGGCACTCTATCCTCCTTTCAACAGGTCTAAACTTAAGAGGGCTTCTGGCTTGGAAGAGGAGTTAAAACCATCACAAAATTTCTCCCCTCAAATTTGGGTAACTGCTCCACCTTCCCATAGGGTTTCATCTCTTCAATGATTCGCTCCATCATCGTCTTTCCTATTTCAGGGTGAGCCAGTTCTCGCCCACGAAAAAGAATCGTTACCTTAGTTTTATTTCCTTCTTTCAAGAATCGTTCAATATGACGAAGTTTAAACTGAAAGTCGTGCTCCTCAGTTTTTGGCCTAAATTTTACCTCTTTGAGATGGACAATGGCCTGTTTCTTCTTTGCTTCGTGAGCCTTTTTGCTCTGCTGATACTTAAATTTTCCATAATCCATGATCCGGCAAACCGGAGGGTCAGATTTTGGGGAGACTTCCACTAAATCCAAATCATATTGAGCAGCCGTTCTCAGGGCCTCCACCAAGGGTAAAATCCCTAATTGCTTTCCTTCAGGATCAATGACCCTTACTTCTTTCGCTCGGATCTCCCGATTCACCCTCACCTCTTTGACGATGGACACCACCTCCCCTTTAATTTCTGTCTGTTACTCCTGAGCTGAATTTTTAATTTATAGTTTTGGATAGTCCGATTCCACTAAAGCAACGAATTCATCCACCCTCATTCCCGAAAGGGTCTCTCCACTTCTGAAACGAGGAGAAACGGTTCCTTCCTTCTCCTCCCTATCCCCGATCACCAGCATATAGGGAATCTTCTGGAGTTGAGCCTCTCGAATCTTAAATCCCAATTTTTCGTTTCGAAAATCCCTCTCCACCCGGACTCCCCTCTCCAACAATTCCTGAAAGACCTTTTCCGCATAGGGGATATGTCGTTCTGTGACGGTAAGAAGGATGGCTTGAATGGGGGAGAGCCAAACCGGGAATGCCCCTCCATAATGTTCGATGAGTACCCCGATAAATCTCTCCATCGCTCCTAAGATCACCCGATGAAGCATCACGGGCCGGTGGGGTTCTCCGTCAGGCCCGATGTAGGTAAGGTCAAATCGCTCAGGCATGGCAAAATCAACCTGAATGGTCGCACATTGCCATCGGCGATTCAATGCATCCTTCAATTTGACATCGATCTTAGGGCCATAAAAGGCTCCCTCACCCTCATTGACTTCATAGGGAAGTCCTTTCTCCTTTAGGGACTGAAGGAGAGCCTGGGTGGCTTTCTCCCAGTCTTCATCCGTACCGATAGACTTTTCTGGTCGTGTACTGAGCTCCATCTCAAACTCAAAACCAAAGACCTTCATCACATCATCGACAAAATCAATGATGCCTTTAATTTCTTCGTTGAGTTGATCGGGGCGACAGAAAAGATGGGCATCATCTTGGGTAAATCCTCGAACCCGAAGAAGTCCATGAAGCTCTCCAGATTTTTCATGCCGATGAACGGTTCCTAATTCAAAGTATCTTAAAGGTAACTCTCGATAACTTCGAATCTTAGACTTGTAGATGAGCATATGGGCCAGACAGTTCATCGGTTTGATCCCATATTCTGTGTCTTCTACCTTCGTGAAATACATCTTATCTCTGTAGTTTTCAAAATGACCCGATCGCTTCCAGAGCTCCAACCTCAGAAGTTGGGGACCGATGACAATCTGATATCCTCTCTTTAGATGTTGCTTTTTCTCAAAATCTTCGAGGATGGTTCGAAGCATGGCTCCTTTGGGATGATAGATAACCAAACCTGGCCCGGCTTCTTCGTTGAGGCTGAAGAGGTCAAGTTCTCGGCCCAATTTTCGATGATCTCTCTTTCGGGCCTCCTCCAGCATATGAAGGTATTCTTCCAATGCCTTGGGATCTGGGAAGGCTGTTCCATAGATTCTCTGAAGGACTGGGTTCCTTGCATCTCCTCGCCAATATGTTCCTGAAACGCTGAGGAGTTTGAAGGCTTTAATTCTTCCGGTCGAAGGGAGGTGTGGCCCCTCACATAAATCTAAAAAAGATCCTTGTTGATAGAGGGAGACTCGTTCGGGAAGCTCTTTAAGATGCTCTACTTTATAAGATTCGCCCCTCTTCTCGAAAATCGAGATCGCCTCTTCCCTTGAAACCTCCATTCGAACAAAGGGTTCATCCCTTTGAATGATCTCCATCATCTTCTTCTCAATCGCCTCAAGGTCCTGAGGAGTGAAACTTTTCTCATAGTCAAAATCGTAATAAAAACCTGTTTCCGTGGATGGACCAAAAGTAAGTTTCACCGAGGGATAGAGTTCTTTTACAGCCTGAGCCATCACATGGGCCGCTGAATGACGAAGGATCTCTAAGCCCTTTTTAGAGGTGATAGAGATATATTGGATCGACGTATCTTCTTCGATCCGATGGGATAGATCCACCAGTCTGCTATTGAGTTGAGCGGCAATAATGTCCTGGTTTACAAACTCCTGAATCCTTATTCCCTTCGGAACGATCTTTTTCTCTCCGCCGGGAAACGTAAGGGTGACCTGTTCTTCCATTTTGTACTCGGATTGAAACGGAAGAGGCATCACTCATCCCAATAAAGATGAATGATGCCTCTTCCAATTTTATATTAAATGATTTGTTTTTTCAGAAACTTTTGGTCCACTCAATATATGGGTTATTTTTGGTAGGCACGTGGGGATTTGAACCCCAGACTTCTACCGCGTCAAGGTAGCGCTCTCCCCCTGAGCTACGTGCCTGTTCTCTCCTTCCTTCCCATGGAGTAAAACTCTGAAAGTAGTTGTATCCATAACAGGTTTTTCTCTTATTGTCAAGAAAATTCTAAGCATTTCTCTAAAACCCGATGAAAGCATTGTGGAGGTCAATCTTATTCTGAAGTCTTAAAGATTAATCCCTCTTTTCCTTCCTTCCAATCGACCACAATGGTATCCCCTTCTTTAAACCTCCCTTCCAGAATCTGAAGAGCCAGTTTATCTTGAATCTCCTTTTGAATCACCCGCTTAAGGGGTCGGGCTCCATAGGAAGGATCATAGCCCTCTCTTGCAAGCCATTCTTTTGCTTTCTCTGTCATCTTAAGCTTAATCCTTTTTTCTCCGAGCCTTTGTTCAAGTTTTCGAACCTGTATCTCCACAATGGCCTTAATCTCGTTCATCCCGAGGCTTCGGAAAATAATCAATTCATCGATTCGATTAATAAATTCAGGTTTAAAATGCGCCCTCACCGCATCCATGACCCTTCTTCTCATCTCTTCGTAATCCTTCTCCCCTAAATCCATAATCCACTGGCTTCCGATATTGGAGGTCATAATGATCACTGTATTTTTAAAATCCACGGTCCTTCCGTGGCCATCTGTCAACCGCCCATCATCCAGGATTTGAAGGAGAAGGTTAAACACCTCTGGATGGGCTTTTTCAATCTCATCCATCAATACAATAGAATAAGGTCTTCTTCGGACGGCTTCCGTCAGAAATCCTCCTTCTTCGTATCCCACATAACCGGGAGGAGCTCCGATGAGCCTTGCCACCGAATGTTTCTCCATATATTCTGACATATCAATTCTGACCATGGCCTGTTCATCATCGAAGAGAAACTCAGCCAATGCACGGGCCAGCTCTGTCTTTCCAACTCCCGTGGGTCCCATAAAAATGAAGGAGCCAATGGGTCGATTGGGATCTTGAAGTCCCGCCCTTGCCCTTCTCACGGCGTTGGAGACGGCTCGGATGGCCTCTTCTTGCCCAACCACTCTTTGACCCAGCCTTTCCTCCATATGAAGGAGTTTCTCTACTTCTCCTTCTAACATCTTAGACACTGGAATTCCGGTCCATTTCGAGACCACTTCTGCCACATCCTCCTCGTCGACCTCTTCTTTAAGCATCTTTCCATCCTTCTGAAGTTCCGCCAATCTGGCTTCTTCCTCTTTCAGCTCCTTCTCGAGCCGGGTCATCTCCCCGTACTGAAGTTCCGCCAATCTCGAATAGTCGGCTTCTCTTTCTGCCTCCTTCATCAACTGCCGAGTCCGTTCAATCTGTTCTTTAAGCTGTTGAATCCGTGAGATCGACTTCTTTTCATTCTCCCATTTGATCTTCTTCTCTTGAACTTCTTTTTTTAATTCGGACAGTTCCTTCTCCAGCTTCTTTAACCGTTCCATCGAGGCCTTATCTTTCTCTTTTTTTAAGGCCTGACGCTCGATCTCCAGTTGCATGATTTTTCGCTGCACTTCATCAATCTCCATGGGCACACTATCAATCTCGATTCTTAAACGAGAGGCAGCCTCATCGATCAAATCGACGGCTTTATCCGGAAGGAACCGATCCGAAATATATCGGTGAGACAGCATGGCCGCCGCAATCAGGGCAGAATCCTTGATCTTCACTCCATGATGAACTTCATAACGTTCCTTTAATCCTCTCAGAATCGCAATGGTATCCTCCACACTGGGCTGGGCCACATAGATGGGTTGAAATCTTCTCTCAAGGGCGGCATCCTTCTCCACATACTTCCGGTACTCATTCAGGGTCGTGGCCCCAATACAGCGTAATTCTCCCCTCGCTAACGCAGGCTTAAGCATATTGGAAGCATCAATCGCTCCCTCCGCAGCTCCTGCTCCTACCAGGGTATGGAGTTCATCGATAAAGAGGATGATGTTGCCTGAGGCTGCCTGGATCTCCTTTAGCACAGCCTTTAATCTTTCCTCAAATTCTCCCCTGAACTTCGCTCCGGCGATGAGAGCACCGAGATCTAGGGCAACGAGTTTCTTATTCTTCAGGGTCTCTGGGACATCTCCCTTCACAATCCTTTGAGCCAGACCTTCAACGATCGCAGTCTTTCCCACCCCGGGCTCTCCAATCAGCACCGGGTTATTCTTCGTTCTTCTTGAAAGAACCTGAATGACCCTTCGAATCTCTTCATCCCTTCCGATCACGGGATCCAGTTTGCCCTTCCTGGCCTCCTCGGTGAGGTCTCGGCTATAGCGTTTGAGGGCCTGGTACTTCTCTTCTGGATTCTGGTCCGTTACCCGATGGGGACCCCGAATGTCCTGAAGGACCCGATAAATCGCATCCTTGGTGACCCCGTTTCTTTGGAGAATCTGTGAGGAAGGCCCTCTCTTTTCGTCCGAAATGGCAATGAGGAGGTGTTCCGTTGAAAGATACTCATCCATCAACCTCTCTGCTTCCTTCCATGCTGAATTCAAAAGTTCATTCAGGCGGCTGGAAAGATAGACCTGGCCTGCCCCACCTCCTGTCACCTTGGGAATCCGATTCAGTTCTCCATCTAATTGAGAAAGGATGAGCTCTACATTGGCCCCCAATTTCTGAAGAATGGGGATCACAATTCCTTCTCTCTGAGAGAGAAGAGCAAACAGCAGATGTTCTACATCGATCTGCTGATGATGTCGCTGCTCTGCAATTGCTTTGGCTTGCTGTAAGGCCTCTTGGGCTTTTAAGGTAAATCGGTCAATCTGCATTTAAATCCTCCTTTAACAGTTGTTTGGATGAAAAAAACCCATTTCGAGGAAAACATAATCATCCCCCAGCATTTTTGCAAATTATTTTTTGCCTGACAGATAAGATTAATTCCCTAATAATTTAGATAGGTTAACAAATTCTGATGGGGTTAGGGTTTCAGGCCTCCGATCCGGATCAATCTTTGCTTCCCTTAATCTCTTTTGAAGCTCTTCTGGAAGGGAAAGACCCGAGGACTTAAGGGCGTTGATCAGAGTTTTTCGACGGTATCCCAAGCACCCCTTCACCACTTTTTTAAACCATTCTTCTTTCTCCTTCTCGATAAGGGGTCTCCTTCTCCATTCGATTCGAATGAAGGCAGACTCTACCTTTGGAGGCGGGAAGAAAGCAGAGGGTTTAATAAGAAAAAGCAGTGTGGGGATAGAAATCACTTGCGTAAAAACAGATAACGGACCATACTCCTTTCTTCCCGCAGGAGCAATCATCCGCTGTGCGACCTCTTTCTGGATCATCAGATGGAGATCCTGAAATAACCTTCTTTCTTCCATCAATCGGAAGAGAAGAGGGGTGGAGATCTGATAGGGGAGGTTTGCGACCACTCGAAGGGGTGTGTCTTCTCGAGTGAAGAGAGAAGAGAAGTTCATTTTAAGGATATCCCCTTCGATGATCTCTACATTTAAAATGCTTGAGAACTTCTCTCTTAATCTTGCGACCAGATGGGGATCGATCTCAATGGCGATGACCTTTTTGGCCAGTTGAGAGAGAGCCAGGGTCATTTCTCCCAGGCCAGGGCCAATCTCGAGAATGGTGTCCTCCTTTCCAATCTGCGCCAGTCGAAGTATCTTCTTCAGGATATTACGGTCTATTAAAAAATGTTGACCCCATCGTTTTTTAGGGAATAGCCCATATTCTTTCAGTTCCTTAAAGACAGAAGTCATCGGAATCATCATTCCTTTTTAGAAAAAAGAGGAATTAAAGGGGAAGGCTCGAGTAGGCATTCGCCGAATAGTCCGATCGAATCCCTTGCCTTAAATATTCATATCCGATCACCCCAACCATGGCTGCATTATCCGTGCAGAGATGAGGGGAGGGGATATAGAGTTTCAATTTCTGATCCAAGGCCTCTTCTCTCATCCTCTCTCGTAAGAGTCGATTTGCCGCTACTCCACCAGAAATCACAATTCTCCGGATCCCTTCCTGTTTGGATGCAAGGATGGTTTTTTGAACAAGCACATCGACCACTGCTTCTTGAAAACTTGAGACAATATCACAGAGGAGATCTTCTGAAAATTTTTCGGGCGATTCTTGATGAGTCTTGACAAAATGAACCACCGCTGTTTTGAGTCCACTGAAGCTGAAGTCGAGCGAATGTTTACCAAGAAACGGTCTGGGGAAACGGATGGCCTTAGGATTTCCTTTTCTTGAGAGTTCATCGATAATGGGTCCTCCGGGATAACCCAGTCCTAACAATTTCGCTACCTTATCAAAGGCTTCCCCTGCAGCATCATCTCTCGTCTGACCTAAACGAATCACTTTCCCAAATCCATCCACTCGAAACAGAGAGGTATGTCCTCCTGAAACGACTAGCCCAATAAAAGGGAATCTTGGAGAGTCCTCCTCCAGGAAAATAGCAGAAAGATGAGCCTCCACGTGATTAACTCCCACAAAAGGAATCCCCCTCGCAAAAGCAATGGACTTTGCAAACGAAAGGCCAACCAAGAGAGACCCCACCAATCCAGGTCCTTGAGTCACTGCGATTCCGTCTACTTCTTTTATGGTCACTTCTGCCCTCTTCAAGGCTTCAGTGACAATGGGAACAATGGCTTCAATATGCCTTCTTGAGGCCAGTTCGGGAACGACTCCTCCAAACTTCTGATGAATCGAGTTCTGGGAAGAGACCACATTGGAAAGAATCTTTCTTCCATTCAATAGAATAGCTGCTCCCGTATCATCACAGGAACTCTCGATAGCCAAAACGATCATCTTTTTCATCACTGGGTCTCTACTGTTTAGGAGTCGCTGGTTATTGAGTATTGGTTATTGGTTATTGGTTATTGGTTATTGGTCCATTATCCTCCCACCCATACCTTCCGATCAACTTCACAAACCGACATCCTCCCAAATCTTCCCTCTTTTGCCCCTCTTTCGTCTTTGTCACTCGAATGAGGTCTTGAGAATAGGCATCTCCAACAGGGATGACCAACCTCCCTCCCAGCCCCAATTGGTCATAAAGGGGTGGAGGAATATCAGGAGCTCCAGCAGTCACGAGGATCGCATCAAAGGGGCTCTTTTCTGGCCATCCCACCGTTCCATCAAAAATCTTAATCTCCACATGGTAATATCCAAGTTCGTATAACAATCTTCTGGCCTTAAGGGCAAGGGAACGAATCCTTTCGATGGAATAGACCTCTTGAGCGATTTCGGCAAGGATGGCCGTTTGATAACCTGAACCTGTCCCTATCTCTAAGACCCTCTCTTTTCCGGTCAACTGGAGCGCCTCGGTCATGAGAGCCACCATGTAGGGTTGAGAGATGGTCTGTTTTTCTCCGATTGGAAGAGGATGATCATTATAGGCCTGTTCTTGCAGGGCTTCTTCAACAAAGAGATGACGAGGAACCTTCCTCATTGCCGCGATCACTCGAGGGTCTTTAATCCCTCTGGCAATGATCTGTTCCTCCACCATTTTCTCCCTTGCCTTGGGGAAATCGATCATTCCTCTTGCTCGATCTTTTTCTTCAAAGAATTCAAAAAATTGAGTGCTTCAATCGGTGTCATTTGATTTGGATCAATCCTCTTTAGTTCCCATCGGATGGGATCGCGGGGGAAAAACAGTGAAAGTTGGGGAGACGATTTGAACTTCGCGGTCTCCCCTTTGCTTCTCGCAATTTTAGGCATTCCGGTGGAGTCAAGCTCACCTCTTTCTAAGTTGGAGAGGACCTCTTTAGCTCGATCGATGACTTTAGGGGGAAGGCCGGCCAACCGGGCCACTTGAATTCCATAGCTCCGATTGGTTCCACCCTCTACAATCTTTCGAAGAAAGATAATCTCTCCTTTCCATTCCTTCACCGCCACATTATAATTCTTCACCCCTTCTTTCGTCAGGGCCAGTTCGGTCAGCTCATGGTAGTGAGTGGCAAAAAGGGTCCGAGGATGAAGCAATGGATGATCATGGAGATATTCAGCGACAGCCCAAGCAATCCCCAATCCGTCAAAGGTGCTCGTTCCTCTTCCAATCTCATCCAAAATCACCAGACTCTGGGAGGTGGCTTGATTCAAAATCCGAGCGGTCTCCATCATCTCCACCATAAAGGTGCTCTGTCCTCTCATGATATGGTCCATGGCTCCAACCCGGGTAAAGATCCGATCTACCTTTCCGATCCGAGCCTCTTTGGCTGGAACAAAACTTCCCATCTGGGCCATCAGCACGATGAGAGCGACCTGTCTGAGGTAGGTGGATTTACCGGCCATATTCGGACCGGTGAGAATGATGAGCTGATGATCCCGTGTATTGAGAAGCGTATCATTGGGTACAAATCGTTCTGAAAGATTCATCCTCTCCACGATAGGATGCCTTCCATCACGAATGAAGATCTCATCCCCCTCATCCACCTTTGGTCTTACATACTGGTATCGATCGGCAACCTCTGACAATGAAGCCAACACATCAAGAATCGAAAGGGCTGAGGAGGTTTTTCGAAGTCTTCCCGTCGCTTCAACAATCTTCTGCCGAATCTCCTCGAAGAGTCGATATTCTAATTGACAGATTGACTCCTGGGCCCCTAACACTTTGGTCTCGAACTCCTTTAGCTCAGGAGTAATAAATCGCTCCGCATGCACGAGGGTCTGCTTTCGAATATAATGCTCGGGGACCAGATGAAGGTTACTTTTGGTCACTTCAATATAGTAACCGAAGACCTGATTGTGACGAATCTTCAGGGAGGAAATTCCCGTTTTCCTCCTTTCTTCCGCCTCAAGCTCCAGAATCCATCTTTTTCCTTCCCTGCCAATCTCTCTGAGCTCATCCAATCCTTGATGATACCCTGGCTTAATGATTCCTCCTTCCTTCAAGGCAATAGGAGGATTCTCTTCAATGGCAGAGTCCAGGAGTTCAAAAAGATCATCGAATGTCTCTATCTCGGAGGTGAGCTGAACCAGAAGGGGAGACGAAAAGGATTGGAGAAGGGCCTTCAGATGGGGTAAAGGGCGAAGGGAATTCTTTAGTCCCACCAGATCTCTGGGATTCGCGTGGCCTAAAAATGCACGGGAGGTTAATCGTTCGATGTCCTGGATCTTTCCTAAAGACTCCCTTATCCTCCTTCGCTCCATCTTTTTTTCTTTGAGTTCAGAGACCGCCTCCTGACGACGTTCGATTTCTCCAATATCCATCAAAGGATAATTCAGCCATTGCTTCAATCTTCGGCTTCCCATGGCTGTCATCGTCTCATCCAATACCCATAAAAGAGAACCCTTCTTCCCCTGATCAAAGAGAGACTGGGTGAGCTCTAAGTTTCTTTTGGCAGTCTCATCGATAATCATGAAATCCTGAATTTGATAAAAGGTGATGGATGAGAGGTTTGAAAGGGATCTCTTCTGATTCTCTTCCGCATAATGGAGAACCATCTCTGAGGCCAAGAGGGCCAAGGGGTCCCTTTCGGGGAGAGCAAAATCCCTGCTCTGTTGAGCTCTATGGAGGAGTTTATGAGGTTCCTCCTCTATAAATGTGATCAGACGATCTTCGAAACTCTTTTTGAACTTCTCAAAAAAGGGGTGCTGTTGAAATGTGTTTGGGCAAAGAATCTCCTTGGGTTCGTTCCGAAGGGCCTCATTCAGAAAGGGATCAAACCCTGAAATCTGGGTGGCCTTCATTTCACCTGTGGAGATATCCAAGAGAGCCAATCCGAAGACTTCTCCTTCTGCGCAGAACCCCATCAAGTAATTATTCTCTCCAGAGCCAAGATGGATCGTATCGGTCGTGAGCCCTGGGGTAAAGACTCTCACCACTTCTCTTTTGACAATCCCTTTGGCGAATTTTGGATCTTCGACCTGCTCACAGAGAGCGACTTTATATCCTCGTTGTAAAAGTTTGGAGATGTAGGTCTCGGCTGTAAAATAGGGAATCCCACAAAGAGGAACTGGCTCCTTTTCTCCTTTATCTCTGGAGGTGAGAGTAATCTCAAGCTCTTTTGAAGCAATCTGAGCATCTTCAAAGAACATTTCATAAAAATCACCCATCCGGAAAAAAAGGATGGCATCCGGATATTGACTTTTGATCTGAAGATACTGTTTGATCATCGGGGTGAGGGGTTTCATAGACTTTCGATAAGCAGACGAATTTCTTTCAATTAATCTAACAAAATCTTTTGGAGTTGTAAAATAGAAAGAAAAGGTTCAGTGGGCTTGAAGAGAAGAAAGAAGGACGATCTTTCCAAAGAAGGTTTCGGCAATCGTCTGGGTATTCTGCGAATTGATCTGGATCCTTATCCCCTGAATTAAGGAGGGTTCTTCTTTGAATAGTTTTTTATAATCCTCCACAATATTTCTTGTAAAGGAAACCCATTTCCCAAGATCTGAGGTTCCGGATTTAACGGTGATCGTTTTTATTTTTAAATGGATAGGCCACCCAATCGATTCATCTGAAATGGAACCGACAGGAGCCATCGTATCCCATATATAGCTAATCACTTTTCGTCCCTCAAAAACAATCAGTAGTTGAGCAGCCTGGTCGTTCTTCCCTTTCAATCTCACGTCTCCCCCTTCAGGGAGTCTCAATACCTTCCACTTCCAAGAAAGATATGGAAACTTCTTTGGATCCACCTGTAAAGGTCTCTCCAAGGAAAAGGAGGCTCGATTGCTTTTAAAATAGGCGATACTCTCATGGTTCTCATTCAGAATCTTAAACTCTGCTTCTCCTGTCCTTTCCTTTAAGGTCCACCCTTGAGGAACACCCTCGGGGTTTAACTTCCCATCAAAGAAGATCTCTACTTTCTCTACTGCCTCCCCCCATGGAAGAAAGAGAAAAGAAAAAAATTGAATTAAAATAGACCAGAAAATCACCCTCTTCGCCATATCCACTCTCCGAATCCTTTGAATCTTTTTGGATCGTCTATCCCTTCCTTTTTCCCAGGATGACTTTTTATTATGGGGCGAGGGGAATCCCTTCAAGCCCCATGGTCTCAGGATACCCTAACATAATATTCATATTCTGAATCGCCTCTCCGGAAGCCCCTTTGACCAAATTATCAATAGCCGTCACGATGACAGCCCTTTCATCGGTTTCACTCGCAACCGCCCCAATATCACAGAAATTTGACCCTCTTACATCCTTTGTATTAGGGAGTCTCCCTTCGGGATAGATCCGGACAAAAGGTTCTCCGCCATAATACTCCTCAAAGAGCTTGAGAAGTTCCCGTGTCTTCATCTTCTTAAGGAACCGGACATAAAGGGTGGTCAAAATTCCTCGATCCATTGGAATGAGGTGGGGAACAAAGGTAATCCTCACCTCCCTCTGGGCGATCTCGCTTAATTCCTGTTCCATCTCAGGAGTATGTCGGTGGGCAAAGATTTTGTATGCCTTCACCCCTTCGTTCACCTCACAGAAAAGGGATTCCAGCACGACATCACGGCCTGCACCACTGACCCCTGACTTGGAGTCCACCACAATTCCTTCCAATGAGATGATCTCCTTTTTCACCAGCGGGAGTAGACCGATTAAAGCTCCCGTCGGATAGCAACCAGGGTTACCCACAATCTTGGCTTTTCGAATCTCCTCCCGATGAAGCTCTGGGAGTCCATAGACGGAAACGGAGAGAAGATCCGAGGCCTGATGCTTTTGATACCATCGTTCGTAAACCTTTGGGCTTCTAAATCTAAAATCAGCACTGAGGTCAACGATCCTTTTACCCCTCTCATAAAAGAAAGGAACCATCTCCATCGCTGTCTTATGGGGAACAGCCGTAAAAATGAAATCGGCTTTTTGTGAAATTCGTTCTCCGTTGAACTCTTCGCAGATTAAAGAGAGACGCCCCTTCAATGAGGGAAAGACCTCTTCGATAGGATGGCCAATATATTTTTGGGAAGTCAAAGCCGTCAGTTCCACTTCGGGATGAACCAGGAGAAGGCGAAGAAGTTCTACTCCTGTATATCCTGTTGCTCCTATGACCGCTACCCTTGTTTTCATTTCCCACCTCGAAAATGAAAAAGGAGGCCTTGATCTGACCTCCCTTTCCAATCTATGATCATCTGCTCGAGATGATGGGATGAAGAATTATCGTTTGGAGTACTGAGGTCTCCTCCGGGCTCCACGCCTTCCATATTTTTTTCGTTCCTTCACCCTGGAGTCTCTGGTCAAAAACCCGGCCTTTTTTAACACATCTTTTAAATCCGGATTATATTGAAGGAGGGCTCTTGAGAGCCCGTGCCGGAGTGCCTCCGCCTGACTGGAGACTCCTCCACCACACACCGTAGCTTTTACATTAAACTGATTGTTCACTCCAATGAGTTCAAAAGGTTGAAGAGCGATCCGTTGGGACGTTTCTCTGCCAAAATATTCTTGGAGTGTCCTTTCATTGACGATAAATCTTCCTTCTCCAGGCTCAAGCCACACTCTGACTACAGCAGTCTTTCGCTTTCCAGTCGCATAAAACGTCTCTGGCACCTTATGAATCTCCTCTAAATTTGAATCGGGATAGGATTCTGAGCTTCATGGGGATGCTTGGGTCCTGCGTAAACCTTCAGCTTACGAAGCATCTTCCTTCCTAAACTATTCTTTGGAAGCATCCCCTTTACTGCTCTCCAGATAAGCTCCGTGGGTTTTTTAGCCAGAAGCTTTTCAGCCGTGATCTCACGGATCCCACCTGGATATCCCGTATGATGATAATATTTTTTATTCTTTTTCTTATCGCCGGTTAAGGAGACCTTTTCTGCGTTAACCACGACTACGAAGTCCCCAGTATCTACATGGGGAGTAAAAATCGGTTTTTTCTTTCCCCTTAAGATCCTGGCTATCTCTGTCGCAAGCCGACCCAAAACCTTCCCCTCGGCATCGATGAGATACCATTGACGGCTAACTTCTTCTTTTTTGGCTTGATAGGTCCCCATCATTTTATTTTTATTTAATAATAT
>JBDOIB010000010.1:0-1916 GCA_041082155.1 Thermodesulfobacteriota bacterium | reverse complement strand
TGGCCATATCCGCAAGCATCATCTGGATGGCCTGATGTCTGATCAAAGGGACTCGAAACTGGATCCGCTCTTTGGCATACTTTAAAGAGGCATCGAGGGCAGCTTGGGCGATTCCGACGGCCTGAGCAGCGATGCCAATCCTTCCATTGTCAAGAGCGGTCAGGGCAATTCTTAACCCCTCTCCTTCCTCTCCTAAAAGATGATTCCTTGGAACACGGCAGTCGGTAAGGATAATGGATGTGACCGGATTGGCCCTCATTCCGCAATTGTTTTCGAGGAGACCTACTTCAAATCCAGGAGTTCCCCTCTCCACGATGATTGCACTGATGCTCCTCTTTACATTCTTTGGATCGACAGAGGCGAAGATGATGAGGAGATCAGCCACCCCCCCATTCGTCACAAAAATTTTATTTGCATTGAGAAGATAATCTTCCCCTTCCCTTTTTGCAGTGGATTCGATGGCCATGGCATCTGATCCGGCATTAGGTTCGGTAAGACAGAAAGCACCGATTTTCTCTCCAGAAGCTAAGGGAGGAAGAAACCTCTCTTTTTGTTCAGGCGTTCCAAATAGATGGATTGGATAGAGCACCACCCCATTGTGAACGGCTAACGTCAGGCCAATAGCCGCACAGGCGCGAGAGATCTCTTCAATCACTAAACAATAAGAGATGGAATCCAATTCGGCTCCACCATATGCTCGGGGGGCTTGCATCCCAAAGAAATTAAGTCCCCTCATCTTTTCAATCACTTCCCACGGGAACCGTCCTTCTTCGTCAATCTCTTTGGCGATAGGAGCAAGTTCGGCCTCCGCGAATTGACGGGCCATCTTCCTGATTAATTTTTGTTTCATTGAAAGGGTAAAATCCAAACCTCTTACTCCAGCCTCAGGCCTTGATGATCTTCTTGTGCCATTGTTTTAAATGCTTGCTCACATTTCGAGTATCGATAAAAAGAGGCACATGCCTCACCACCCGTTCATAGTCCACCGAACTGTGATCAGTGACCACCACAGCCGCATCCATCTTTCTTAAAAGGGAAAGGGTAAGGGGAGAAGATTTTAGATTAAATTGATATTTTCTAAATTGGGGAAGAACAGGGATATAAGGGTCATGGTAAAAAAGGGTCGCTCCTTTTCTTTGAAGCAGATCCATGATGGCCAGAGCCGGGGATTCTCTTGCATCGTCGATATCCTTCTTATAGGCCACGCCTAGGATCAAAATCTTCGCCCCCTTAAGACTTTTACCCATCCCATTGAGGCCATCCTGAATTTTGGAAACGACATAATAAGGAACATGGACATTGATCTCTCCGGCTAAATGAATAAATCGGGTTGCAAAGTCATACTCTTGGGCCTTCCACGAGAGGTAATATGGATCCACAGGAATACAATGTCCTCCCATCCCTGGTCCGGGATAAAAAGGGGTAAATCCAAAGGGCTTTGTACTGGCGGCTTCAATCACTTCCCAGATGTCAATCCCCATTCGGTCGGCCAGCATCTTTAGCTCATTGACCAGGGCTATGTTCACACTTCGATAGATGTTCTCGAGAAGTTTGGTGAGTTCTGCAACCCTTGGAGAGGAGACGGGGACCACTTTTTGAACGACCTGACCATAGAGTGCTTCCACCGCTTTTTTACAAGAAGGAGTGACTCCTGAGATCACTTTGGGAATTTCGGAGGTTGAAAATTGTTTATTCCCGGGATCCTCTCTTTCTGGAGAATATCCCAGGAAGAAATCCCTTCCCACTCTGAATCCCGAGGATTCCAATCGGGGACGAATAAGTTCTTCTGTGGTTCCAGGATAGGTCGTACTCTCCAGAACGATGAGTTGTCCCCTTCTTAGATGAGACTGGATGGAGAAAGTGGTTTTTTCAATATATTGGAGATAAGGTTCTTTTTTGTCTGTCAGGGGCGTAGG
>JBDOIB010000005.1:0-10744 GCA_041082155.1 Thermodesulfobacteriota bacterium | reverse complement strand
AATTTAAAAAAGGGACTGGTGGAGATCAAAAAGAGAAGGACAGGCGAAACTCTTTTAGTCCAGAAGGAGGAAACGGTCGAAAAGATCAAGGAGATCATCGATCAGGAGATTCGAGAAGTGACTCCGAATCTGACCTGAATCGCTCGGTTGAACCGAGGCCGATAAATCAATTCAAAAGTCTCTTCCTTCCCCGGAAACAGGCGGCAAGCCACCCGTTTGAGTTCCTCCACCCTTCTCGTTGCTTCTTCTAACGAAAGGTCATCTTCTTGAATGGATTGTAACGATAAATCGACCAAGAATCTTAGAAATCGGATTTTTCGATTCTCTTCCCTTATCTCTTTTTCTTTCTCTTCCATTTAATCTCTCTTTCCAAAAAAACTTGTAAAAAATGAGACTAAAAATTGTTGTTGACATGAAATCGTCAGTCCTTATATTATATTCTATCGATGAACCCTAAAGATGTCCAGCCTAAAGACAGGATTATCTTTGCTCTTGATGTGGATCATTTTTCAGAGGCCCAACGATGGGTTAACCTTTTAAAGAACCAAATCGGATTCTTTAAGGTAGGAAAACAACTCTTCACCCATTCTGGCCCAAAGGTCATTGATATGATTCATCAGAAAGGCCAAAAGGTTTTTCTGGACTTAAAATATCATGATATTCCAAATACAGTTGCTAAGGCAGCCGAAGAAGCGACGAAGCATCAAGTGGCCATGTTCAATCTTCATGCCCTGGGAGGATTTGAGATGATGAGGAAGAGTGTCGAAGCCTCGAGGGCCATGGCCAAAGAGCTTGGAGCGCAAAGGCCTCTGATCTTAGCAGTCACCATTCTCACCAGTATGGATGAAGAGGGGCTGAAAGAAGTGGGAATTCAGGGTCCTCTCATGGAGGAAGTCGGAAGGCTGGCCCTCCTTTCCCAAAAGGCAGGGGTAGATGGGGTAGTAGCTTCTCCTCAAGAGATCCAACTCATCAGAGAGCGATGTGGAGAAAATTTCTTGATTGTGACTCCAGGGATTCGTCATCCTTCTGACCGAAAGGATGATCAGAAAAGAACATTAACGCCCAAAGAAGCCATTCAGGCAGGAGCAGACTATCTTGTCATTGGCCGACCGATTAAAGAAGCTAAAGATCCCCTTGAAGCCGTTCAAAAAATCATTGAAGATATCTCATCGATATAAATTAGAATTAAAAACTCGCATTCAATCCATCCTATGCATCAAATGATTTACGGAATACATCCTGTGGAGGAGGCTCTGAAATCCAACCTCTCAATTCAAAAAATCTTTATCGGTACGAAAAAGCCCTCCCCTCCCCTGCAAGCTCTCCTCGTTCAGGCAGAGAGAAAAGAGATCCCCATCATATGGACCACCCGGGAAGCTCTTGACCAAATGACCCGAGGGGGGATTCATCAAAATATTGCCGCTGCTCTTGAAACCTATCGGTATGTGGATCTCGATGAAATTCTTCTCCGATGGAGGCAAGAAGGATCAAAGGCACTCATTTTGATCCTCGATGGGATTCAGGATCCTCAAAATCTCGGATCCCTTATTCGGACAGCCTTGGGATGCGGAGCTCACGGTGTAATTATTCCAAAGGACAGGGCTGTGGGAATCACCCCTGCTGTATTTAAGGCTTCTGCAGGAGCTGCAGCCCATCTGGCGATCGCTCAGGTCGTCAATGTGGCCAGAAGCATCGAACGACTAAAAGAAGAGGGGATCTGGGTCTACGGGGCCACGGGAGAGGCGGGGGAACGGATCTATGATCTTGATTTAACAATAAATCTGGCCATCGTGATCGGAGCCGAAGGGAAGGGAATAAGACCCCTGGTAAAAAGAAAATGTGATCGTCTCTTTTCAATCCCTATGAAAGGACCCATTACCTCCTTCAATGCCTCTGTCTCGGCGGGAATGGCCCTCTATGAGGTCATGCGACAAAGGGATCTTCAGAGCAAAACGCCATCGAATGAGGGGAAAAAATGATTTTGATTGAGAGGCCAGGGCAAGAGCCCTTGGAAATTGATCATCTTTTGATTGACTTTGAAGGAACTTTAGCCATGGATCGGAGGGTGCATCCCAAAGCAAAAGATAAGATTAACCTCCTCTCCAAACGATTAAAGATCTATATTTTTGCAAGTGAAGAGAAAGAAAGGGTAGAGGAAGTCCTGAGGAGGGTGAGGGCAGAGATTGTCTTTTTAAACCAGGGAAACTCCTCGAAGCAGAAATTAGAGTTCCTGAAGAGTCTGGGGGGCCTTCGGACGGCGGTCATCGGCAACGGCATAGATGACCTTTCCGTAGTGAAAGAGGCAGCCCTTGGGATGGTGATTGTGGGAAAAGAAGGGGCCTCAGGAGCATTGATTCAAGCGGCAAACCTTGTTTTTACGAATGTGATTGACGCTCTTGATTTTCTCTTAAAACCCCTTCGCCAGAGGGCCACCCTTGGGGTATAAATCAGGAGCGATAGGAGGCATTAATTTTTACGTAATCGAAAGAGAGATCGGAGGTCAAAATAGAAAACCTTCCTTTTCCTTGATGAAGATGGACGTTGAGTTTAAACGTTTTCTTTTTGATCACCTTGGAGGCACGTTCTTCCAGCCTTGATCCTGTGCCTATTCCCTTCTTTACGACAGGAACCTCATCAAAAAAAATATCCACCCGATTCTGATTGATGGAAATGTCTGAATGACCCAAAGCAGAGAGAATTCTCCCCCAGTTGACATCTTCTCCAAAGAAGGCTGTTTTGACCAGAGGAGAATGGGCAATGCCATAGGCCGCTCTCCTCGCTTCTTCATCACTTTTTGCCCCTTGAATCGAAATTTCGATCACCTTCGTCACCCCTTCCCCATCCCTCACAATATGGTGGGCCAACCTCTGGCACACCTCTAAAAGCATCGATTTGAAGATTTGAGCATCTTTGTCCATTTGGTTCAAGAGAGGGTGATTTGCCCTTCCATTGGCCAGAATCAGAACCGTATCATTCGTACTTGTTTCACCATCAATGGTGATCCTGTTGTAGGTCAAATCAACGACCTCTCTTAATATTCTCTGCAAAAGAAGGGGTTCTATATGGGCATCGGTCACAAGAAAGGAGAGCATCGTAGCCAAGTTTGGACAAATCATTCCTGCTCCCTTGGCCATCCCGCAGAGTTTTACCCTCTTTCCTCGAATACGGCAGCTTTCCCATTCCATTTTGGGCTGGGTATCCGTCGTCATGATCGCTTCTACGACATCTGTCCATCCATCGGGTGAAAGCCCACGGACCAGCTCCGGAATCTTCCGGGTGATTTTCTTTACGGGAAGAGGAACCCCGATAACTCCTGTGGAGCTGAGGAGGATATGGGCCGGTTTAATTCCTAATTCCTTTGAAAGAAGAGAGGAAATATAGTGTCCATCCTTTATCCCTCTTTGCCCTGTGCAGGCATTTGCATTCCCGCTATTGACGAAAATGGCCTGACAGGATCCTTCTTTGATTCTCTCCATACTGATCAGTACCGGAGCAGCCTTTACCTTATTGGTAGTGAACAGGCCAGCTACATGGGCCGGAGTTTCTGAATAGATCAATCCCAAATCCTTTTTTCCATTCTTCTTGATTCCGGCCGAAATCCCGGAAAATAAAAAGCCCGGTATTTTAAAATGGGTTAAATTCATCTAAAAACTCCTGGATTTTCGATTTTCGAATTTTTTTTTAAGCCCTCGCCTCCTCTTTCAAGAGACAGCATTTTTTATATTTCTTCCCGCTTCCGCAGGGACAGGGGTCATTTCGGCCCACTTTCTTCCCTTCCCTCCTTACAGTCATTCCTCCCCCTCCTTCCATCGATCCTCCTCTCGGAGATGGCTCAGGGCCTCGAGTCAAATAGAAAGCCTGTTTTCGCTCGAGCTTCACCTCCTTAGCCTCTTCCTGTTTGGCGATCTGGATGGCAAAGAGCTTTTGAACCGTATCCCTTTTAATCCTTTCCAACATATCCAGAAACATCTGATAGGCCTCTTTTTGATATTCGATGAGTGGATCTTTCTGCCCGTATCCCCTTAACCCGATCCCTTCCTTCAATTGGTCAATGGCTAACAGGTGGTCTTTCCAGTGATGATCGATGGATTGAAGCATCAAGACCTTTTCAAGATATCGAATCAGGGGTTCCCCGAATTCTTTCTCTTTTCTCTCATAAATCTTTTTTGCCTCCTCAGTAAGCATTTCCTTCAGGCGACTCCGGTTCAATCCATCCTCATTCAAGGGGGGTGGATTCCATCGGAAGGAAAACTGCTGATAGATGGCATCCTGCAGCCCCTTCCAATCCCAGTCCTCTGGAAGTCCTTTCTCATCCGTATAAAGATCTACGAAGGATTCTATCTGCTCCTCGACCATCTCTAAAACCGAATCCCTTAGATTCTCCCCTGAAAGAACTTCCCTTCTCTGGGCATAGATCACCTCCCTCTGCTTATTCATGACGTTATCATATTCGAGCAGGTGTTTTCGAATCTCAAAATTATGGGCCTCGACCCTTCGTTGGGCATTCTCAATGGCCTTGGTCACCAGACGATGTTCAATCGGTTGATCCTCCTCAATCCCCAACCGATCCATGATGTGGGATATCCTTTCTGAGCCAAAGATTCTGAGAAGGTCATCCTCCAAGGAGAGATAGAATCTTGAGGAGCCTGGATCACCCTGTCTTCCTGCTCTTCCTCTTAATTGATTGTCAATTCGGCGGGCCTCGTGTCTTTCTGTACCAATGACATGAAGTCCACCCAGAACCACAACCTTTTCCTTCTCTTTTTGAACAATCTGCAAGGCCTTCTCGTAGGCTTTCTTGATGGAGTCTTCATTCGCCGGGTCTTCGGCCAGACTTCGGGCCAAGAACTTAGGGTTTCCTCCGAGAAGGATATCCGTTCCCCTTCCGGCCATATTCGTGGAGATCGTGACAGCCCCGACCCTCCCTGCCTGAGCAATAATCTCTGCCTCCCTTTCATGGTGTTTGGCATTGAGGACATTATGAGGAATTCCTCTCTTTTTAAGCATCTGACTGAGACGCTCTGATTTCTCAATCGAGATGGTTCCCACCAGAACCGGACGACCTTTCTGATGAAGCTCTTCGATCTCCTTGACGACGGCACGAAACTTCTCCTTCTCGGTCTTATAGATCACATCCGGATAGTTCGTCCGAATCAGGGGCATATTGGTAGGAATGACAACCACATCCAGATTATAGATCTTTCTAAATTCGGTGGCTTCGGTGTCAGCCGTTCCTGTCATTCCCGCCAGCTTTTTATACATCCTGAAATAATTCTGGAAGGTAATGGTGGCCAGGGTCTGATTCTCATTTTCAATCCTGACGTTCTCTTTGGCTTCAATGGCCTGATGGAGCCCATCGCTCCATCGCCTTCCTGGCATGAGCCTTCCGGTGAATTCATCGACAATAATCACCTGACCATCCTTCACCACATAATCGACATCTCTTTTAAAAAGGGTATGGGCTCGTAAGGCTTGATTGACATGATGGAGAATCTCGATGTTTCTGGGGTCATAAAGATTCTCCACATGAAGGAGTCTCTCTACATGAGCGACCCCTTCTTCCGTTAAGAATGCGGTGTGACTCTTTTCCTCCACCTGATAGTCCTGCCCTGGCTTAAGAAAAGGGATAATTCGATTGATTTTATAATATTTATCCGTGGACTCCTCTGCCGGACCCGAAATAATGAGAGGGGTCCTTGCTTCATCGATGAGGATGCTATCCACTTCGTCAACAATCGCATAATGGAGTTCTCTCTGAACATAGTCTTCGATCGAAAATTTCATATTATCCCTGAGATAATCAAACCCAAATTCATTGTTCGTTCCATAAGTGATGTCACAGAGATAGGCTTCTTTTCTTTCTCGATCATCCAACCCGTGAACGATCACTCCCACCGAAAGTCCCAGGAACCGGTAGATCACCCCCATCCACTCTCTATCTCTTTTTGCCAGATAATCATTGACGGTCACAATATGAACCCCTTTCCCCGTCAAAGCGTTGAGATAGGCCGGCAGGGTCGCTACCAAAGTCTTTCCCTCACCCGTAGCCATCTCAGCGATCTTCCCTTCGTGGAGAACGATTCCCCCTATTAACTGAACATCGTAATGTCTCTCACCGAGGGTCCTTTTAGAAGCCTCCCGGACGACTGCGAAGGCCTCTGGAAGAATCTCATCTAAAGATTCCCCTCTCTCAAGCCTTTCTTTGAACTCCCCCGTTTTTGCCCGAAGTTGGTCATCGCTGAGGACCTGGATCTTGGGTTCCAATTCATTGATTCTCTGAACGATGGGACGGAGCCTCTTGAGTTCCCTCTCGTTTTTACTCCCTACAATTTTCCTAAGCAGTAGGCTTAACATTCTCTTTCTCCAGAAAAATTATTTAATTTCAAAAAATTATATAATGGATAGGAGGGAGTTTCAACTCAAAATAAGAATAAAAAAGGAGGAATTGGGAAAGGATTAGTTAAGGATGTATCTCATCGGGTTCACAGGAATTCCGTTGAGCCTGACTTCATAATGGAGATGAGGCCCCGTGGTCTTTCCGGTCATCCCGATTTCAGCAATCTTTTCTCCCCTTTTTACCCTCTGTCCCACCTTTACGAAGATCTTACCGAGGTGACTGTATCGGGTGATCATCCCAAAACCGTGGGAGATGACGATAAGCTTCCCGTGAACGAAATCGTTTTGAATATCTGAAATAATCCCATTGGCCGGAGCCACTACGGGACTCCCGATTTGATTTGAGATATCGATTCCCTCATGCATCTGGGTCAGTCCCGTAAAGGGGTTCGTCCGGAATCCAAATCCTGAAGTGACCCAGCCATGAGCCGGCCAGATCGAAGGGGTATGGGCCAGGATGTCTCTCTTCGTCTGAAGAAGCTTTTCCAGCTCGGAAAGACTTTCTTCTCTTGTGGCCGCCTCTGATTCGAGGCGTTCAATATCGACCCTCATCTGCTGAATAAGACCTTTTTCATCTTTTTCGAGTCTCAACTTATCTCTTATATCAGAGGGAGAAGGCCCTCCCATTCCCATAAATGGGAAAACTTCCTGTCCCTTCTCTAAATTGGCAATAATACGAATTCTTTTATCGAACTCTTTTAACTTTGAAATTTGCTTCTCCAGATCTTCGATCTTGGAGGAAAAGAAGTGGAGCTGGGACTTCTGAGTCTCTGTTTCTTGTCTCAAACGGGCTACCTCATAGGCCTTCTTCTTTACCTGAATATAGTCGCAGAAGAAAAAGGTGAGGCAGAGAAGAAGAAACCCCGAAAAATAGAGAATGATCTTGAAGGTTTTTTTCTTAATCTTCAGGTGTCTCGATGAAGAGTTTTTATGGCCGAAGATAAGAATATTTATATATTCCTTATCCACTACCCCCTCCTTGCTCACCCCCAAAGAGAGGGGTTAAGAGGCGAGTTAAAATTACCAAATTCCATTTCTTTCTGTCAAGTTTTTTCGACTTTTTATGGAGGGTGATTTGGAGGATAATCAAAAATCTTTTTAATTTCCGCTAAGTTGCACACCTTCGACGAGAAGGCTCGGGGAGCCAATCTTTCCGAAAAATCTGAGGTCATCTCCGATCATCCTTATGTTTTTAAAGAGTTCAAAAAGATTTCCAGCAATGGCCACTCCCTTGACCGGATGGACCCTCTCTCCTCCTTCAATCCATTTTCCGGAGCATCCCAAAGAGAAATCTCCAGATATCGGATCTACTGTATGGATGCCCATCACCTCCTCCACCAACAACCCTTTATTAAGCTCTGCCAGAAGGGAGGGAAAGGGGGTTGCCTTTGGAAGGATAAAGAAGTTTCTGGTTCCTAATACCGGAGGAAGTCGAAGGCTGGGTCTCAGACTGTTTCCTGTTGATTCGATTTGGATTTCTTTTGAAGAGAGCCTTTCTCGATTAGCCCAAAATCGATCGTAAAGATATCCTTCGATAACCCCATCGGCCACAAGACTCGTCCTTTGGCTTGGCATCCCCTCTCCATCAAAAGGAAAGGTAGCCATTCCATCTAAGATAAGGCCATCATCGATAATCGATAGGAGGGGTGAGAAGAACTGCACTCCTCTCTTTCCCTTTAAAGGAGACTTTCCTTTCTGAACCTGTTCTGCCAAGAAAGAATGGGCAAGGAGGGAAAGAAATTCCGATGCCACATGGTCACCAAGAATAATAGGAAAAGTCCCTGAGGAGACCTTTTTTCCCCCCAGTCGACCCAATGCCATCCTGCCTGCTCTTTCTCCAACCTTCTTCACATCAAGGTCACGGAAAAAATGACTGAAATCGAAATCCCAGCCCATTTCCGACTCGCCTCCCTCTTCAGCCACGGCCATTACCGATAAAGAGACCAGAGTGAAACGAGAGGAAGCCTTTAGGCCATTAGAATTAAGAAGGGTCATTCTTGAACTCCCTTCCCGATAAGAAGCCTTCCTGACCTTTTTAATCCTCTCGAAGTCCACAGCCCGGACAGTTGCTTCCAATTCTATGGCTTTCTCAATCTTCTCCTTCTCAGGAATCTTTTCCAAAGACCCATCGAATATAGGAAGCTCGAGGTAGGGTTCCCTGAGGGGGGGTGAAAAATCATAAGAAGGATCAGGGGAGGTCACTTCAGCGCTGGCTATTGCATCATCAATCCTCTTTTCCAATTCTGAAGGAGACAAAAGAGAGGAGGTGGTGTATGAAAAGCCAAGCCTTTGATGTTTTAGAATGCGAACGGCAAGCCCCCAGGAGGAGGAAGCATGCAGGGTTTCTACTTTTCCCTCCTTCGATTCGACCTCGAAATGGGAGGATTCCTCCAGAAAAATTTCGTACCCTTCTATGGATTTTCTTTTTAAAATGGAAAGAGCCTGATCGATGATTTTTTCGTTCTCATCCATTTTTTAACATTCCAGTCCCTTTAAAAAAGGTTTTTAAGATTACCATCGAATAAGGCTGCTTCCCCAGGTCAATCCCCCTCCAAACCCATTCAGGATGATGTAGTCTCCTTTTTGAATACTTCCATTTCGCACTGCCTCGTCCAGGGCAATGGGAATGGTGGCTGACGAGATATTTCCATATTTTTCAATGGTTAAATAGACCTTCTCAAAGGGGATATTCAGACGTTTGGCCATCTGCTGGAGGATCCGGATATTGGCTTGGTGAGGAATGATCCATTTGACCTGGTTCAGGGATATTCCTTTTGCTTTAGCAGCCTCCTCTGCAGCCTCAGCGAATCTTTTTACTGCTACTCGGACACTCTCGTTGGCCTTAATCATCTTTAAGGTATGAAGCTTCTTGTCCACACTCTCATAACTGATCGGGGTCGTTTTGGACCCCCCTCCTGGAAGAAGGAGATTCTCTCCATTGGCTCCATCGGTATGAATGTGAACCGATAGAATTTCTGCGACCTCTCTTCCCTGATGGATAAGAGGTTCTTCACTTGAAGAGACCTCAAAACCCTTTAGGATGGCCGCTCCTGCGCCATCTCCCCAAAGGATACAGCTTTCCCGATCGGTCCAATCCAGGGTGCGACTCATGATCTCCACCGATGTTACAAGAACCATTTGAAAGATTCCTGCCTTTAAGTAGGCCTCGGCGACCGAGAGGCCAAAAATAAAACCACAGCAGGCTGCTGTTACATCGAAGGAGACAGCCTTTTCAGCTCCTAATTTCGCCTCCAACCAGTTGGCTCCAGAAGGACAGGCTGTATCTGGGGTCATCGTCGTCATAATAATGAGCTCGATATCCTCAATCGTGATTCCCGCCATCTCCATGGCACGAAGAGAAGCCTCTTTTGCAAGATCGGAAGCATTGACATGAGGTTCGGCAATTCTGCGCTCCCTGATCCCCGTCCGTTTAAAAATCCATTCATCATTTGTGTTTAAAACCTTCTCTAAATCAAAATTGCTGAGAACCCTCTCGGGAAGGTAAGAACCCGTTCCCAAAATTCCGATTCTCCTCATCGCCATCCATCGACTCCTTTAATCCCTAAATTCAGAAAATTCATACCTATTCTATATAAATTCGAGGAACCCTCTTTCCAATTAAACATAACACTTCATAGGGAATGGAATCTATCTTTTCGGCTATCTCCTCGGTGGTGATCTGTTCCTGGCCCTGCTTTCCGATTAATACCACTTCATCCCCACAACTCACCTTTGGGATTTCGGTGACATCCACCATCGTAAAATCCATACAGACCCTTCCCACGATTGGGGCCCTTCTTCCCCTTACCAGAACCTCTCCCTGATTAGAGAGCTGAAGACTGTAACCATCGGCATAGCCTATGGGAATGGTGGCAATAAGACTCTCCTTCTTTGTCACAAAGGTCCCTCCATAACCGATCTTCGACCCTTCAGGGACTGATTTCAAAAAATGGATTCGGGTTTTTAATGTCATCACAGGTTTCAGTTGAATGAGGTCCTGAAATTTTAAGAAAGGATAAGAACCATAAAGCATAATCCCGGGTCGAACCAAATTTCCTGAAAAATCGGGGAAAAGAGTGAGGATTCCACTGTTGGCCATATGAAAGTACCGACAGGAAAATCCGGCCTCCTTAAGGAGGGAGATAGCTTTCTGAAACTTCTCCCATTGGCCTTGGGTATATCCTTCTCCCTCATCGATCAGGGCAAAATGGGAAAGAAGACCCTCTACTTCGATGTGGGAAAATCTCCCGACCTTTTTTAAGAATTTTGGAAACTCCGGAAATGGCACGCCCAAACGTCCCATTCCCGTGTCCACCTTGAGGTGGACCTTTACTTTTTTGCCTCTTTT
>JBDOIB010000491.1:0-6337 GCA_041082155.1 Thermodesulfobacteriota bacterium | reverse complement strand
CTATTATGTGATTGTGACGATTGCGACCGTAGGTTACGGGGATATTCTTCCATCCACTTCGACAGGAAAGATATTTGCTATTTTATTGATTATCATTGGTGTGGGGACCTTTTTAGGAGTGATTGCTAATACAACGGAGATCATCCTAACCCGGCGGGAAAAGGGGATACGATTGAAGAAATTAAATATGTTAATAGGTGTTTTTTTCAGCGAGGTGGGAAATCACCTCATTCGACTATTTGTGGCCTCAGATCCTCATGCTGAGGAGATTCGAAGAGATCTTAAGATTACCGATCGTTGGACCTCCAGGGATTTTCAAAATATAAAGAGCTCTCTCAAGCAGTTTTGCTACAGTGTTGAAATTTCCAAGACTCACCTCCAATCTCTCAAAGGACTCCTTACGAACCAAAGAGATTTTTTTGCACGCCTTTTAGAAAATCCAGTCCTTATGGAACACGAGTCCTTTACCGATCTCCTTCAGGCTACCTTTCATCTAACTGAAGAGTTGGCCTATCGGGAAGATCTTGGCCAGCTTCCTGAAAGCGACCTCAATCATCTTAAGGGAGATGAGATCAGGGTTTATCAGTTATTGGTTCAGGAATGGGTCGTCTATATGGAATACCTGAAGGGGAATTACCCTTATCTTTTCTCCCTGGCCATGCGAATTAATCCATTTATCCCTCAGGCCTCTCCCGTTGTTGAAAAAGAATCTTCTATTTCGTCCCCGGAAGGATGAGGTAGATTTGAAGGATTTGAGAAAAAGATGGCTGAAGGTCCTCTGGTTCATTATTACGCCAAACAGCTTAAAAGGGTTCTTCAGGGGAAAGAGGTTGAAATTGAATTTCGCATAAAGAGCCTGAAGGAGAAGGCTCCTCTTCTTAAAAATATTCACATTCAGAACGTGGAGGCTTACGGTAAACAGTTTAGAATTCATCTCTCGGGGGATCATATTCTTCTCATCCATCTGATGATGTGGGGTTCATGGCGAATCTACCGGAAGGGAGAGGCCTGGGACAAACCCATACACCAATCAAGGGTAATCTTTCGCACCGATTCGCATGAAGTTGTTGTATTTTCAGCTCCGGTGATTAAGTTATTTAAGCTTTCAGAACTTCAGAACAACCCCAAATGGGGAAATCTTGGTCCGGACCCCCTCCAGTCGGATTTTTCTTCGAAAGCCTTCTTCAAGCGACTTGAAGGGAATCCTTCGAGAGAGATTGGCGAGGCCCTTTTAGATCAAAGGGTGATTGCAGGCGTGGGGAATATACTTCGAATAGAAATTCTCTTTCGATCTCATATTCATCCTCGACGAAAAGTCTCTTCCCTCTCCCCCGGAGAAAAAGACGAACTTCTTAATTGGACTCTCCTTTTATTTAAAAAATGGATGAAACAGATGGGGAAGCGAAACGATTGGATTCGAATTTACCGAAAAAGCGGGAAGCCCTGTCCTGATTGTGGTACTCTGATTCAATTTTTTCGTCAAGCCGGTCGCATCACCTATGCCTGCCCTAATTGTCAGAAATAAAGGCTAATTGATAGGAAAGACCTCATGAAGCCCGCACCCTGATTTTTCCCATCATCTTAGAACCCAACATCTCAGACGTGATTTCTCAGTTGTAATTCCAAGGGATGAGGGTTGAGATAGACCTGCTCTTTCAGATAGGGTTGATTGTATTTCCGAACATAGTGTTGAATAAGCGTCACAGGAACGATCAAAGGGATATATCCCTCTCGATAATGATTAATGATTTCGAGGAGCTCCTGTTTCTCATCGGAAGAGAGTTGGTCTTTAAAGTAACCCATCATATGCATCAGGACATTGGCATGTTTTTTCGGGGTGGTTTTGAGCTTGAGGGCTTCCATAAGAAGCTTCTGATATTGTTCAAAGGCTTCTTTCAAAGGCATTCCTTTGGCTTTCGCAACCAGTCTCCCCATGGATTGTTCATGCTTGGGACTATGAGAAAGAATTAAAAACTTATGCTGGGTGTGAAATTTTACAAGATTTCCGAGGGTTGGTTTTTTAGCCAGCATCTCTCTCCATCGTTTAAGGGTAAAGATTCGTTCGATAAAATTTTCTCGTATCTTCGGGTCGTGAAGTCGTCCTTCATCCTCTACAGGAAGAAGGGGAAAATGCTCCATAAATATTTTTGCAAATATCCCAATCCCTTTTTTCACGGGCATTCCCTTTTCATTATAAATCCTCACCCTTTCCATTCCACTGCTCGGCGAATCACTCTTAAAAATAAATCCGCAGAGATTCTCTTTTTCAAGTTCTATGACACGTTTTTTAGCCCATTGAACCATTCGTTCCGTCAGATCCTGATGGATCCTCGAAGTGACCAGTCGAGGGGAAGATGGATCTCCCTCCAGATGCATCGATTCTCTGGGAACTGGAAGACCACATTCGACCTCTGGACAGACTGGAACGTATTCCACATACTGTCCCAAAGTATCTCGAAGAAACCGATCCAGTTTATGCCCTCCATCATAGCGGACTCTTTCCCCTAAAAGACAGGTACTGATCCCTAATTTAATCTTCTCCATTATTGTCCTCTCCACCGTTTTTCATTGGCAGAATAAATTTTTTCCAATTATATTTATTTTTAAGGAATCCTTCAATCCAAAAGTTAGGATTGTTAATGAACAGAAGATTTCGAACCTTCCTATTTCCCTCTTTAACTTCCCGGTTTTTTTTTCGGGTCTTCATAGTTGCCTTCTTTTCCTATATTTTCTTTGGTTATATTCTCACCCCTTTTGTGATTCGAGGAACAAGCATGGAGCCCACCTATCACGATGGGGGGATCAACTTCTGCTGGAAATTAAGGTATCTTTTTTCTGATCCGGCACGATTTGATGTGGTAGCCATCCGATTTTCGGATCATCGCCGTATGCTTCTTAAACGGGTTGTAGCCTTTCAGGGAGAGGTGGTTGAGTTTCGACAAGGAAAGCTTTTCATCGAGGGAAAAGCCATCGATGAGCCCTATGTTCGATACCCCTGTGATTGGAATCTTTCTCCCAGACGTGTTGAGAAAGGATGTGTTTACGTCATAGGGGATAATCGATCGATGCCCATGGAAGAACATCTTTTTGGACAGACCAGATTGGAAAGGATCATAGGATCCCCGTTATGGTAAAGATTCGCTACATAATCATTGGGGTAGCCATCCTTCTGGGAGGGATTCTCTCATGGAGGTATCTCCTTCCGAGTGAGGAAAGAAGAGTCATCCAACGATTTGAGCTGCTTTCTCATTACGTTGAAAAAAAAGGCAACGAGGATATTCTTTCAACAGCGAATCGAATTAAGAACCTGAGCCAATTATTTGCCAATCCATGTGAATTTAAAATAGAGGGAGACCCTTTCTATTCATTTAGTGGAACCTACACTCGGGAAGAGGTTGGAGGCTATGCCCTGCGAGGGAGATCCTATTTTGCAACCCTATCCCTTCGCTTTAGTGATTTTAAGATTAATTTCCCAGACAGAGAAACCGCTCAGGTTCAACTCACCGGTCGATTGTCTGGAAATTCCACCGCAGGAGAAAAGATAGATGAGACAAGGGAACTTCTTTGTACGCTTAAAAAGAAGGACAAGATCTGGCTCTTTAGCCGGCTGGAAGTCGTCGAAATCCTTAAACGATGATAGGAGATGAAAGAATATGTTTTTAAAAAAAGAGGATCTTATCGAGCTGATCTGTAGGCATTGTGAGTTCTATAAAGAATCTGAGAAGGACCTCGAATGTGGAGCTTATAAGATTCTGAAGGCCCTTCTTGAAAAAAACTTGATCACTCCGGAGCAAATTAAAGATGTCTCCCGTGAATTATAGATTCTTTGCCCTCTCGCCCCACTGTACCCTAAAACATCTTGAGGAACTCTATCTCTATGATATTGAAGCGGATGAACTCTATGAATTAAGCGAAGAGGCCTTTCAATTTCTCGTTCGCTGCTCTTACGGAGAGGCTCCAAAGATCGGGAAAGAAGATGAACCTTTCATTGAATACTGCCTTTCTGAGAATCTGATCCGGCCCTCCGAAGTGCCTCTTAGGAGAGAGTTAAAAATTCACCCTTCCCCTGTGCCCTCTCTTCGATATCTTGAACTTCAGATTACCGATCGCTGCAACCTCCGCTGTCGGCATTGTTATCTGGGAGAGGGTCATCATCAAGATCTTCCATTTGAAAAGATAAAAAGGATTTTAAAGGAATTCGAAGAGATTCAAGGCCTAAGGCTACTGATTTCAGGAGGGGAACCATTTCTTCACCCCCAATTCTGGGAACTCAATGAGATTTTAAGAAATTATGATTTTCGATCAATCCTTCTTTCCAATGGAACCCTGATTACAGAAGAGGTTGCACGAAGGCTTAAGGTTCATGAGGTTCAGTTGAGTCTCGACGGAATGAAGGAGGGGCATGAATCTCTGAGAGGGAAGGTAACATTTGAGAAGGTCATTCGAGCGATTGATTTTCTCAAAGAGGTAAACATTAAGGTATCTATTGCAACGACGATACATCGCCATAACCTTAAAGAATTCGATGAGTTATCCTTCTTCATCCAATCCAAAGGGATCGAGGAATGGAATGTGGATGCTCCCTGTCTGGCAGGAAGACTTGAAGAGAATCCGGATCTCTGGGTAAGCCCTGAGGAGGCAGGGCCCTACTTTCGATATGGATACGGAGGAGGATTCCACGGGTCAGAAAAAAATACTACCTGTGGTGCCCATCTCTGTGCTATAATTAGTAACGGAAAAATTTGTAAATGCGGTTTATTCAGTGAGGAGCCCGTGGGATCTATCGATGAAGGGCTCAGAACCTGTTGGGAACGGATCCCTCGGATTGAAATAAGAGAGTTAGCCTGTAAATGTTCACAGATCGATGATTGTAGAGGTGGATGTCGTTTTCGAGCCAAATATTTTGGAAATATATACCACCCCGATCTTTTTCAGTGTTATGCAAGGGGAGTATTGAAAGGAGGTGAGTGAGATGACGATCAGGAAGGTCACAAAGAAGTTTGCTACGACTTGCAAATGCAAGGCATCCTGCTAAGGTCTATCAGGAAACCTTTCTTAGGAAGGGAGAGGTTTCATAATCAGATGATAGAGATTTTCCGAAAGAATGACACATGGATCTGAAGATCTCTGTAAGATAGGCCTGAAGGCAAAATCAATGGATGCTCCCCCTCCCCTTATGATCATAAGAGGAGGGGGATTTTTTTAACACCATGTACCTCGGAATCGATTTTCTTATTCATCCAACCCTTAATCCTTATGTGGTAGAGATCAATGTGGGGCTTCCTGGAGGGGCCCAGGAATATGATTTGGCCCATCAAGTTTATCGGGGAAAGGCCTCCAATGTCTTCTCGAAAATTGAAGACCTCTCCTTTAGGATATATGGGAAAACCTTCAAGGATTACCTTCATAGCCTCCCTTTTATTGAAAGTCTTAAACCCTTTAAAATCTGGATGGATGGTCAGGGATCCTTTCCCCGCAAATTTCATCCCGGACTCCGGCTCGAAGACAAATGGGTTCAATATCAGCTCATCTCCCCCATTGCTCCTATGCCCGAAACGATCGTCTTTAATCCTCAATTTTTTTCAGAAGCTGAGGCTTTTTTTAAAAGGATGGAAAAGATAGTTCTTAAACGTCGTCTGGGAAGGGGAGGAAGAGACTTCAGGATTATTTCAGACTTAGATTCCTTAACCCAATTGAATATTGAGAATCGCTTTTATCTCCTTCAGAGATATATTGAGTCAAAAGTAGAGAATTATGCATTTTCCATAAGGGCAGTGGCTTTTGGGGGAGAGTTTATCTGTATGTATGCCAATCTTGCTCATCGGGAATATTCGAACCATGGTCTCATCACCTTTGTTTCAAAGGGGGACCATTTCAGGCTTGAAGATCCGGAATTTCAAACCACCCTCTTCAATCAAAAATCCTGGGAGGCTGAAATCTGGTTTGGTGAGGACTATCCCCCTTACCTCCAACATAATCTCTTCGAGGATGAAGTCGCTCAAACCACACTCCTTCTTCCTGAGGGGCTTTATGAAAAGATAAAAGAACTTTCTATTAGAATAGAAAGATATTACGAAGGATTAAACTTTTGGAATTTACCTAAGGCTTGTTTTGAGATCGGATAATATTGTTTAGAATGATTCTCAAATGGAGATGGGCTGTGTCTCGTCCCTTATTTCTTCTCGGGTAATTTTTGGATGAACTGTTCAATGGCTTTCTGATATTGGAGGAGAGTGGACTCATAATAGGCGATCTTCTTTTCAAGTCCAGCAATCTTTAATTTTAAGGCTTCCCTTTCTCCTTGCATTCGAATCCCGATAAACAGAAAGACGACCAA
>JBDOIB010000470.1:0-1844 GCA_041082155.1 Thermodesulfobacteriota bacterium | reverse complement strand
CCAGAGAAGGGTGGGGATGAGCAGAGCGGCCAAAATAATTCCCCCACCCATGGTAGGGGTCCCGTTTTTGGAAAGGTGTCGAGAGGGAACATCTTCCCTAACAACTTGTTGAATTTGGAATGCTTTTAACTTGCGGATGATCCATGGACCCACTGCAAAACTGATGAAAAGGGCTGTGAGAATGGCGTAAATGGTCCGAAAGGTGATGTATCGAAAGACATTGAAGAAAGTGACATATTCATGAAGGGGATAAAGCAGATGATAAAGCATCGTTTCAGCGCCTCCTTTGGATCAATCCTTCAACAATCTTTTCCATGGCCATACCCCTTGAACCTTTGATCAATATCCAATCCCCTTCACGAATCGTCTGATCTAACCAGAGGATGGCTTCTTCATGATCCTGAGCCGTAAAGGTCTTCTCCGAGCTCATCCCATGATGGATAGCTGAATCTTTAAGGATCTTTGTTTTTTCACCGAAAGTGAGAAGGAGGTCTATCTTTAATTCGGAAACCCTCCGTCCAATCCATCGATGAGCTTCTTCACCAAATTCTCCTAACTCCAGCATGTCTCCAAGGACAGCAATGGCCCTTCCTTTTCCCCTCATCTCGGCAACCGTCTCCAACGCAAGCTCCATCGATCTTGGATTGGCATTATAGGTATCATTCAGGAGATGAATCTGGCCCGGAAGCTCTTTATATTCCATCCTCATTGGATAAGGACGAAAATGCTCTAATGCCTCTTTAGCCTTCTCCAAGGGAATTCCAAAAAGAGTAGCCCCCGCAATGGCAGAGAGGGCATTCAGAACAAAATGCCTCCCTAATAAGGGAAGATGAATGTCCAATTCTTCTCCTTCCATAGAGACATAGAAATAGGTTCCATCCTTCTTTAATTGAACGTCTTTCGCCATCACGTCTGATGGATTTTCGATTCCATAGGAGATCTTTTGGCCAAGGAAGGTCTGGGCGAGATCCACGACCCGAGGATCATCTTGATTGACCAGGATAGAACCATCCTGTCTCATCCTTCGAAAGAGCTCTCCCTTTTCCTCTTTAATCTTTTCGAGACTCTTCATCCCTTCCAGATGAACGGGATGAATGTTCGTAATCAAGGCCACATCAGGCTCCGCAATCTCTGTCAATCTTCGAATCTCTCCGGGGACATTCATCCCCATCTCGAGGACGACCACCCTCTCTCTCTCGGTAAGATTTAAAAGGGTCAGGGGAAGTCCGATGAGATTATTGAGATTTCCTTCTGTTTTAAGAACAGGAAAAGTGGTCTTGAGGCAGGCTGCGATCATCTCCTTGGTGGTCGTCTTTCCATTACTTCCGGTAATCGCCACGACGGGGGTTTGATACTTCCTCCTCCGCTCTCTGGCAAGATCTCCGAGTGCCCGGAGGGTATCGGTGACAGCGATCACCACTTTTGAAGAATCTCCATTCCACGAAATCTCTTTCGCCTTCTCTTCTTCCACGATCACTCCACCGGCCTTCTTCAGAGCTTCTAAAGCAAAGTCATGACCATTGAACCGAGGTCCTTTGAGGGCAATGAAGAGCTCTTCTTCGAGGAGGGTTCTGGAATCCGTAGAGATTCCTCGAAAAAGGACTCCTTCTCCTCTTCCTTGAAGAAGTCTTCCCCCGGTGGCCTTTAAAACCTCTTCAACCGTAAAACTCATCCTTCCTCCAACGCCTTTCGAGCCTCTATGCGATCATCAAAAGGAAATCTCTTTTTCCCGATAATCTGATAGTCTTCGTGGCCCTTCCCGGCTATTAGAATGGTATCCAAAGGAGACGCCATCTGAATGGCCATTCGAATAGCCTCACGTCGGTCAGGGATAATAAGATATC
>JBDOIB010000437.1:0-21221 GCA_041082155.1 Thermodesulfobacteriota bacterium | reverse complement strand
GATGGAAAAGGGGGCTCACCATTTAGAGCCCCCTTTTCTTTTGTATTACCAGTTGGGGATGAAGAAGAGGAAGGCCAGTGAGGTGATGATAAAATAAACGAAAAACACCATAAGCAGCCAGCCCATAATGTCTCTAAAATTGAGCTTTGCAACAGCCAGCATCGCAATGGCCCAGAAAGGTTGGATCATATCCGTCATCATATCCGACCAGGCATAGGTCACGACCGTCGTTCCCATCCCGACCCCCAATTGCTTTGCAGCAGGAACAATGTATGGGGATACCACGGCCCATTCTCCTCCTCCTGAGGGGATGAGGTAGTTAAGGAGCCCTCCATACCAGTAAATAAAGAGCGGGAAGGTCTGAGGCGTAGAGATGGCTACAAAGGCCTTAGTAAATACCTCTGAGAGCATGGTAAATCGAAAGAGACCAAAGATCCCTGCATAAAAGGGAAATTGAATGACGATTCCCCACACGGCTTTCCCGGCATCTTCAGTCGCTTTCAGAAATGACCAGGGTCTCCAGTGGAACAGGATGCCTAACATCAACATCGTAAAATTCACGACATTGAGGGTTAATTCCAGTCCCTTATTGGAAAAATGCCAGATCAACCAGATGAGACCCCCGATAAAGACAATAATGTTGAAGCCAGGCCACCAGTTCATCCAATCGGAAGGGGTTTCAAATTTGGAAGGTTTAGGGGGTGCTTCGTAAAGCTTCAATTGATCCATCAGTTCCGGTTTGACCACAAAGGCCTTTTCTGGCTTGGGATGCATGAGGGCCATCAGGATCGTCACAACTACCACGACAATTAAAGTGAGAATCAGGTTGAAAGGATGAAAGATAGTTTTGGACACAGGAATCACCGCATCCAATAGCTTCTGTTTAATTAAAAAATTATCCGGAGTCGCTACAAGGAGAGTGGCTGAGCCAGAGAGACCTGAATGCCAGGTGCAACCGAGCCCAAGATAGGCCCCTGCGACCAATAATCGGTAATCCACTTTTGGATTCCTTCTTACAATAAAGAGGGCTAGCATAGCACTTCCAATGAGACTTAACCCCCAGTTTAACCAGGCAAGGATCATTGAGAAAAGGGACATAATGACGATGGCTTGCCATGGTTTTTCGGGATTGGACCAACCTGCAAGACCATTCATCACTCGGCGAACTGGAGGAGAGCAGGCAAGGATGTAACCTGTCATCATGATAAGGCACATCTGCATGGCAAATTCGAGCAGAACCCAGAAACCATTTCCCCAGGCCTGAATTGATTTATAAGCCCGGGTGCTTAAGCCTACTTCTGGTTTAAATCCCCAGATGAGGGCAAAGATATAAGTTACCACACTTAACACAATGACAATAACCAGAGCATCAGGAATCCATCGCTCTGTCCATCGGGTGAGGGCATCACCCCAATCTTTTAGAAATTCAAAAGTCCCTTGAGCCTCTTCCTTCTTTTTCTCTGCCATCATCGCTCCCTCCTTTTTGAGAAAGGATATTTAATCACTACAACCTAAAATCCTCTTCATTACCCCCCTTTGGCTTCGATCACCTCCTTTCTTTCCCTTATTGAGGTCCAAACAGTTTTTTTCTTATCGAAAATAGGAGGTTTTGTCAAGAAAAATTAGACCTGGGAAAGTATTCCAACTCCTTTTTAACATTGACATTTTTTCTATTTATGTTAACATCAATTCACAATCTCCAATATTATTCCCAAGAAGGGAGTCAAAAGGTTTTTCGATTGATTCGAACCTTTTTAGCGATTGAACTTCCAAAACCTATTCAAAAGAGACTGAAAGAGGTTCAACAGGAATTAAAAGAGAGCCAGGCCGATGTCCGTTGGGTAGACCCAGAGAGTATTCACCTCACATTGAAATTCTTCGGTCATATTGAAGAGAAAGAAATCGAGTCCATAAGGAAAGCTATTGAGAAGCCTGTTCAGAGGACTCCCATCTTTTCTCTCAAAGTTAAAGGGATGGGAGGATTTCCGGATTTAAAGAATCCGAGGGTCCTCTGGATAGGATTGGAGGAGGATGGGAGTCTCCTTTCCTCCCTTCATAAAGAATTAGAAAATGCGCTTGAAAAGATCGGATTTAAACCTGAAGATCGCCCCTTTCATCCCCATCTCACTTTGGGGAGGGTTAAATCCCTTCGGGGGAAAGCCCTTTTATTGGGAAAAATGGATAAATATAAAGGAGAGTTCTTTGGGGAATTTCCAGTAGAACGGGTCGTTCTTTTTAAAAGCGACCTGAGGCCAACAGGACCTATCTATACCCCCCTTATGGAGGTTAGATTGGGGGTAGGAGGAGAGCATGAAAGAAGAATTGAGTAAAAAAAAGGCAGTCGAGTTGGCCGTTTCCCAGATTGAAAAACAGTTTGGGAAAGGAGCTATTATGAAATTGGGAGAGGAGACGATGCCAGGAACTATTCCAACGATCTCTACTGGTTCCCTCTCCCTGGATCTCGCCCTTGGAGTGGGGGGATTGCCGAGGGGGCGGATTGTTGAAATCTTTGGACCAGAGGCCTCTGGAAAGACTACCCTAGCGCTCCATGTGATTGCCGAGGCTCAAAAAAAAGGTGGGATTGCCGTCTTCATCGATGCAGAGCATGCCCTGGATGTTCAGTATGCTAAAAAATTGGGAGTCAAAATAGATGAACTTCTTTTGGCTCAACCCGATACAGGCGAGCAAGCCTTAGAGATCGCCGAACATCTCATCCGGAGTGGAGGGGTCGATGTCATCGTCATTGACTCAGTAGCCGCTCTTGTCCCAAAAGCAGAGATCGAGGGGGAAATGGGAGACGCCCATATGGGACTTCAAGCCAGGCTTATGTCTCAAGCTCTAAGAAAGCTGACCGCGACCATCAGCAAATCGAATACCATTCTCATCTTCGTCAACCAGATTCGAATGAAGATTGGGGTGATGTTTGGCAATCCAGAAACCACGACGGGAGGAAATGCCCTCAAATTCTATTCCTCTGTTCGTTTAGATGTTCGCCGGATCGCTTCGATCAAGCAGGGGCAGGATGTTATTGGAAGCCGAACGAAGGTTCGGGTGGTAAAGAACAAAGTGGCCCCCCCTTTCAAAGAGGTTGAATTCGACCTCATCCATGGGGAGGGAATTTCGAGGGAAGGGGATGTACTGGATCTGGCCGTTGAGAAGAATATCGTGGAGAAGAGTGGCACCTGGTATACCTATAAGGGAGACCGGATCGGTCAGGGAAGGGAGAATGCAAAACAATTTTTAAAGGAAAGACCTAAGATCTTAGAACAAATCGAGAAGGAGATCCTCGAAAGTTTTTATCTCTCCAAGACAGGATCATCGAAATAAGAGACCAAAGTTCCAAAAAGATAGATAAGGAGGGTGATTTATGGATCTCAATCAACTTTTAGTTGAAGCCCTGGAACACGAAGCATCAGATGTTCATATCAAAGAGGGAGCACCGCCCATCTTTCGAATCAATGGGATTCTCAGACCTTACCATAAGGTCAGGCCCTTTGACCATAATGATCTATCCAAAATAGCCTTTAGTGTGATGAATGACTGGCAGAAAGAACGGTTCATCAAAAACCGAGAAATCGATATGGGCTACGAGGTTTATGGGTTAGGTCGATTTCGGGTCAACATCTATCAGCAGAGGGGAAAACTTTCGATCGCCATCCGAATTGTTCCCTATCAGATCAAAAGTCTCGAGGAGCTTCATCTGCCTCCTGTGATCCGGAACATTGCTTTGGAACAACGGGGTCTTATCTTGGTAACAGGAACCACTGGAAGTGGAAAGTCTACCACCCTTGCCACGATGATTGATATTATTAATCAGAATCGAAACTGCCATATCATCACCATCGAAGATCCCATCGAATTCATCCATGAGGATAAAAAATCAATCATCGATCAACGAGAGGTGGGTTCTGATACCAGTACCTTTTCAAGTGCTCTCCGTGTGGCCCTCCGTCAGGACCCCGATGTGATTCTCGTGGGGGAGATGAGGGACTTTGAAACGATTGAGACAGCCCTCACCGCGGCAGAAACTGGCCATCTGGTGATGTCCACCCTGCATACCTTAAATGCCACAGAAACGATCACCCGTATCATCTCGGTCTTTCCTCCTTATCACCAGAAGCAGGTTCGCCTTCAGCTCGCCGCTGTTCTCAAGGGGGTGATCTCTCAGCGGTTGGTCCCAAGGGCAGACGGAATGGGAAGAGTTCCGGCGGTTGAGATTTTAGTCTCCACAGCCCGAGTCCGGGAGTGCATCATCGAAAAAGATAAAACCAATGAGTTGCTTGATGCGATTACCAAAGGGGTGACCACCTACGGAATGCAGTCCTTTGACCAATCTCTGATGTTCCTTCTCAGAGATGGACTCATTACCTACGAAGAGGCTCTCAAACATTGTACCAATCCTGACGACTTTGCTTTGAGGGTCAAAGGCATTTTAGCGACCAGTGATGCCGGTTGGGAAGAGTATGAGATATTGGAAAGGGAGAAGGAGAAGGCTAAAGAGGAGGTCAAAAAGGTAAGGCCCGAAAGGCCTCTCACTTCAAAGCCAGGAGGAGTGGGTTTGAAGCCATGACTTCAAGTGAAATTCGAAAGGCCTTTCTAAATTATTTTGCTCAAAGGGGTCACCGGATTGTTTCAAGCTCCTCCCTGGTTCCTAAAGATGACCCCACCCTCCTCTTTACGAATGCTGGAATGGTTCAGTTTAAAAGGGTCTTTTTAGGTGAGGAGACGCGAGAGTACCGCCGTGCGACCACTTCGCAGAAATGCGTTCGAGCGGGAGGAAAGCATAACGATCTGGAGATTGTGGGGAAAACAGCGAGGCATCATACCTTCTTTGAGATGTTAGGGAATTTTTCATTCGGGGACTATTTTAAAGAAGGGGCCATTGAGATGGCCTGGGATCTTCTGATCCATGAGTGGGGACTCCCACCCGAGAAGATGTGGATCACCATCTACCTCGATGATGATGAAGCGTTTGACCTCTGGCGTAAAATCGGTATCCCCTCGGAGCGGATCGTTCGAATGGGAGAGAAGGATAATTTCTGGGCGATGGGGGATACCGGTCCTTGTGGCCCTTGCTCTGAGATTGTGATTGACCAGGGAGAGGGAATGGGTTGCGGGAGGCCGGATTGCTCGGTCGGTTGTGATTGTGATCGTTTCCTTGAACTCTGGAATCTGGTCTTTATGCAATTTAACCGGACCCCAGAGGGGAGGCTTATCCCTCTGGCCAAGCCCTCCATCGATACAGGGATGGGTCTTGAGCGAATCTCTGCCATTCTTCAAGGCGTAAAAAGCAATTTTGAAACAGACCTATTTCGTCCTATCATCCAAGAAATCGAGACAATCTGCAGAGTTTCTTATGGAGAGGATCCTAAGGCGGATATCTCCATCCGGGTCATTGCCGATCATAGCCGGGCAGCCACTTTTTTGATCAATGATGGGGTTCTTCCCTCCAATGAAGGTCGGGGATATGTCCTTCGTCGAATTATGAGAAGGGCGATGAGACATGGAAGAATGCTTGGAATCGATCGTCCTTTCCTCTTTCAAACCTCCTCTCGGGTCGTGGAACTCATGAAGGAGGCCTTTCCTGAGTTAAGAGAATCTGAAGAATTCATTTCGAAAGTGATTCGCAACGAGGAGGAGAGGTTTTCAGAAACCCTGGATACGGGACTGAAAATCTTAAAAGAAGAACTGGAGCGATTGAAGAAGAAAGGAGAGAAGATTCTCCCAGGGGAAGTGGCCTTCAGACTCTACGATACCTTTGGATTTCCTTTAGATCTTACCACTGAAATCCTCCAAGAAGAAGGGATGACCTTTGATGAGGAAGGCTTTCGAGCCCAGATGGAAGAGCAGAGACAGAAGAGTAAACTCACCTGGCAGGGAATTGGAGAGGGAAAGACCAAGGAGGTGTATCGCAGACTCTTTCGAGAAGGAGTGAAGGTCACCTTCGTGGGTTACGATGAGCTCCAATGCGAATCGAGGATAATAAAAATTATTAAAGGGAATGAATGGGTTTCTGAAGCGAAAGAGGGAGAGGAAGTTGAAATCATCTCTGAAAAGACACCCTTCTATGGAGAGTCAGGAGGGCAGGTGGGGGATCGAGGGGTGATCTTTCATGAGGAGTTTTCGTTCGAGGTGGAAGACACCCTCAAACCCTTTGAGGAGTTAATTGTCCACCAGGGGAGGGTGAAGAGAGGAAGGATAAGGGAGGGAGTGGAGGCTATCCTTCGAGTGGATTCGGATCGAAGGAGAGATATTACCCTGAACCATACCGGAACCCATCTTCTTCAAGCCGTATTAAGAGAGGTTCTGGGAAGCCATGTTCATCAAGCAGGCTCCTTGGTCAGCCCTGAGCGGTTAAGGTTTGATTTTACCCATTTCGCGCCAATCCGTCCGGAGGATCTGGATAGAATCGAAGAGATGGTGAATCAGAAGATTCGGGAAAATCTAAAGGTGGAAACGAAGATCATGACTCTGGAAGATGCTCTTCAGACAGGGGCCATGGCTCTTTTCGGAGAAAAGTATGGGGAAAAGGTAAGGGTGGTCATGGTATCAGACTTTAGTATTGAGCTCTGTGGAGGGACTCACGCCTCAAGGACAGGGGATATTGGCCTCTTTAAGATTGTAGCTGAAAGCGGAGTGGCTGCTGGCGTAAGAAGGATTGAAGCCCTAACGGGGAAAGGAGCCTATCGATGGCTCAAGGAGATGGAGCGAGAATGGAGAGAAGTGGCTTCCCTCCTTAAATCGACTCCCGAGGAACTCTCCACGAGATTGGAGCGATTGCTTGAAAAGCAGAAAAGCCTTGAACGAGAGATTGAATCCTTTCGTGCAAAGGCGTCCCATCAGGAGCTTCTGGACCTCCTCTCTCGGACCAGAGAAGTGAAAGGGGTCAAGGTTCTCTCCACGAAGGTCGATGGAAAAGATCTCAGAACGCTTCGCGAGTTTGTAGATCAATTAAAAGTAAAATTGGGCTCAGGAATCATTCTCTTGGGAAGCCTGGCCGAAGAGAAGGTCACCCTATTGATGGGAGTGACTCCTGATCTCACCCACCGATTCAAGGCAAATGAATTGATCAAGAAGATAGCTCTCTATGTGGGAGGAACCGGAGGGGGAAGAGCTGATTTTGCTCAGGCAGGAGGAACAAAGAGCGAGAAGTTAGAGGAGGCCCTTCAGGCGATTGATCACCTTATTGAATAATGAGAGGCGGAAGGATTCTCCCTCCTCCCCGATCATGGAAAGGGGTAGGGGGGATTTTTTTGAATGAAATATTTAGTCCAGGGATAAAAAGATGTTTAAAGTAAGAACGAGGTTTGCACCCAGTCCAACAGGAGATCTCCATATCGGGGGAGCAAGGACAGCTCTCTTTAATTGGCTCTTTGCAAGGAAGATGAAAGGAGTTTTTATTCTCCGAATCGAGGATACGGATGTGGAGCGTTCCACCCAGGAGGCCGTTCAAGGAATTCTCGATGCGATGAAATGGTTAGGATTGAGTTGGGATGAAGGCCCCTACTTTCAGAGCGAACGTTTTCGTCTCTATCAGGAGGTGGCCGAGAGGCTTCTTCGAGAAGGGAAGGCTTACCGGTGTTACTGCAAACCCGAAGAATTAGAAGAAAAAAGAAAAGTAGCACTCAAAGAGGGACGAAAGCCCAAATATGATCGGAGCTGTTTGGAGCGAAAGACTCATCCTCTGAATCAACCTTTTGCGATTCGATTCCTCTCGTCGGATCGGGGAGAGACGGTGGTAGAGGATTTGATTCAGGGACGAATCGTGTTTGATAACTCAGAACTCGATGATCTGATCATTCTTCGAAGCGATGGATATCCAACCTACAATTTCTCTGTGGTGGTGGATGATGGAACGATGGGAATTACTCATGTGATTCGGGGCAACGATCATCTCAACAATACTCCCCGACAGATCCAGATCTATCAGGCTTTGGAATATCCCTTGCCGAAATTTGCCCATGTTCCAATGATTTTAGGGCCTGATAAAAAGAAACTTTCAAAACGCCATGGCGCTCCCTCCGTAATGGAATATAAGAGAATGGGCTATCTTCCGGAGGCCGTGGTCAACTATCTGGTTCGTTTAGGGTGGTCTTATGGAGATCAAGAGGAGTTCACGTTGGATGAATTGATAGAGAAGTTTACTCTGGAAGCGGTCGGACGATCTCCGGCTGCCATTAATCCAGGGAAACTCGACTGGCTCAATTCTCAATATATTAAGAAGAAAGATTTAGATGAATTGGTTCGACTTTTTCAACCTTTTATTGAAGAAAGAGGATATGTTACTTCCGATGTTGAATTTCTGAAAAAGATTGTCTCCTCCCTTCGGGAGAGAGTGAAGACTCTGGTGGAGATGGCCACTCTTTCAGAATTCTACTTTACCAAAGAGGTGAGCTATGAGGAAGGGGGAGCGAAGAAATTTCTGATTCCTGACGCTGTCCTTATATTTAAAGAGATGAGAGAGGCCCTCTCAAAGGAGAGTATTTTAGATCGGGAGATGGCTCATCGTCTCATCCAAAAACTTGCAGAGACACAAGGGCAACCCTTGGTGAAAATTGCTCAACCCATTCGAGTGGCACTCACCGGACGGACAGCGAGTCCTCCTTTGGATGAGGTGATGGAGATTCTGGGCAGAGAGAGAGTGATCCAGAGACTCGAGAAGGCTATCCAATATATCGAACAGAAGGAGGGAAAATAGATTAGAGATTCATCAATGAAGCTCAAGTCCCTTGAAATGATCGGATTTAAATCTTTTGTGGATCGGATCGTGTTGACCTTCCCCGAGGGAATCACGGGGATTGTCGGTCCCAATGGGTGTGGGAAGTCTAACATTGTGGATGCCATCCTCTGGGCCATTGGAGAGAGAAGTGCTAAGCATCTGAGGGGGAGATGGATGGAGGATGTGATTTTTAATGGTTCGGAGGGAAGAAAACCCCTTGGGATGGCAGAGGTGACGCTTACCTTTTCCAACGAGGATGGGTCCGCTCCTCCAGCATATGCATCTTATAGTGAAATTACGATCACCCGAAGGCTCTACCGATCGGGGGAGAGTGAATTTCTGATCAATCGAGTTCCCTGTCGATTAAGAGACATTACTGATCTCTTTCTGGATACGGGGATTGGGGTCAATGGATATTCCATTGTCGAGCAGGGTCGGGTGGAAGATCTCATCCACGCCAATCCACAGGATCGGCGATTCCTCATCGAAGAGGCTGCAGGAATAGCCAAATACAAGGAGAGAAAAAGATTGGCTTTGATGAAAATGGAAGCCACCCAACAGAATCTCCTTAGGATTCAGGACATTATTGCTGAGGTCAAAAGGCAGATCCTCACCCTTGAAAGGCAAGTCAAACGAGCCGAAGAATATAAAGCCATTCGAAAAGAGATAAAGGAGATTGAATTACGATTTGCCCTTCAGGAGTTTGCCGAACTCTCCGAGAGAGGGGAAGCCATTAAAGGTTATCTCAAGGCCCTCCGTGAAAGAGAGACGGGAATCTCTACCCAGCTAAAAGAAAAAGAGGCTCTGATCGAAGGGATGCGACTTAAAAGTATGGAGGAGGAAGAGAAGGAGCGCCTCCTTCAGAAAGAACTTTATGAACTGGCTCAATCCATCCAGAAAAGAGAAAACGAGGTCACTCATTTAAGGAGGGAAAAGGAGGTTCTCCAAAAGCAGGAATCACAAATTAAAGAGGAACTCATCGAAGGACTTTTGGCCTGGCGAAGGGCTAAACGGGACCAAAGAGAGGCAGAGAAGGAAAGGGCAGAGCTGGAGAAGGAGAAGAAGGAGATAAAAGACACCCTTCAAGAATGGGAGATCCTCTATCATGAGTTTAAGTCCACCTATCAGGAGGTAGCCGATCAATTAGAGATAGAGAAAGGGAAGATCATCAATCTTCTCACTCAACAGACCTCCCTGAGGAATCGGCAAGCCCATTTAGAAGAACGCAGAGAAGAACTCCAGAGGAGGTGGGAAGAAAATAAAAAAGAGACTGAAGAGACGAAAACGACCCTGATCCACCTGGAGGAGAGAATTGCGCAGATGGAAGGAGCAAGAGAGAGGAATCTTTCACTCAGGGCAGGGCTCGAGGAGGAGAAGGAAAAAGAGGAGAGAGCCCTCGAGAGATTGAAGGAAGAGCTGGAGGTGACCCAAAGGGAGCGATCCTTGATCGGAGATGAATTGAGGGAAACCCGGTCTCGATATCTTTCCTTAAAAGAGCTTCAGGAGAATTATGAAGGATTCGAGAAGGGAGTGAAATCGATTCTTTTGCAGAAAAAAAGAGAGGGAGAGAAATGGGAGCGAATCCTAGGAGTCGTTGCGGATATATTTGAGCCCGATCCTCCCTACGAGGTTCCTTTAGAAGCTGTTCTTGGAGAGAGGCTCCAATATCTGATGGTGGAGGGAGAAGAGGAGGCAAAGAAGGCCATCCATTTTCTAAAAAAGGAGTCTTTAGGGCGAGGAAGTTTCATTCCTATTGAAATCAAAGGGGAAAGGCCCGATCATCCTTCTCAAGGAAGAGAAGAAGGCTCTCCCCTTCCCCTCCTCCAGTTTGTCAGGGTGAAAGAGGGGTTCTCTTCTCTTGCTCAGTTCCTTATCGGAGATGTTGGGGTGGTCAACACGCTTGAAGAGGCCCTCGATTGGATCAAAAAGGAGGGAGAGTTCCAGATCTTGGTGACTCGAGAGGGTGAAGTGGTGGAGCGTTCAGGAATCATTTCAGGAGGAAGTTCGGATCAAGGACTCGGAATTTTAGAGAGGAGGAGGGTGATTAAAGAATTGGAGCGAAAGGTGAGCGAAGAGGAACAGCGGTATCAAAGTATCTGTGAAAAGGAGAGTCGAATCCAGAAGGAAATCACTCTCCGGGAGGATCGATCGGAAAGAATGAGAAAGGAGATTCAGGACAAAGAGATCGAGCTTCTTCATCAGGAGAGGGATCTCGAGGTATTAAAAAAGGATTTCGCTCAGATTGGCGAGAAGGTCGAGGTTCTTCGGTTCGAAGGGGATGAGCTCCAAAAGGAAAGGCAAGAGATTGAGCAAGAGCAAGGGTCTGTGTCAGAGGCGCTCGAGGAAACAGAGCGATTAAGGCAGCAAAAGGAAGAGGAGCTCCTGTCCCTGAAGCGAACGGTCGAGGAGGTAAGAGAGGGGACAGAAGAATTGGGAGGGAGAATCACTGAAAAGAAGGTGATTCTTGCTTCGATCGAAGAGAAACAACGAGGGCTTGATCAACAACTTCTCCATCTCTCAGAAAATCTAAAGGCCCTGAGGGATCTCGTTCGAAAAAAGGGGAGGGAGATCCGGAGGTGTCGAGAGGACTCTCTCTCGCTCTCCCAGAAAATTGAAGAGGAAGAACGTGCCATCGAAGGGGAGATGGAGAAGCATCGGAAGGGGGAGGAAATCCTTCTTCAACAACGCGAAAGGGTCGTGGAGCTTTCCAATGTATGGAGAGAAGGGGAGGCCTCCACCCGATACCTTCGTCAGGAACTGGAGGGGATTCGTGAAAAGATTCATGAGGAAGAGATCCAGCTCTCCGAGGTTCAATTAAAACTCCAACATCTGCAGGATTCCATCAAAGAACGTTACGGCACCATCCTTTCCTCCTTCGCTCCTACGGAGGAAGAGTTTCCAAAAGAGGAGATGGCCAGAAGATTAGCCGAATTAAAGGTAGCCTTGGAAGGGTTTGGAGAGGTCAATTTGATGGCCATCGAGGAATATCAGGAATTGAAACAGAGACACGACTTTTTGGTTGAACAGCACGAGGATCTTCAGAGATCGCTCGATAACCTAAAGAAAGCCATTGCTCGAATCAACCGGACGACCACGAAGCGTTTTTTGGAAACCTTCCATCTGGTCAACGAGAAGTTTAAAGAGGTCTTTGTTCGACTCTTCAAAGGTGGACAGGCAACTCTGGTTCTGGTGGATGAGAATGACCCAGCAACCTCTGGGGTGGATATTATTGCTCAACCGCCGGGGAAAAAACTTCAGAACATCGATCTTCTTTCAGGAGGAGAGAAGGCCCTGGTCGCTACCGCTCTGCTCTTTGGCCTCTTTATGATCAAACCGACTCCTTTTTGTCTTCTGGATGAGATGGATGCTCCACTGGATGATGCCAATATCAATCGATTTATTGAACTGGTCAGGGAATTCTCAAAGAAATCTCAATTCATCTTAATTACCCATAATAAAAAGACGATGGAAGTGGCTCACACCCTCTATGGAATCACCATGGAAACCCCCGGTGTATCCAAAGTCGTTTCTGTCCGTCTTAACTGAGCATCCTTATTAATTATACTGGAAATGATTGAGTCGAATGGGTTAATTCGGATTGGAAGACAGAGATTGGGCTCGGCTTTTTCTGGCCCAGGCTTCATATTTTTTGGATATTTCCAAGTATTGATCAACTGTGACAATGGGTTGATTGACCTCTTTTAGAAGATCCATTTCTATCTTCCCCTCCAGGGCCAGTTGATAGCCCGCCTGTTGAATCCTCTGAAGACGAGGCTCCAAAAGGGAGGGTTCCATTTGAAGAGCAATAGACCCAGGGATACAGATTTCTCCAATGGGTTGAGAACCAAAGTTTGCTGCTTGAGCCCTGAAGGTCAGAATTAGTGGAAGAAAGTTTTCCACCTCTGGAAATCCTGAGGTAGATATGAGAAAGAAACCGGAGGGCATCGCCCAGCTGTAAGGGTGTCTTACTCGTTTTTCGGAATCAACCCTCAGAAATGGATCCATGCTACAAATACAACGATCCATCACGATTTTCATCTGGGCACTCATATTGTCTGTATAGACAGGTGTAGCCATGATGAGAAGATCCGACTCTTTTAAATAAGGATAGAGTTTATCCATATCATCCCGCTGGGCACATTGTCCAGGGGTTTTATGCATACAGGTTAGGCATGCTCGACAGGGTGAGAGGTTCATTTCTTTAAGCTGAAAATCTATGACAGTGGTTCCTCCTTCTCCAAGTCCCTTTAGAAGAGCCTCAAGTAATTTCCACGTTACCCCTTTCCTTCCCCTTGCGCTCCCATTCAGTGCGATCACTTTCATAATCCCTCCCTTTTAAAAAGAAGGCAGTGATTAAAACTTGAGAATATACAGGATTCTCTCTCATCAAAGGTTTACTAATTCTTTGTAGTGATGGAGGGCTTCTCTCAGATAGGATTCCTCCAGAGGGCCGAAAGGAGAAGGAGTCTCAAGGACCCTTTTAGGAATCGATACATTTTCGATCTCGAACCCCATCTCTTTCTTCAGGCGATTCTTTTCGATCAAACTCTTCTTCCCCATCTGGAGGAGATCTGACTCCGTAAGATCCCAACCAAAAACCTGAAGTCCTTTTTGGACACGCTCAAGCGTGTAAACATTACGGGCAAAAAGACAGATGACGAGACTGGTCAATACTTGTCGTAAGGCCTCCTCTTCGAAAAGCTTCTGAGCCATCTCTTTTGGGGTTGGGATTTTCCCTTCTTTAAATATTTTCTGGTCAAGACTATAGCCCGCACTATCGAGATGACTGTGTCGGGCACCGGTGAGATGGGTGAGATGGGCCCCAGGGCCTGTATGATAACCGGAGATTTCATTTCCAAAATAGGAGAGAGCAAACTCTCTTCCTCCATACCTTTCCACTAACGCCTCGACGCCACGGCCCATCCTTTGATAAAACTCAGAATCAGAGTCCATCATTCTTTCAATCATGCTCAGATAAGTTTGAACCTCTCCAAAAGAGGGAGAAAGCCCCATGGTCTCTTCTGCCCCGATCAGCCCTTTTTCATAGGCTTCGGTCGCCCACGCCAACACGACCCCAGTGGTGATGGCATCGATTCCGTATTTTTCTACCGCAATCATTAATTTTAAAAAATCTTCCACCTGAGCTATTCCCAGAAGAGTTCCTAAGCTATAAAGGGGTTCATAGTCATAGCAGACAAAGGTGGTCTTATAGAAATAGGGATCATCCGGATACCTCTCCCTCAAGACAGCCAGATGGATACAACCCACCGGACAGTGACTGCAAGCAATCCTTCGACCTAAATAGTTTATAGCTAAATTCTCACCGGAGAGGGTCTCGGCTTTTTCGAAAGTCGTCGCTTGGAGATTCTTCGTCGGCAAGGCTCCAAGGGCATTGAGGGGTAAGATGTTTTCTGAAGTTCCAAGTTCATGATATTTTTTGGTTGGAGACGAGGTGCATTCTTTATAAATCTCTTCATAGATTTTTAAATACGCTTTTTTGTCTTTTGGAAGGACGGTTCTTTTCCCGGAGATCACGATCCCTTTAAGCTTCTTACTCCCAAAAACGGCTCCCAGACCCAGCCGACCGAAATGACGGTAAGTCTCTGTAGTGACATTCGCATAAGAGATCCCTCTCTCTCCGGCCCTCCCGATCCTCAAGATACTGCGATATCCACTCTGACCCTCCCTTTCCCGAATCAACCTTCCCACTGTGGCTGTATCTGCGATCCCCCAAAGAGCCCTTGCCTCTCTGAAGAGAACCCGATCTCCATCGACCGTGAGGTAAACGGGGATTTTACTTGCCCCTTTGATGACCACGGCGCCGTAGCCAGCTTGCCAAAGGGCAATCGCTGATCTTCCCCCTCCATGGCTCTCCCCCAGGAGCCCATGATGAGGGGATTTAAAAAAAGAAACCATTTTGGAAACCATGGGAAATTTTCCGGTCAAGGCCCCTATCGTAAGGATGATGGGGTTTTGAGGATCATTAGGATCTATCTTTGGGTCCAGAAATTCTTTTAGAAGGTGTATTCCAGCCCCCACCCCTCCAAGGTATTCTTGAAAGTATTCTTTCCTTTCGACCACGGAATAGGATAGCTTCGATAAATCTACTACAAGGACTCTATAAAGATAAGGATCCACCATTCACCTTTTCAATCTCTAATACTCCATAAGCACAATAATTTTTACAATAGCCACAGTAAAGACAGATAAGTGGCTTCCCTTCCTCTTCGTCCATTGAAATGGCAGAGATAGGACAGGCCTCCACACATTTCCCGCACCCGATACATTTTTCTTTATGGAGTTTAACCCCTCCGACCTCCCTCTTCTCTAAGGCCGAAGTAGGACAGACATAGAGACAGGAGGGATCCTGACAGGCCCTGCAAACGATGACGGTAAAACCTCTTTCCATCCCCCCGATCGATCTTACCCGGATTCTTGATCCCTCCAAAGAGGCCTTTCCTTCCCTTCGAGTGCAGGCAAACATGCAGGACTGGCATCCCACACACCTTTCAGAATCCAGAATCTGAAGTCTTCTAATCATTCGCAAGATTTCCTTTCCGAAGAGTTTATATCATGGCGCGAATTAAATAATAAGCCATTATCCCTGAAGTCCCCAATTTTAATCCCATCCCCAAAAGAGTCCCCACTATAATCCCCCAACCGGCTTTCAAGGCCTGTCTATCATTTCTTGAGACAAACCATTCCAACAAGACGGCTCCGATAAAAGCTCCAAGGATCAGCCCAAAAGGAGAGAAGAACGTTCCAATGATCATTCCCCCGATTGCTCCCAGAATCCCCCACTTAGAGGTTCCGTATCTCTTGGCACCGATTAAGGGAAGGAGATAGTCGATGATGGTCACTCCTATAGTCACTATAAGGAGAACGATCATCAGGGAAAGAGTCAAAGGAGGAGAAAAATTTTGAAGAAGGGCATACAGAAGGAGTCCAATAAAGCTTAAGGGTGGGCCCGGAAGGATCGGAAGGATGCTTCCTAAAAAACCGGAAAGAACGAGAAGAATACTGAGGATTAAGCCGATTATATCCAGCATAATTTTTTTATCTCTCTTCCAGTATTCCTTTCAGCCGAAACATCTCTTGTGAACAACGTTGAAGTTCGGATTGGAGGTCGGTTATTTTTTCGTGTTCAGCACGGATGAGGCGAGTATAGGGAGCTATGATTTCGCGAAGGCGCTCAAGGCTCCGGTCGATCTCCTTTTTAAAATGGTTTTGTAAAGATTGGGCGAGCTGGATTCGAACCGAAGCAATCTTTTCGATCAGTTTTGTTCGGCCCTGTCTTCGTCGTGCAGGAATAATGAAAAGTCCGATTACAGCCATAAAGCTTGCCATCAGAACCCCTGTCACATCGGCAGCCGCCGTGGTGGCAATGGTGGTGACAAGTGCTCCTAAACCAATCGCCCCTGCCTCAAGAGCCGCCGAGGTGGCAACGGCTGTCTGTGCACTTTCAGCGATCGCCTTTGCCTCTCGGGTTCTATCATAGGTCTCTATCACCCGTCGGGTTTCGCGAAGGATCGTATCCAGAAGACCCTGACGATCATGATAAAAACGTCCCATTTCGACATCTCCAAGCATCTTGCGTTGATGCTCCTGTGTCCTTTCTCTTAAATGTTTTGAAACGGTTTCCCATTGTCTTAAATCAGAATCTACCAGCCAGTGGATGATTTCCCCAACTTTCGTTTCAATCCGCTGGGGAATATCACCGACCACCTGAGATTCGAATTCTTTTTGGATTCGGTGTTTTGATAGAAGATCAAAAACCCGACCCAAACGGAAGGTCTCTTCAAAAAAGGCCTGTCCTCGACTCTCCATTTCATAGAGAAGATTCTCAACTTCTGCCATTCGGGAGGTAAAGTGATATTGCATATCTTCCCGGTATAGACGCAATTGTGCCTCAATCTCATCAATGAGGTCAAAATCGGATTTAAGAAATTGAAGCCTTGAAGAGGCTACCTCGTGGTATTTCTGGGTTAAAAGGATTCCAACTCCAAGAGGATTTAATAATTTAAGTCGAAATCGCTCCATTTCGTCGAGGGTATGTTGAATATATTGTTCCAGGGATCCAAACCGACTTTTTTCCCAAAGAGCGGCCTCATGGCTCTGTTTGGCTTTTAAGGCCAGATGAGCACTCACAGAGAAGATCACGGGGTTTTCTCCCAGTAAAGATTGAGCATTTTTTTGAATGAACTCTTCTATCTGAATTCTTTCCGAGTCACTTTTTAGGATATCAATTTTATTGATCACCAAGACGACTTTTTTCCCCCACATACGGATATGCTCGAGAAATTGACGCTCACTCTCTGTCAGAGGACGATCCGCTGAGGTAATAAATAAGACCAGATCAGAACGAGGAATAAATCGTGAGGTAATGATTTCATGTTCGCGGAGTATGGCATTGGTCCCCGGAGTATCTACTATGCTAAGGTTCAATAGAAATTCGATGGGAAGGGTGAGCAAAAGTTGTCGCTCGTTTAAAATCTTTCGTTCCTCCCTCTCCCCATACCGGAGAAGGTGAATCTTGGTCGTGGTTGGGGTGACGCCGACTTCGAGAATTCCTTGCCCTAAAAGGGCATTGATCACGGCACTCTTTCCGGAATTAAATTCCCCTACCACCACGATTAAGAATAGATCATCAATTTGTTGTAAGGAGTGTTTAAGAGCCTCTCGATCCTCTTGCTCAATTCCTGAACCTTCAAGAATCAATTGAAGATCATTTAGAACTTTTCTTAAGTCTTTCAAAAGCTCTTCTTGCCATTTATTCAATAAAGGCATTTTTCCCCCTGATGAATACAAAGGATTATACCACCCTCTCACTCGTAGGGTCAATGTTTGATTTTGGTAAATCCTGATTCCCTAATTTAGTGTAATAGAGCCCAACTTTTTTAACTTGACAATAAATGTATTGTATTATATTGTATTTTATGTTGATCTGGAGGATAGATTGGGAAGGACTAAAACTGCAAGAACAATTTATATTGATAATGAACAGATTGAGGCTTTAAAACGGCTGTCTCAGAGAACAAAAGTTCCTCAATCGGTTTATGTGAGAGAAGCATTGGACATGCTTTTGGAAAAGTATTCTGAGCAGCTAAAATTTGATTTCAAAGCCTCGTATCGAGTTCAAAGTGAATCATCCCTCGCTGAAGGAAAGGAGTAATATTGGCAGAGAATTTTCGTCTTCTCTATTTAAAATCGCAAGATTCAGAAAATTCACCCGATAAAGAAATTCCATCCTCTTTTGATTCCTCTGAAGACACTTCCTCAGAACCCTATTCCAAACAGGAAATTTTAAAACAGGCTGTAGATGATTTGAGGCATCCTGATCCAAAGGTGAGAGCTTTCGCTGTTCAATATTATATAGAAAAATCAAATCTTTCCATTACATTACCCCTCTTACAAGAGATTTTAGAAGATGAGGATCCAGGAGTAAGAGCCCAAGCTCTTTCGTCTTTGATAAAATTGGGGAATCCCATCATTTCGCCCTTTCTTAAAAAACATCTTAAAGATAGCGATGAAAAAGTAAGAAGGATTGCTCTCAAAGGGATCTTTCAGACCCAAGAGAAAATAGATATTCATCTTCTGAAGCCTCTTTTAAACGATGACTCGCCATGGGTAAGAAGGAAGATGGCAACCCTTTTAGGATGGAGAGAGGTGGAAGGAGGCCAGATGATCCTGAGTGAATTGATAAAGGATAAGGATGCCATGGTCAGGAAGGCAGCCCTTTCCTCCCTTCTTATTCTTTATCCAGAAGAAGGGGAGGCTCAGATGTGGAAGGCCATAAGCGACCCCAGCCATGAGGTCCGAGGATGGGTGAAGGCTCAGTTGAATCGGATGCTTCAAAAGTCTACCTCAAAGAGAGCCAATCTTTGAACCGAAGGGAAGGAATGATGGATCAAAGGGCCCGGATTTTAGGAGAAAGGGTCTATTCTCCTTCTACCTTTGCCAAACTTCTGCGGATTTCCAAACAGGAACTTCTTGAAAAGGAGGCAAAGGGTCTCATTCCTCCTGCTCAGAGAGATTCCAAGGGGGCTCGCTATTATAGACCAGAGGATGTAGTCAAATACCGGGCTTACCTTGGAATCCCCTCTCCAATAAAATCGGTTCGAAAACAGCTTTTTCTTAACTTTAAAGGAGGCACAGGAAAGAGTTCCCTTTCTGCCTCTTATGGTTTTCGTTTAGCCCAAATGGGATTTCGGACCTTGCTCATCGATCTCGATCCTCAAGGACATCTGACCCAGTGTCTGGGACTCAATAGCGAGGCCTTCCCGAAAACCCTTTTCAATTCTCTCGTGGGAAAAGAGGATATTGAAAATATCATCGTAAAGACAGATCTTCCTACGTTGGATATTATTCCCTCTAACCTTAATCTTTCTCCAATAGAGCTTTCTCTCTTTTCCATGAACTCTCGAGAATTTCGATTGAAACGATTGCTGAGTACCATCGAGATGAATTATGAAGTGATCGTCATGGATGCCTCTCCGAGTATTGGGCTTCTCAATCTTAATGCCATCCTGGCTTCCAATGATCTTCTCATTCCGGTGTTGGCAGATTTTCTTTCTTACCATGGACTGAAGATTCTTTTTGAAACCCTCTCGACCATTGAGGAAGATTTCTCTTTTGTGTTTGAGAATATTTTCATCTTTTTGAATCGATATAATGACTCCCATCGAATATGCAGACGATCGAAGAAGGCCTTAGAGACCCATTATAAAAAATATTTAATTCGTACGGTCATACGGCAGGACACCAAGATTGCAGAAGCCACAAGCCTAGGCACTCCTATCTTTTTGTTTGCTCAATCCTCGAAAGGTGCCGAGGATATTCAGAGTCTAATTGATGAAATCTTTGGATTGAAAGGAAATGGACATGATGGATGAGTTCACCAATAATGTAGCCCAAAAATTCCCAAATACCCTGAACAAAGAAGGGATTGAAAAGCCATGGGATGTTCCAGAACCGAAGTCGATTTCTTCCCTCCGAAAGGGTGAGGAGCTAAAGCGTGAAGAGATTGCAGACCGTATCCATCTGCTTTATTCTGAACTTCGCTCTTCTCTGACCATTCCTTCGGCCTTAGAATTTGATCTCAAAAGAGCCACTCGGGTGTTGGAGGAGATCAATAAAATGAAGGCCGAGGTGGAACGGATTATCGAGATGCTAAAGGCCATGGAAGCCTATATGAAAGAACGATTAAGATAAAACAGGCTTCCTTACGGATAGGAACACTTGGGTAAAAAACGGAGGTTAGAGGGATGAAAAGTAAGAGCCAGCCATTAGAGGCGGATGGATTCGACAGGATTATTGCAGAGAAAATGCCAAAGATGAAAAAGCTGGAGGAACCTTTTTATTTGGTGAAAGAAGAAACCCCTGGGTTCGAGGAGGACCAGGGTGAGAAAATTTTGGGAAAAAAGATTGAGAAAACCTCCATTTTTGAACCTCCTCCTGATGCCAAACTCTCCACAGGGACTCTTGATCTTTCGGGTCTCATTGAGGATCTCCATCATCAGCTCCTTCTCTCCCAAAAGGCTCAGAAAGCGATGGAATTGGATAAGATCTCCTACGAAAAAAAGATTCATCATCTCACTCAGGAGAATAGAGACCTTAAGAGCAAGCTGGAGTTTCTCCAAAAGGAACTTCAACAACTCAAAGAAAACTCTGCAGAACTGAACTATCTTAAGGAAGAGAATGAAGAGGCCTTAGAGAGAATCAGAGAGTTACAACAGGAATTGCGAATCATGAAAGAAAATCTCACCAAAGTCTTGAAGGAGAAGGAAGAGGCGTCTCGACGGGTTCAAGAGCTGGAGTTTCAATTAGATCAGTTGGAGCTCACCCGGATGAAAGAGAAATGGAGGGAGAAGGAGACCTCCCATTTTAATGAAGAGAATCTTCAGCTCCGGGCCAAGTTAGAGGAGACTCTGGCTCAAAATTTAGAGCTGGAAAAAAAGTATGAGACCCTTAAAAGATCCTTCCATGAGGTGAGAGAATCCCTCCTTCTTCTGAGGGACTCCTGCAAGAAGAGTTATTATCAAATTTCGGATCAACCGGATTGATCTCTTCCTTCCGAATCTCATAAGAAAAGGAAGTGCTTATCTTGGCCGTTGAGAATACCTCCGGGCAGCCTTATCTCTCCTTCGTTTTGCTTCCTGTCTTTTTCTTTTTCTCTTTACAGAGGGTTTCTCATATGCCCTTCTCTTCTTTAATTCTTTTAAGATTCCATCTTTTGCCATTTGGCGTTTTAAAGCCTTAATCGCATTCTCGATTTGATTATCTTGAACTCGAACCTCCAAGGAATCCCCCTTTCTTTGAGTAGGATCCTAATCCCAAATGCCTTAAATCATCTTCCTCTGTCCCTTCTTCGTCTCGATCCTCCTTCTTTTCGTCTTTGAGTATGAGCTTGGCTCACAATCAGGGTGCGGTCCATAAAAGTCTTTCCATTAAATAGAGAGATGGCCCTTTCAGCTTCTTGGGGCGAGGACATCTCTACGAAACC
>JBDOIB010000242.1:0-1262 GCA_041082155.1 Thermodesulfobacteriota bacterium | reverse complement strand
GTCAACACCCCGAGGAAATAAAAAACGAAGAGGGACCGAAAGAGGAGTTTCCTTCTCATGGATGAGAAGAAACTTCCCTTAACGGCCCATCTTCAAGAGTTAAGAACAAGGCTCATTGCCTCCTTTATCGCCATAGGAATCGGTTTTGTGGTATGTTACACGTTTTCTCAAACCCTTTTCAACATTCTTGCCAAACCTCTCTTTAAGATTCTCCCTCAAGGGGGTTCCTTGATCTTCACCAGCGTGGCTGAAGCCTTTTTTACATACATGAAGGTGGCCTTCATTGGAGGACTTATCCTTGCCTCCCCTTTCGTCCTTTATCAGATCTGGGCCTTTGTGGCTCCGGGACTCTATCGCCATGAAAAACGATACGTCGTTCCCCTTCTTCTTGGAGGGACACTTTTCTTTCTTTTTGGGGTTCTCTTTGGATATTTTATTGCCATCCCCATCGGGTTTAAATTCCTATTGGGCTATGCAACTGACCTCATTAAACCGATGCCCAGCATGAAAGAATATCTCTCCTTCAGCATCAAGTTTTTATTGGCCTTCGGTCTCGTATTTGAATTTCCAGTGATTTTAGTGATCATGACAAGAATAGGAATCATTGACGCCAAGATGATGGCCAAGCAGAGAAAGTATGCCATTCTCCTTATCTTTATCTTTGCTGCGGTTATCACGCCTCCTGACCTCATCTCCCAGGTCATTATGGCCGTTCCATTAATGGGGCTTTATGAATTGAGCATTCTTCTTGCAAAAATCTTTGGAAAGAAATCCAGGTCTGAAATAGATCCGGAGGAAAGCACCAAATTGGAGAGAGCCTCCAATATTTAAGAACCGCGATCGATTCCCTCTAATCCTTCTTTTAACTTTCTTTATGATCCTGAAATGAAACGTTTTCTGGAAAGAAAATTAACCATAATGATGGAGGGATGGTAAATAGGAACCTTTTCATATCCACTTGAAATTCAGGTTCAGGAGATAAAAAATTATAAAAATATAAGAGTTTTGAAGATGATACCTAAAGATAAGATCTGTATCCTTATCCCTGCCTATAATGCTCAGAAGACTATTGGCTCCGTTTTAGAGAGAGTCTGCTCCCTCGGATTCGATACCCTTGTCGTCAATGATGGTTCGACCGACGCAACTTCAGAGGTAGTCCGGAGCTATGGGGTCAAGCTTTTGGAACATCCCAAGAATCTTGGAAAAGGGGCTTCCCTTCGGACAGGATTTCAATATATCCTTGAGAAAAATTATGACCTGGT
>JBDOIB010000336.1:0-9678 GCA_041082155.1 Thermodesulfobacteriota bacterium | reverse complement strand
TCATCCACGAGAAGGATGTATTTCCCTTCGATCTCTCTTTTCTTCATGACTCGAAAGGAACCCTTAATGACTTTCTCCCTTTCTCCAGCACGAAGCTCCATCAGGGGGGGAGTAGGATGAATTTTCCTGAGCAATCTCTTTTGGTATGGAATCCCCGTCCGATCACTCAGTGCCTTTACAAGAAGAAGGGATTGATTAAATCCCCTCTCTCTTAATCGTTTTGGATGCAGAGGGACGGGAACAAGAAGATCAATGGAGGAAGGATCCCAGTATCGGTAAAACCCTTTTCCCAGAATCTCTCCAAAAAAGGAGGTGAGGGAAGTCTTCTGCTGGTATTTCCATTGATGGATGGCGAGACGGAGCGTTCCTTCATAATATCCCAAGGCTCTGGCCATATGAAAAGATCTCTTTCGAAGAGTACATGGACCACAGAAGTGGTTTCCCGCCCGGGATGAGATAAATGGAACTCCACAGATCGAACAGAAGGGGGGTTCAATCCAGCGAATCGCTGAAAGACAGGATGAACAGATTCCCCTTTCATTCTCCCCTAAAAATTTCTTACAACATGGACATGGATAAGGAATCAGAAAATGGAGGAGTTTTTGAAGGTATAAAAACATCCCTTTATCTTCGAAGAGGGATCTTGAACGAATTCATCATCAATCCGATCGGCTCTGAATAGGAAGGGAAAATGGAAAAAGAAGGTTTCTCTTCTCCCTCTTCAATAGTATAAGTATTCCAGTGATGGCATTGAGGACAGAAGGCCTGCCATTCTTTCGATTCCCTTTTACATACCGTACACCGGAAAGGAAGGTAGGCCATCCCGCTAAGTTCGAAGGTCTTCTCAAATTCCTGGGCCGCCCGGCTAAAGTCTTTCTTATGAAGATAGAGTTCTGCCAAGAGTCGGTGTAAGGCGGGAAAGTCCTTTTTCCGTAAGCTGATTTCTTGGATTGCCTCCTGGGCTTCATCAAGCATCTCTAATCTTAAACAGAGCTTTGCATAAAAGAAGGAAAGCAACCAATTGTCAGGTTCTTGAGCCATCGCTGTTTGATAAAGCTGAAGAAGGCTCCCCGGATCTTCTTCATTCAAATAGAGTTCTTCCAGCCGAAGGAGGAAAGGGATCGATTTAAATCGCTTAAAACTTTTTCTCCATACTTTCCTCGCGGAATTTATCTTCCCCATTTGGCGATAAATATCTCCTAAGAGTAAAAATCCGGGTTGAAAACTCTTGTCCTCTCGAATCAGTTCTTTGGCTGTTTTGAGGGCTTCTTCCAACGACTTTCCATCCCTCCGCTCGAAAAGATGACGGCTCCGTTCGTAGGTTAGCCCTAAGAGATAAAGCTTCTCCTCCTCTTCAGCCCTTTTCCCCTTGGTGAGTTTGAGAATGGATTTCTGGACCTGAATAGCCTCCTCCCATTTCTGGCTTTGCTGATATAACTCTCTCAGGCTCTTCAGGGCATTAAGATTGGTCTCATCCAACCGGATCACCCGCCTTAAGGCCTGAATCGCCTCCTCCTTCCGTCCCATTCTCTGATTAATTTCAGATTCCATCAGAAGGAGATTAATATTTCTTGGATCATAGAGTCTCCCCCTCTCGAGCCACTGGAGGGCCTCCTCCTCTTTTTTTTCCTTGAGGGCAATCTCTGAAAGCCTAAGATAGAGGTCGATCTGAAGGGGATCGGATTTCAGGATCTCCATAAAGTGATTCTTGGCCTTCTGGAAATCTCCCCGAAGAAAATACTCCATTCCCCGGTTCAATTCCTCTCGAAGGGCCTCCTCCTTCTTCCTTTTTCGAGATTGGCGATACTGTTCGATGGATCTCCTGACATCTCGGGCAAGGGTGCTAATAAAGACCAGCATGGCTCCCAATACGAAGGAGGTAATCATGAGGGTCGAAAGATTGGTGGGAATCACCCTTCCAAAAAAATGAAATTCTAAATCGACAGGATTAATGAGAGAAATCCAACAGAAAAGGGAGATGAGGATGAGAATGATAATCAATAACAATTTGGTCCACATTTTCTATCTCCCTTTCTCCAGTTTGGTCAAACAGGGGACACAGTATTTGGCCACGGGTCTAACCTCCAGTCGTTTTAAACTTATGGGACCTCCACACTCCTCGCAAATTCCATAAGTTCCATTCTCAATCCGATCGAGGGCTTCATCAACTTCTTGAAGCCTTAAACGTTCACTCTCGTTGAGACTCATCAAGATCTGCTTATTATAGATATTGGAGGCTTCATCTCCAATATCCTGGATCCCATCCTGTCCCACCTCTTGAGAGGATTTATAGGTCTGCATCACCTCCCCCACGATCTGTTCCCTTTCTTTGAGAAGGATCTTTTTAAACCGCTCCAACGTTTTTTTATCGAGTTCTTTTCTCTGCTCTCCTTGTCCCATCGTCGAGATCTACTCCTTTAATTAAATCGATTCGTGGGGCCTCAATCCAGAGCCCCTCGAGATCATAAAATTTCCGAACAGGTTCGAGAAAGATATGGACCACCACATCCTCATAATCCATAAGGATCCATCTCCCTTGTTCCGTTCCTTCCTGTCCCAAGGGAGTGATTCCCCTTTTTTTCAGCTCCTCTTCAATAGCCTGGGCAATCGCCTGGACCTGACGGTCCGATTTTCCAGTAAAAAGGAGAAAATAATCCGTTACGGAAGAGAGCCCTTTCAGCTCCAAAAGAACAGGGTCAAGGGCCTTTTTCTCAATTGCTGCTTTGATGCAAAGGCTCAATTTGGTCTTCGAGTCTGGATTCATATCCTCCTTTAGGATGAATTTAGGTGTAGCATTATAACAGAAAATAAAAGGATCGCAACAAAAAAGATTTAATCAACCCTCCTCTCCGATCTTCCGATAGAGTCCACACTCCTTAATGTAACTCTCCACTCCGGGAGGAAGAAGATATCTGACCGACCTTCCCTGAGCAATGTTTTCCCTGATTTTGGTAGATGAAATATCCAGAAATGTAATCTCTTTAAAAAAGAGAGAGTGACCGGAAGAGTGAATCCATCGTGCATTGTCCCCTCCGGGGCGAAAATGGTCCCGAAGAGAAGTCGGGAGACGGGACGTAAAAGAATGGAGTTCCAGTCCTGGTCTTACCATGACGATAAAATCACACAGGGTAAAAAGAGTCTGATACTCTTTCCAGGTCTCTATCTCTTCGAAGGCGTCGCTTCCTAAGATAAAATAAAGATTCCATAGAAAGTTTTCTTTAAAATATCGAATCGTATCAATCGTGTAAGATTTCCCAGGTCTTTTAATCTCAATATCAGAAAGAGCGAAAAATGGGTTTTCAGAAATGGCCAACCGCACCATCTCTAAACGATACCGGGCTTCCGCTATCTTCTCGGAAACCTTATGAGGGGGAAGCGAGGCAGGAATAAAAATAATCTCCTCGAGCTCAAAGGCCTCCCGAACCTCCTCTGCTCCCCTTAGATGGCCAAAGTGAATAGGATTAAAAGTTCCTCCAAAAAGGCCTACTTTCTTTCTAATCATTCCTCTTTGACTGAAGGTTTTATTTAATTATAAAATTTTGATCGTCGATTTTAAATCCTACGATCCGGTTATTCAGAATCTAATAATTTTGCAAGGAGTTCGATCAGCTCCCCCACCCCCTCTCCGGTCTTCCCGGAAATAAGGTGGAGGGAATACCCTATCCTGTTAAATTGATTTCTTATTTCTTCGGCTCTCTCTCGGACATGAGGAAGATCAATCTTATTAAGAACGACCAACTGCTTCTTTTCGGCCAAGGAAGGATGATAGGCTTTCAATTCCTTGTTAAGGGTCTCAAAATCCCGGATAGGACTCCGGTTTTTCTCTTCCGAAACCTCGACGAGGTGGACCAGGAGTCGGGTTCGTTCGATGTGCCTGAGAAAAGTCAATCCCAGCCCGGCTCCATGAGAGGCTCCCTCAATGAGTCCTGGAATATCTGCAACGATAAAAGACCTTCCTTCTTCTCTCCTGACAACTCCCAAATTAGGAACCAGCGTCGTGAAAGGATAATCGGCAATCTTAGGTTTCGCAGAAGAGATCTTGGATAGAAGGGTGGATTTTCCTACATTGGGATATCCGATGAGGCCTACATCTGCAAGAAGCTTAAGCTCCAGGCGAAGCCACCGGACCTCTCCCTTCTCCCCTTTCTCAGCATGACGGGGAGTCTGGTGAGTAGGAGTGGCAAACTTGGCATTTCCCCTTCCTCCTCGTCCCCCTCGGGCTGCAATAAATCTCTGACCATCGAAGATTAAATCTTGAAGAACCTCTCCTGTTTCTGCGTCCCGGATTAGAGTTCCAACCGGAACCCGAACGATCAGGTCCTCTCCATCCTTTCCGGTCTGATTCTTGCCTTTCCCGTGACTTCCTTTTTGCGCTCGAAAATGTTGAAGGTAGGTAAGATCAAGGAGTGTTGAAAGTTGCCCATCTGCCTGGAGGATCACATCCCCACCTTTTCCTCCATCCCCTCCGTCTGGACCTCCCTTGGGAATAAACTTCTCTCTCCTAAAACTGACACACCCGTTGCCTCCATCGCCTCCTTGGACCAAAATTTTAGCCTCATCCACAAATTTCATTTAAATTCAATACAATAGGGAGTGGAAACCATACCCTGAAGGAGGCTTAGAGGGTTGGGGATACACTTACTATTTTTTTATCTCCCCCTTTTTGTCCATATACGACAAATCCATCGATCTTGGCAAAGAGAGTAAAATCTTTTCCCATTCCTACATTCGCTCCGGGAAAGATTCGGGTGCCTTTCTGCCTAACCAGAATATTTCCTGCCCTTACCCATTGACCTCCAAAGCGTTTCACTCCAAGACGCTGACCCGGGCTATCCCTTCCATTCCTTGAGCTTCCTCCGGCCTTTTTGTGAGCCATAACGTTCCCTCCAGTCTATTGGATCATGATCTCATTAATTTTCAAATAGGTGTAGGGTTGACGATGACCTTTCATTCGACGGTAATTCTTTCTCCTTTTCATCTTGTATGTCAGTACCTTCTTCCCTTTTGCCTGCTGAATAATCTCTCCGACAACCGTTGCCTGGTTCACTAAAGGATTTCCTATTTGAATTTTATCTCCTTCCCCGACCATCAGAACCTCTTTGAGGGTAACGGAATCCCCGACCTTTCCTTCCAACCTCTCAACTCGGATGATATCTCCTTTGGAAACCCTGTACTCCTTTCCTCCGGCTCTCAGCACTGCAAACATTCTAATCCTCCGAATTTGATTAACAAAACATATTAAAATAGTTTTTATCAAATTTCAACGATATTGAATTGTTCTTGGTGAAAACCAGTTTTTCCTTTAATGACAATCTTTTTCTTCAATTTTCGCTCCAATTCCTCCACCCCTGACCTCTCCTCCTCATAGAGCATATCCGCGACATCAGGATTAGCTTCTACTAAGATGTTATTTCCCCCTAAATGAGAAGCTGTTCTCTCGATTTCGCGAAAGATATCATAACAGACGGTGGTTTTGGACTTGACGATCCCCGAGCCTTCACAGTATGGACAAGATTCTCCTAAAATTCTCGAAATATTTTCTCGGGTCCGTTTGCGAGTCATTTCAACCAATCCCAATTCAGAGATCTTAAAAATGGTCGTCTTTTGTCGATCTTTCTTTAGAGCCTCTTCGAGAGCTTGAATCACCTTTTCCCGATCTCCCTCCCTTTCCATATCAATGAAGTCGATAATAATAATTCCTCCAATATTTCGAACCCTCAATTGATAAGCAATCTCTTTCGCCGCCTCCAGATTGGTCTTAAGGATCGTATCTGCCACGTTTCTCTTCCCTACATATTTCCCCGTGTTGACATCGATAGCCACTAAAGCCTCACTCATATCTATCACGATATAGCCTCCCGATTTGAGCCAGACCTTTCTTTGTAAAAGCTTATCAATTTCCATCTCAATGCCGTAGGCATCGAAGATGGGCTCCTTCTCTTCATAGAGAACGACTTCATACTTCTGTTTGGGCATATAGGTACTAATAAAAGAAAGGATATTCTCGTACTCTTCTCTTGAATCCACTACAATTCGATGGATCTGAGGAGAGAGCATGTCTCTTAGGACCCGGAGGATTAATGTGAGGTCGCTATAGAGAAGACAGGGGGCCGTCACAGTTTCTTTCTTTCTTTGAATATTACGCCACAGCTGTAGTAGGAATTCCATGTCATTTCGAATCTCTTCAGCCTCCGCCCCCTCACTGGCGGTTCGAACGATAAATCCACTGGATGGAGGTTTCATCCCCTGGACAATCTCTTTAAGCCTTCTCCGCTCCTTTTCATCTTTAATCTTTCTTGAGACGCCTACATGATCCACCATGGGCATGAGCACCAAATAGCGGCCGGGGAGGGTAATATGAGAGGTAATCCGAGTTCCTTTTGTGCCAAGGGGCTCTTTAGACACCTGGACCACAATCTCCTGTCCCTCGGAGAGGATCTCCTCGATCGGGAAGGGGGGACTGGAAGAAGAGGGAGACATTTCCACCCAAGGGAAACCCATCTCTTCCAACATTTCCACTGCTCCATAGGCATCCGAGACATAGAGAAAGGCAGCCTTCTCCAACCCAATATCCACAAAAGCAGCCTGCATCCCGGGAAGAACCTTGACGACCTTCCCTTTATAGATATTCCCGATGATCCCTCTGTCCTTGGCTCGCTCGATGAAAAGCTCTGAAAGAACTCCATCCTCAATGAAAGCGACTCTTGTTTCCCATGGCTTCACATTGATAATCAACTCATTGACCATAGAGGATTCTCCTGTTTTACCCCATCTTGACGACTTTGCATTGGGCCAAGGTTTCTCCTTTCAAACCCAGAAGGGCTTCCAGTACCTCATGGGGTTTAGCCATTTTTCCACCTGAACTTCGAAGAACCATCAGAAGCCCAAATCCTGCTCCTTCATTTTCCTTGAGGTCTATCTTTTCGATGAGCGGGAGGAGGTCTAATCTTCTCTTCTTCCCCTTCCTCTTCTGAATGATAAATAATTCCTCTTTTTCCCAGAGCTTTTGAATTTTTGAACAAAGATCTTCTTTGGTGAGAAGATGATCGAGAGGGATCCAGTAGGTCACCCGATGAAGGGTGGAGGAGGAAGGAAGAGCGAGGGGAAGTTCTTTCACATCAATGATCTCGATCCCTTCTGGAAGGGTTTGATTTAATCTTTCTTTTATCTCATCTGAAAATATTCTACCCACCAATTCGATATCCACCTTCTCACTGAGGCTTTCCACCCCCACCGGGAGGGCTTTCTCAAAAATGATTCTGGGCATGGGATGAAACCCTTCCGAGTAGCAAAGGGGAAGATGGGCTCGCCTGACTGCCCGTGAAAAGAGATGGGCAAGTTCAAGATGACTAAGAAATCGAAGTTCTCCTTTTTTGGTAAATGTTAATCGAAATTTCCTTTTGATCAATTTCTTTTGATCTTCCCCTCCCCGAGGCATCCTCCATCTCTCTAAGAACTCTTCTTTCCACCTATATTCCTTCACAGTCACTTCTCGACCATCACAGACCCCACAACGATGACAATTTTCACCTTCACAGGGAGGGGTCCACTCTTCTCGCATCCCTTTTTGATATTCCTCCCAGAGGAAGGGAATCTTCACCCCTGTATCGATGAAGGACCAAGGAAGGGGGTCGAGGAGGGTCTTTGCTCGTCTATATCCCTCCGGGTCAATTCCTGCTCTCTCAAAGGCTTCCCTCCATCGATCAAAATGGAACTGATCACTCCATCCATCAAACCGGCACCCCAATCGATGGGCCTCCAGCAGAACCTGTGAAAGTCTTTGATCCCCCATTGAAAAGACCGCTTCTAAATAACTCAAATGAGGGTCTTGCCATTTGAATCGGAGGCTCTTTTTTAGGCCTTTTTTAAGAAATTGGAGTTTCTCCTCCATCTCTTTGATAGAAATCTGAGAAGTCCACTGGAAAGGGGTATGAGGCTTTGGAACAAAAGAAGAGACACTGATACTGATATGGGGGAATACCTTCCGCCTTTCTCCTAATAGGGCCAGCCGGTGTGAAAGGGTTAAGATGGCTTCCAAATCTTCTTCTCTTTCGGTTGGAAGACCAATCATAAAGTAAAGTTTGACATTCTTCCATCCCTTGGAAAAAAGATCTTGGAGTCCCTGAAAGAGAATCTCCTCATCCATCTCTTTATTTATAACCCTTCTCATTCGCTCGGTAGCTGCTTCAGGGGCAAGGGTGAACCCTGTCTTTCGAACCCTTTGAATCTCTCTGGCCAACTCTCCAACGATACTTTCTATTCTTAAGGATGGAAGGGAGATGGCTATCTTCTCTGATTCATAACAATTCATGAGGCTAGAGAGAAGAGGAGCGATCGAAGAATAATCTCCTGCACTGAGGGACAGGAGGGAAAATTCTTCATATCCTGTCCGAGGGAGGGATTGTTTAAGGAGCTCTTTTATCGTCTCGGGGCTTCTCTCTCGATAAGGGCGATAGATGAATCCCGCTTCACAGAAACGACAGCCCCTTTTGCATCCTCGAGCAATCTCGAGACCGAGGCGATCATGGACGATTCTCATATAGGGAACAATCGGAGAGGTAGGGAAGGAAGCTCTTTGGAGATCTGAAAGAATTCTTTTTCGAACCGGCTCTCCCTGATGGAGGCTGGGAACGTAAACCCCTTCCAATCGGGAAAGGACTCTTAAAAGCTCATCCTTTTTCCCTCCTGAGGTTTTCCATTGGATGACTAAATCTGCAAGTTCGAGAATGATCTCTTCCCCATCTCCAATCACAAAGGCATCAAAAAAGTCAGCCATAGGCAGGGGATTGAAACTGGTGGGTCCACCAGCGATGATCAGCGGAAATCTCTCATCCCGATCCTTCGAGAGAAGGGGGATACGGGAAAGCTCAAGCATATTGAGAACATTGGTAAAAGAAAGTTCGTATTGAAGAGAAAAACCAACCACATCAAATTGAGAAAGGGGGAGAGAAGATTCAAGGGAGGAAAGGGAAATTCCCTTCTCTCTCAGAAGTTTCTCCATATCGATCCAGGGAGCAAAAACCCTTTCGCATGCAATCTCTTTTCTTTGGTTAAGAAGGAAATAAAGGATTTGAATCCCCAGATGTGACATTCCCACTTCGTAAACATCCGGAAAGGCGAGACAGAATTTGAGTTTCACGGTAGAGAGATCTTTTCGTATAGAGTTGATCTCCTGCCCCACATACCGGCTCGGTTTAGAAACGAGACAGAGGAATTCCTTCATTTGTGTTCGCACTCAAGGGTTAAAATAGGAAAGAGGGGTGAAGCCCCTCTATCTATTAAATTAAAAATACTACAATTTACCCCCACTGTCAATTTTACTTTATCGTTTGCTTTCCGGGCTCATTTATGATATAAAATAATAAACCGTATTCAGGTGGTCTTGAACCTAAAAGGGAACCTCGTGAAAATCGAGGACGGCCACGCCGCTGTGATCGGGGACGAAACCTGCCAACAGCCACTGGTCTAAATCCAATAGACTGGGAAGGGGCAGGAAGTAGGAGGATCCGTAAGTCAGAAAACCTGCCTGAATACGCTTCACAAAAGGTCTTCGGTGGGAGACTGTGAAGGGAAGGAGTAAATAAAAAACCCGGTCTTCAACTGAAGACCGGGTTTTTTATTTTTCATTTTTGAAGGAGTGCTCGGAAGATAAAAAATGAAAGGCTTAAAAATATATAC
>JBDOIB010000327.1:0-15782 GCA_041082155.1 Thermodesulfobacteriota bacterium | reverse complement strand
TGATCCCCTTCTCCATCCCACAGAATCAACCTATGAGATGAATATGGGATTTCAGGGAATTAAAATCCCTCAAACCCTCTGTCACGAAAATGAGGATGATGAAAGCCTTGATTTGTCTAAAATCAAAGCTATCCAAGGGAGTGGTTTTTTTGCCACCTATCACGCTTATCCTTACTATCCTGATTTCATGGTCAATGAATTCATTGAGGAAGAAGATCCCTTTTCAGCTTATCTTTTCAGATTAAAAAAACACCATGGAAGTCAGCCCATTTTAATCGGTGAATTTGGAGTTCCAAGCAGCCGAGAAATTGCCCACTGGCACCACCGAGGATGGCATCATGGTGGCCATTCTGAAGTCGGACAGGGCAAGATTGATGGACAATTAATTCAGACCATCTATCAGGCCAAGATGGCAGGCGGGATATTATTTTCGTGGTTTGACGAATGGTTTAAAAAAAATTGGCTCTTTCTTCCCTATTATCATCCTTCCGAGCGAAAACCCCTCTGGTATAATATCCAGGATGCAGAAGAAAACTATGGCCTTTTAGGAGTCTATCCCGGGTATCCTAAAAGAAAGGTGAGTCTTTCTGGGAAGGATGAGGAATGGACCAATAGTAGTATTCTATATGAAAAAGATGGCGATCAGATGCTATTTAAGTTTAATGATGGGTTTGATGAAACCCGATTATTGAAAAGGGTCAGGGTACAACATGATGAAGGATTTCTTTACCTTTTGATCGAGACAAAAGGCAAAATTGATTTTAACAAGGCCCATTATCTGATAGGACTGGATACCATTTTACCCGAAAGTGGAGAATTCGCTCTCCCCCTGAATACAAATGTAGTGCTCCCGATAGGAATTGAGTTCTTAATCCATCTGGCAGGAGAAAGCAAAAGCCGGATTCTCATCTGTAAAGATTACGATAAGTATTTAAACGGTGAAAGAGGAGAGATCAGGCCCGTCGTAGCGGATCAAGGGGAATGGGTCCTTATTCAAAACAAAAGTAATATCAGACGGGTGAGCAAGGATGGGAAAAGATTCTTTCCGTCGCGAGTTCATTGCGTCTCGGAATTGAGATATGGAAGTCTGGATCCAGAACATCTATCCTATGATTCTCTGGCAGATTTTTATTTCGCTGAGAATCGGATCGAGATCCGGCTCCCGTGGAGTCTTCTCCAATTCACCGATCCAAGTTCCAAATGTGTCCTATGGAAGGAGAAAGACCTCCTGGGGAAAAAAACAGATGGCATTCATATTCTGGTTTTCTCTTATCAACCAGAAAAAGGCCAGTGGTATGCCAAAAAAACAGGCCGTGGCATCAATATTACCGACTCCTTCCCGATAACCCTTAAGCGGGAGGAGATCAGAAAATATACCTGGGAGGAGTGGCAAACCCCCATCTATCATACCTATATGAAGAAGAGCTATTTTCTGTATCAAGAAGCCCTGAGAAAGATTCCGGAGAGGGTGGAATGAAACTGACGAGAAGAGAATTTCTAAAGGCAAGTGGAGGAGCCCTCTTATTCTCTTGCTGGATAGAGGAAAGGGGATGGGCAAAACCTGTGAAGATTCCTGTTTTGCTCTATCACGACCTTTCAGATGCTTTTAGGGATGATTATACAGTTTCCCCAAGACAGTTTGCCGCCCAGATGGAATGGTTATATGAAGAAGGATATCGCCCCCTTTTTTTTCGTGAGATTGAGTCTCTCGAGGGAAAGGGGTTTGAGAAACCTATCCTCATTACCTTCGATGATGGATATGCCTCCTTTGTTGATTATGCCTTTCCATTCCTTCAAACCTATCAATTTAAGGCAACGATTAATTTTATAGGGAAGCATATAGGAAGATTTATTCATCTTGGGGGAAATCGCCCCACTCTGAGCTGGGATGAATACCGCTACCTTCTTAAAAGTGGATTGGTGGATCTGGGATGCCATACCTATAATCTTCATTTCAAAGGAGGGGTGGTATCGGTTTCAGAGAGTGCATTCAGGGAGGATCTTCAACTGTTTCAGGAAGAGGTCCAAAACCGAATTGGAAGAAAATTAGAGATAATGGCCTGGCCTTATGGTATTTTTAATGACAAGAGTATCCAAATAGCTCGTGAGATGGGATTTCGGTATTTTTTGACCTCCACGGAAGGATTTTTTAAAAAAGGCTCGAAAGTCGAGGTTATCCCACGTCTCAACATTAATTACAGACTTGACCTTATCTCTTTTAAGCATTATATCGGAGAGGGAGAGCTATGAGAATGGTATTTAAAGTATTTATCGTGTCGGTGATCATATTCTGGTGGACCCACCTCTGTTATTCAACCACTCCTGAAAAATTGGTTCAGGAGGGTAAATATGATGAGGCGATCAAAGCTTACCGGATCTCACTTTCGAGGTCTCAAACCGATAAAGAGAGGGCGAAACTTCACAAGGCATTAGGAGAGGTAATGGCATTGAAAGGGGATTATAAAGGGGCTGGGAAAGAGTATCTGAAGGCCCTTTCTCTGGACAGGATGGGTTTTTCTGAAAATGAAAGATTTCGGATGGCCGTTCACCTCTCATGGGGAAGTTATTTAAAAGAAGCCATTGAGGAATTATCGGATATTGTTAAAAACAATCCGGATCATCTGGAAGCGAGAATTCATCTGGCCAGGTCTCTTTCCTGGGCAGGGAGATTGAAGGAGTCTCAGAAGGAAGTCGAAGCTATCTTGAGGATGATTCCAGAAAACAGGGATGCGTTATTCATTCAGGCGAATATTTTGAGATGGAGAGGCCATATAAATCAAGCCATTTCCATTTACAGGAATTTATTAGAAACAAAAGAGGACTTTGATATTCGTTTAGGGTTAACCTACGCTCTGTTGAGAAAGGGCGATCGGAAAGGAGCTCAGGAAAGCCTCTCTCACTTAAAACCTACCTATCCCTATCAGGAAAAAGAGTTAAAAAAACTTGAGGAAGAGGTTCTAAGAGCCACACGACCTTCGTTGGGTGGAACTTATCAATTTTATCATGATTCGGATGATAATCAATTGCATCGAATTTCAGTTTCAGGAGGGGGATGGATTGACCCTGTAAGAGTAGATCTCCATTTCAGACATACCGATGCCAGAGATGATAGCCGGCATCACAGAAGCGAGGAGGTTTTTTTCAGAGGTTATTTAAGGGCGATAGAATCGTTAACCATCGGAGGAGGAGCAGGAGTGACTCAACTTGCTCACAAAGAGACGGATCACTATTTGACTGGAACCCTCTTTGCCACTGTTGATCTTTTTCGAGGTTTTTTAGGCGGAAGTATCAGCCGAAATGTCCTGGTGGACACCGCTCAGTTAATTGAAAATAAAATTCGAGTGTCCGAAGCAGGGATCTACGGAAGTCAGAACCTGACTGACTTTCTTTCTCTCCATGGAAGCTATTTTTATAGAGATTATTCCGATAAGAATTATTCTCATGATTTTCAATTTACCCCCAGATATGTCGTGTTTTCAGGAAACCCGCGAACCTCTCTGGGCTATCGACTGAGATATCTCGATTTCGATAAACACACAAGAGGGGGTTACTTTGATCCAAGAAATTTTATCTCTCATCAGGCGTTAGTGTCTATCGATTATGAGAAGGATCCATTTTTCATTTTTTTGGAGCCTTACATCGGATATCAATCCTTCAAGCGATACGGAGAAAGGGATCGAGATTTTATCCTCGGAGGAGCAGGGGTATTTCGGTGCCGGATTTCCAGACATATGGATGCCGAGGCAACCGTCGAAGGTGGAAATTATGCATTGGGAGCAACCTCCGGATTCAACTATTTTCAAATATCGTTTGGATTGAGAATTTATTTTTAGGGGATCTAATTTCCCCTGGAGAAGGAGAAAACCTATGGAATATGAGCCTGTGATTGGACTGGAAGTTCACGCGCAGCTTTTAACGCGGTCCAAGATTTTTTGTGGTTGTTCGACCACTTTCGGTGAGGAACCCAATACCCAGACCTGTCCGGTCTGCACGGGGCAACCCGGATCCCTTCCGGTGGTCAACCGCAAGGCTGTGGAGTTTGCCATTCGCCTGGGACTGGCCACTCACTGCCGAATCGCTCCTTTCAGTCTCTTTGCTCGAAAGAATTATTTTTATCCCGATCTCCCCAAGGGATATCAAATCTCCATGTATGAGCATCCCCTGGCGGAGAATGGGTACATTGAAATTACCGTGAATGGAGTAAAGAAGAAGATACGAATTATTCGGATCCATATGGAGGAAGACGCAGGGAAGCTAAAACATGGAGAAACCCCGGAGACATCTCCATACAGTTATGTGGATTTCAATCGAACAGGAGTCCCGTTGGTGGAAATTGTAAGTGGGCCAGACCTTCGTTCCCCTCAGGAGGCGGGAGAATATTTGAGAAGACTTCGAGCCATTCTTCAATATCTTGAGATCTGCACCGGGGATATGGAGAAAGGAACGTTTCGATGTGATGCAAACGTTTCTGTTCGCCGAGTGGGCCAGAAGGAATTCGGAACTCGAACCGAATTGAAGAATATGAATTCCTTCAAACATGTCGAGAAGGCCCTGGAATATGAGATTAAGCGGCAGATCGAGCTTCTCAGGTTGGGTGAGGAAGTCGTTCAGGAAACAAGACTTTTTGATGCCAATACAGGAATCACGATTTCTATGAGAGGAAAAGAGGAGGCCCATGATTATCGGTATTTTCCAGATCCGGATCTTGTCCCCTTAAGAATCGATGAGCATTGGATCGAAGAGATTAGAGCAAGCCTCCCTGAACTTCCGGATCAGAAAAAGGAGAGGTTTATCCAGCAGTATCAGATTCCCGAATACGATGCAGAGATTCTTACCTCCACTAAAGCAATGGCAAACTATTTTGAGGAGACGGTCTCATTGTTTCCTGAACCCAAGACCGTCAGCAACTGGATCATGGTTGAACTTCTCAGGGAATTAAAGAGAGATGAAAGGGAGATTGACCAGTGTCCCATCACTCCAAGACATCTGGCAGGGATGCTTGAACTCATTAAGAACGGGACGATCAGCGGGAAGATTGCCAAGGATGTTTTTGAGGAGATGTATCGAACAGGAGAAGAGGCTGAAAAGATTGTGAGGGAGAGAGGCTGGGTTCAAATCCTCGATCGAGGGGAGATAGAAAAGGCAATCGATCAGGTCATTGAGACCTGTGCCAAGCAGGTGGATGAATATCGAAAGGGAAAGGAGAAGATCTTCGGGTTTTTAGTGGGGGAAGTGATGAAGAAGACCCGGGGAAAGGCAAATCCACAGCTGGTGAATGAACTTCTCAGGAAAAAATTGAAAGGAGGGGAATAAAAAAGCAATTTAACCCTGTCCCCTCCCATTTCAGGGGAGAGGATAAAGGTGAGGGAGGATCAAGGGTCTATTAGGATGATGAATTTTGAGACGATAGAGTGGAGAGGGGATCATATCCGGATTCTGGATCAGAGGAGGCTTCCTCTACGGGTTCATTACCTGGTCTGCAGGGATGCCTCTTCAGTCGCAGAAGCCATAAAAAGAATGGCTATTCGAGGGGCTCCGGCCATCGCAGTGGCAGCGGCTATGGGAATAGCATTAGGTGGAAAAAAAATAAAGACCACTCAAACCGAGAGATTTAGGCAGGAAATGGAAAAGATTTTTCAAAGGATGGCTCAGACTCGGCCCACTGCAGTCAATCTTTTCTGGGCTATCGAAAGAATGAAAAGAGTATTTGAGGAATCATCCGAGGATATAGAGAAGGCAAAGATAAGATTGGAAGAGGAGGCTTTAAAAATCTATGAGGAGGACTTAGAGATCAATCGGAGAATAGGAGAGGTTGGAAAAGGACTCATTCATGATGGCTCAGGGATCCTGACCCATTGCAATGCGGGGGCGTTAGCGACAGCAGGTTATGGAACCGCACTCAGCCTGATCTATGCCGCATGGATGGAGGGGAAGAAGTTTCATGTCTATGTGGATGAGACCCGACCTTTGCTCCAGGGAGCAAGACTGACCGCCTGGGAGCTTTCTCAGACCCATCTTCCCTTGACGGTGATCACGGATAATATGGCTGGCTGGCTGATGAGCAGAAAGAGGATTGATATGGTTCTTGTGGGGGCAGATCGAATTGCGAGAAATGGGGATACGGCTAATAAAATCGGCACCTACAGTTTAGCCGTCCTTGCAAATTATCATCATATTCCCTTCTATGTGGTTGCTCCTACTTCTACCATTGACTGGAGACTTTCCCGAGGGGAAAACATTCCTATTGAGGAGAGGTCAGAAAGGGAGGTTTCACATATTGGATCGAGAAGGCTGGTACCAAAAGGAGTGGGTATTTTTAACCCAGCTTTTGATGTCACTCCTCATCGTTTGATAAAAGCGATCGTTACGGAAAAGGGAATCCTATACAAGCCTTTCCAGGAGAATTTAAAAAAGATCAAGGATTCATGAAAACCCCAATCATTACCCTGCTTACCGATTTCGGGACGAAGGATTATTATGTGGCTTCGATGAAAGGGGTCATCCTCAAGATTAATCCCCGATGTAGGATTATCGATCTCAGTCATCAGGTTTCTCCTCAGGATATCCGAGAAGGAGCCTTTCTTTTAGCCAGTGCTTTTTCCTATTTTCCCGAACAGACCATCCATCTGGCTGTCATTGATCCGGAGGTAGGAGGGAAGAGAAAACCCATCCTCCTTAAGACCAGGAATTATTTTTTTGTCGGCCCGGATAACGGGCTTTTTACACTGGTTGCAGAAAAGGACGGAGTAGAACGAGTCATTGAACTCACCAATTCAAAATACTTTCTCTCGCCCCTCAGTTCAACCTTCCACGGAAGAGATCTCTTCGCTCCCGTGGCGGCTCATCTCTCCCGGGGTGTTCGACCTCAAACCTTCGGAAAGAGAGTGGATCAATGGGTCAGGCTCGATCTTAAGAAACCGGAGGAAGAGGGGAAAAGATTGATCGGTGAAGTTATTCTTAATGACCGCTTTGGAAACCTCATCACCAACATAGAGAAAGAGAGGATTTTAGGTTTTATCAAGGATTACTCCTTTGTGATTAGGATAGGAAGGAGGAGAATTTCCAAGATCTCTCAGGGGTACTGGGAGGGGAGAAAAGGGGACCTTCTTGCCCTTTTTGGAAGCGCTGGTTTTTTAGAAATAGCCGTCAGAGAGGGGAACGCACAAAAGAGATTAAAAGTCAATCGGGGAGAGCCAATTATTATTGAAAGGAGTGAGTGATGGTCTCGAAAAAAGCCCAGGAGATTCCTCCCTTTATCGTGATGGATGTGCTTGAGAGAGCCCAGAAGCTGGAAAGGGCTGGAGAGCGGGTCATCCATCTTGAAGTTGGGGAACCGGATTTCACCACACCTGAATGTATCAATGAAGCGGGATATCGTGCCATCTGTGAGGGGAAAACCCACTATACCCATAGCATGGGGATCATCGAATTAAGGGAGGCCATTTCGGAAGAGTACTGGAAAAACTATAGGGTTAAGGTTTCTCCCGAGCAGATCATTATTACTTCAGGAACCTCTCCGGCAATGCTTCTTCTCTTCTCGGCTCTCCTGGACCCAGGGGACGAGGTTATTCTTCCCAACCCTTATTATCCCTGTTATCCCAATATCATTCGATTTGTGGATGGCGTTCCAGTGTTTGTGGATGTCTTTGAGGAGGAAGGGTTTCAGTATCTTCCAGAGATGATTCGTGAGAAAATAGGTCCCAAGGTGAAGGGGATTATGATTAACTCCCCTTCCAATCCGACCGGGAATGTGATGTCTGAAAAGAGGATGAGGGAAATTTCTGAATTCTCCCCTTATATCATCTCCGATGAGATTTACCATGGGCTGGTCTATGAGGGAGAAGCTCACTCCATTCTTGAATTTACGGATCGGGCCTTTGTCATCAATGGATTTTCCAAGCTCTATGCAATGACCGGATGGCGATTGGGTTATCTCATTGCTCCAAAAGAGTTTATCCGGCCCATGCAGAAGATTCAGCAAAACCTCTTCATTTCGGCCAGTTCTTTTTCTCAATGGGCGGCTCTCGCTGGTTTGAAGGAGGGGGAAGAAGAGGTCAGAAAGATGCGAGAGACCTATGATCAGCGAAGACGATACCTGATTCCCAGATTGAGGGAGTTAGGATTTGGAATCACCGTAGAGCCTACAGGAGCGTTTTACGTGCTTGCGAATGCGAAGAGGTTTTCTCCAAACTCCTATCGACTGGCCTTTGATATTTTAGAGAAAGCCAAAGTAGGAGTAGCTCCAGGAATCGATTTCGGATCCAACGCAGAGGGGTATTTACGATTCTGTTATGCTAACTCCATGGAGAATCTTATTGAAGGAATGAATCGCCTGGAGGGGTACTTAAAGGAGTGTTATTAAAACCCTATTCCCCGGGAGAGCTGGTGGGCTTTTCTTAGGGGTTCAGGCATTCGATATCCTCGGCAGGCATTCAGGATGACCTCGATGCTGGTTTTCAAATCGATTCGATGGCCGGGAGAGACAAAAACAGGTTTTACTTTATCTTTGGTTCGAAGGATGGCTCCCACCTTTTTATCTCCGATCAGAACCCATTCCACACTTCCCCTGAAGAGAGCTGGTGGCTTAAATTCTCTCACCAGAGGGCTCTTCGCACATCCAATAGAGGGGAGATCCAGCCAGAGACCCAGATGGGAAGCCAGCCCCAATCCCCTTGGGTGGGCGATTCCATGACCTTCAAAAATCATCAGGTCTGGTTTTATCCTTAATCTCTCGAAGACTTTTAAAAGAATTGGACCCTCCCGGAAGGCAAGGAGACCAGGGATGTAAGGGAAAGAGACTCTCCCCCGGGCAGTGGCCCAATCGATCAATCTTAAGTCCGGGTAAGAGAATACGACAATGGCCCCGTAAAGAATCTCCTTCTCTTTAGGATAGAAAACATCAGCCCCTCCAATGGCTTCTAACTTCGAGAATGTATTTTTAAGGAGAAGTTTACTTCTTAATTGATTTTGAATCTCAATGGCTTGCTGAATGTTTAATTTCCAGGAATGAAGAGGAGGTTTCATTTTAAAAGATTCTTCCCCCCACCCACATCCTCTCCCCGATAGGGAGGGGGGCATGGCATGGGTTCACAAAATATTATCATTGGGAAAGGGGGTTGACCTTTCCATTCTTTACTCTAAAAATGGTGAGTTTTCGAATCGCTCTCCCGTTTTCTGAAAAGCCCATTAACCCGGAGATCCCCTGGTAGTTTGAGACCTTTAACAGTTCTTCTTTCATTTCGTAAGGAGAGGAGGGAGATCTGGATTTAAGGATCTCTGCAAGGAGTTTTGCTCCATCATAACAGATGGCCTCCAGGGTTTCGGGTTTTCGGCGATACTCCTTTTGAAATCCCTCCACAAAGGATCTTACTTTTGGATCCTCTGAGGAGAAGGCATCCACAAAGATTGCCCCTTCTGCTGCTCTTCCTCCGATCGAAAGAAGGCCAGAACCATTCCAGGTGTTAATCCCCAAAAAGGTAATCCCTTTAACCCCGTGGGATCCCATCTGAGCAAGGATTGTTCCTACCCGGGGATGGGTGTCAGGGATGAAAAGGGCCTCTTGTTTAGAGATCTTTAAGAAGCCCTGAATCTCCTGATGAAAATCTGTTTGATCCTCTTGATAGATCAGAATGCCAGAAACTTTTCCTCCCAATCGGGAGACCTCCTCTCTGAAGAGATTTTTATAATATGAGCCAAAAGGGGAGTTTGGGTAGAAGATGGCAAAGGTTCGAAGTCCCAATTCCTTGATCGCATAGGAAGCGAGGGTCTGAATCTGTTCCAGAGGAGTCATTGAATTTTGAAAGGTAAATCCATTTTTCTCCAACGGGATCTCCTTCTGGGAAAGACTGATTATAGGGACCTTGAGCTGTTGGGCTTTTTTTGCTGCCCGATCGACATTGATACTCAGAAGAGGGCCAATAATAACCATCACCTTCTCTCCTTTAATCAAATCCTCTACTGCCCTCTCCGCTTCTTGAGGATCTTCCTTGGAATCTCGAAGGATGAGGGAGAAAATTTCTTCTCTGGGGTTCTTCTCTTTAAAGGCAAACTGGATGGCCTGCCATGCCCTCTCTCCAAAGGATTTAGAAGGGCCACTGAGGGGAAGGAGAATCCCGATGGGGTATTTCGGCTTGATTCTGAAAGGAATTTCTTCAGAGAGTTCCTTCGCCTGAACCCAGTAATCCATCGTTGGATAATCCCGACCGATTTCTGTGAGTATTTTCTGGGCACGGAGATCGTTTCCTCGAGCTTTTTCTATCTTGGCCAATCGAAGCTTTGCATAACCCCCACTATAAGCGCCTCGAAAGGTGGTTTCGATACGATTCAGTTCCTCCTCGTGATCTATTTGATCGATTAATTCGCGAATCTTCTTTTTTAACTCTTCATGAGATTTTGCAGGGATGAAGAGTCCCTTTCCATACCAATGGAGAGCCTGGAGACGATCCTTCAGCGCTGTATAATTATCTCCAAGAAGTGTGAAGATCTGAATCATTCGGTCCGAAGGGGGAAGTCCGGAAAGGAGTTCTTTTAGAATTTGAATGGCCTCCCGGTGGCGTTTCAGCCGGGTATAACAGAGGGCCATTCGAAATTTTGTTTCTTCCAAAAGAGGACTTCGGGGAAAGCTACGAATCAACTGCTGAAACCGCCAGAGGGCTTTTTGAAAGTCGCCTTTTTCAAGGAAGGATTCTCCTTCTCTGAAGAGGACTGTCTCTTCAAGTAAAGGAGATTGGGACCAGGCAGTGGAGAAACTTTGAATGAAGAGAAAAAGAATAAGGATGAAAAGATAGGACGACCTTACTTTACCGTCAGGGACGGATGGGAGTAACATAATAGATTTCGGGAAGATGACGATAACACTCCTCCACATCAATACCATAACCCACGACAAAGACATCCTCAATGGCTTTCCCTAAGTAGTCTGGTTCGATCAAGACCTCCCTTCTCGCTTTTTTGTCAAGCAGAGCACAGACTTTCACGGAGTTAGGACGGGAAAGAGAGAGTCGATCTTTCAAAAATTTCAGGGTAAGACCGCTATCGATAATATCCTCAATAATGAGGACTTCTTTGCCTTCGATTGAAACCTCAATATCTTTGGTGATTTCAACCTGTCCGGAACTCCTCATCTGACTGCCATAGCTGGATAATCTCACAAAATCGATTTTTACCGGAATCCTGAGATGGCGGATCAAATCCGAAAGAAACATAAATGCCCCTTTCAAAATACAGATCAGAATTAATTCTTTTCCCTGATAATCTTTCGAAATTTGATCCGCCAATCGCTTCACGATGGATTCAATCTCTTCCCGGGAGATCAAAGGATGAAGTTGATATTTCTCCATAAATTTTATAAGGCATGCTCCAAGACGACGATCTCCATCTGAGAGGGGAGAGTCTTCTTGTCGAAGGAAATTTCATTCGTCCCTGGCCGTTTAATATTTGTCTTTCCCTTTAAAAAGTCTTCAACCGGGGAGATGGGAAATCCGCATTTGGAGGTTTTAAAATGCATGGGGATCACCACCTTAGGTTTAATCTGCTGGGTGACCTCGGTTGCCTCTTTGGCATCAATGGTAAAGAATCCCCCTACCGGGAGAAGAAGGATATCGACAGGGCCAATCTCACCCAATTCTTTTTCACTCAATCGGTGGCCCAGATCTCCAAGATGACAGAGCTGCATCCCATCCACTGTTACGACGAAGATGGTGTTTTCTCCCCGTTCTTTTCCCTTTGAGGGATCGTGGAAGGTCGGGATGCCTTTAATCGAAATTCCTTTGATCGTTTTTGAACCGCTTCCCCTGACGATCTGAGGGGAGCCAGGAAGGCTTTTGGTATCATTGTGATCGGCATGATCATGACTCGTCAGCACAATATCCGCTTCATCTTTAATCTTCCCATAGGCCAGCTGCCCTCCATAGGCCCCGGATTCATAAGGATCGAAGATAATCTTTACCCCCTGCTCGGTGGTGACTAAGAATGCTGCATGTCCGTACCATTTGATTTTCATAACGACCTCCTTTCATGACTTTATGTTAGATTATAACTCTTAATCTCCAGTCCTCTATTTTTTCCTCAATTTTACCTCCACCGCTTTTTTCTTTCCCTCAATCGTTCCCTTCTTATCTCTCCGATCATCAATTTTGATCGTGGTGAGAACCCTGAGAGCCCCTTTTTTAAAGGGAACTTCGTGCATCTTGATGGCGAGAGAGAGAAGTTTTTTTAAGTCTCCTTCGATATTGGTTCCCATGGAGGTGAGTTCATAGCGGACATTCTCTTTTTTTAACACCTTGATACATTCAGCCACATACTCACTCAAACTTGTTCCGGGCGTTCCGATGGGGACCACACTGATTTCTAAGATGGCCATAAATACCTCCTTAGATAGAATTTCAAGTCTTTTTTATCATTGAAGCAGTTCTCTTGTCAATTCCCATAAAAATATATTAACATTTTATTATGAATCAACCCCAGGAAGTTTCAGCCCTGATCGCTTTCTCCGCTGGATTCCTCTCGTTCATTTCTCCCTGTGTCCTTCCTTTGTTTCCTTCCTATCTGACCTATATCACCGGGGTCTCCTTTAAAGAACTTTCAGAACCTCAGGGAAGGAAGTTAAGAGGAGTCACCCTCATTCACTCTCTTCTTTTCATTATGGGTTTCTCCTCCATTTTTATCCTGATGGGTGCCTCCGCGACCTATTTAGGACAGCTTCTGTCAGGCTATCAAGAGTGGATTATGAAGGCCGGGGGAATTCTCATCGTCATCCTGGGAATCCATTTCACAGGGCTGATTCAGATTCCTTTCCTTCAGATGGAGAAGAGATTTGAGTTAAGAAAAAAACCCTTAGGATATTTGGGTTCCTTTCTGGTTGGAGTAGTTTTTGCGGCAGGCTGGACTCCCTGCATCGGTCCGATTCTTTCAACCATTCTGATCTATGCAAGCACCTCCCAGAAGTTTTCGACAGGTATTTTTCTTCTGACCCTTTACTCCATGGGATTAGGAGTCCCCTTCTTTCTTTCTTCCTTGGCTTTTAATTCTTTCCTTTTTGCCTTTGAGAAAATAAAACGCTTTATGAGAGTAATTACCCTGATCAGTGGAATATTTCTGATCCTTGTTGGAATTCTGATTCTTACAGATACTTTCCGGTCCCTTAGCTATTATTTCTACCAGCTCTCCAGCCCTTAATTTTGTTCAAGAAAGACTCTCCTCCATTCTATCACTGTCTGATACTCATCAAAGTAAAGAGACCCCCTGAGCCAAAAAGCAGGGTTGGGATCCAGGCGGAAAGAAGGGGTGGAAGGATTCCCGATTTACCGAGGGAGATAAAGGCATAGAAAGTGATCCCGTAAGCAAAACCAATCATTACACTCATACCAATATTGAGGGCAATTCCTCCGGAGCGGCCTGTCCTGAGGGCAAAAGGAATTCCTATCAGAACCATCACCAGATTTAGAAAGGGATAGGAAAGTTTTGCATGGAGATCCACCAGATAGCGGGTGGGGTCATAACCGGAGAGTTTGATCTTCTGAATATAATTTCGAAGATCGGTATAACTCATCTCTTTGGACTCACGTTCGATATTCTGGAAAGAATACCAGTCTTCCGGCAGGGAATACTCCTTTTCTGTAAAAGGGATGAGACGAATTGTTCCATCATCCTCGAATTTACGAATCGCTCCATTTAAAAATTTCCACTTTCCGTCCACCCATTTTACCTCCCGGGCATCCACCCGCTCAACACAGCGAAATTGATCATCAAATTGATAAAGGGTCACTCCTTTTAAAACCTTCTCTTTTGAGTCAAGGACCTGAATATTGAAGATCCGTTGATCGCTTCGATACCAGATCTTGTAATTTTTAAAGAAGCTCGTAGCTTCTTGTTTTCGAACCTGAACCGAAAGGAGGTATCGCGTTTTCTGGTTGGTTAAAGGAACCAGATATTCATTTCCAAGGAAGGAGCAGAAACTCACCAAAAGGGAGACCATAAAGAGAGGCCATACGATTCGATAAAGACTCACTCCTCCGGCCTTCATGGCTGTGAGTTCATTATGTCTGGAAAGTATTCCCAGAGTGAGGAGGGTGGAGAGAAGAATTCCATAAGGGAGAGTCCATTGGAAGACGATCTCGGGGATCTTGAAGAGGAGATATAAAAAGATAAGGGAGACGTGAGCTTGATGCTTAATAAATAGATTGACCTTCTGAAAGAAGAGAACAATGGTATAGATAAGAATAAGGGTACTCAGACTAAGACTAAAGATCTTTAGGAACTCCCGAAGGAGATAACGGTGAAGGATCTGAAACCTTTTAGACATCTTCCAAAGTCCTTCTCCACTTCTCCTGAAGGAAGTGGATTCCTTCTGCTAACCAGAGAAGAGGCTTAAAAGGAGACTCTTTGGCTGACTTGATGAGGAGATAGATTCCAAAAATTCCAAAAAGGAGATTCGGAGCCCAACCCGCCCATGAAGGAGGAATCTCCTTTCCCATGGCGAGGATTTCTGAGGCCGTAAGGGCAATGTAGTAGATAAGAATGATTAAAATACAGAGGATTAATCCATAGGATCTCCCGGAACGACGGGGCTGAATCCCGAGAGGAATGCCAATGAGTCCAAAAATCAGACATGAGAAAGGAATGGAATACCGTTTGTGAAGTTCCACTTCCTGAGGAGTGATATCTTCCCCTATCAACTTCTTTTTCTTTATCCTTTCTTTAATTTCTTCAATGGACATCTCATGTTCCTTTAATTTCTTTCCCATTTTTGTAAAAGCACTGGACAACTCGAGTCTAAGATCATAGGATTCGAAATGCATTTTTTGATAAACATTGTTTCTGGGGTCAAATCGATGAATGTCTCCTTGACGAAGGTTTAAAATCACTTCCTGGGTTTTAGGGTCGTTATAAAGATAACCTTCTCTGGCAAAGATCGTATTCGTTTTTTCCTTATCCCTTTCATCATAGATGAGAACTCCTTCCATCTTTTTTCCCTGGATGGGAACTTTATCCACATAGATCACAAAGCCTTCAAACTCATCGTTGAATACCCTTTCCTTAATCTCCACATCTGCCTTGGATTGAGCAATGAGAAAGAGCATGGATTTAAAACCACGGTTTCCCCAGGGAAGACCATAAAAAACCAGAAAGGAGGTGAGGAGATAAGTTCCAATGGAAAAAAGAAGAACGGGAAGGTAAAGTTGATAGAGACTTATGCCCGATGCCTTTAAAGCTGTAATTTCGCTATCCTGAGAGAGTCTTCCAAAGGCAAGGAGGGTTCCTAAAAGGAAGGCCATGGGAATGGTGAAGATAAGAAACGAGGGAGAAATGTATAGGAGAAGCATTAAAATATGGGAGAGTTTTACTCCTCGAGTGACGATCAATTCGATAATTTTAAAGATTTTGTCCATCAAAAGGATGATCGTAAAGGTCATCAAGCCGATAAGAAAGATGGGAAGGATCTCTTTCAGGATGTAGAAAGTGATGGTTTTTTTCATTTTTAGATATTCTAAGGGGAGCCGAATGGAGAAGTCAAGGAAGGATTAAAGAAAGTAAGGGGGAAGGGGTGAGAGGAACTGAATGCTCTCTGAATAAAGTTTTTCACCGATAGTAATGAGATGGCTTTTATCCATCATTAAACGCGTGTATTTCGTGAAATACATTTATATGGTGGTGTTTGCTGGACGATGTCAGAACTTTCTTTGAGCAAAATCCAGACGCTGACTGACGCAAAATTGCAAAGCAATTTTGCTTACGGCTCGCGGGCAAAAATTTTCCTCCCCTTGAACCCTTCCAATTTTTGC
>JBDOIB010000316.1:0-2217 GCA_041082155.1 Thermodesulfobacteriota bacterium | reverse complement strand
AAATTTCTTATTAATCATTATGATTATCCCTCCTTTCTCAATGTTGCCATCCATGTGTCTTCCTTCTTCTTTTCCACTCGCCCATTAAACTTCCAAATATTTCTGTCGAACTTCATGGGCTTCTTTAAGTTCCTGCCTCGTGCCCTGAAAGACGACTTTCCCCTTGGCCATGACATAAATCCTTTCTGCCAAACGTAAGGCAACCCTCATATTTTGCTCTACTAATAGAATGGGAATTCCATGTTGATGAATCTCCTTTATCACCTCTTCCACGGTCTCCACGATTTTAGGGGCCAGGCCTTCTGTGGGCTCATCAATCAATAGAACTTCTGGGTTGCCCATAAGGGTTCTGGCAATGGTCAACATCTGCTGCTCCCCACCCGATAAATGCCTTCCTTTCTGTTTATCCCTGGCCTGCAAAGCTGGAAAGTATTGATAGACTTTTTCAATTGTCCATCCATCTTCTCTACTTTTCTGTCCCGGTTTTATGCCCATGATTAGGTTTTCTCTCACAGTTAGAGTTGGAAATATCCTGCGGTCTTCAGGAACGAATCCCACGCCCAATTTGGCAATGGCGTGAGGAGGGAAACCCGTAATCTCTTGCCCTTTGAAAATCACTTGACCCGATCTTGGTTTGACAAAGCCAATGATTGATTTCAAGGTCGTGGTTTTCCCAACTCCATTCCGGCCCAGCAGACAAACGATTTCCCCGCGCTCAATTCCCAGAGAAACTCCCTGGAGAATATGACTTTGCTCATAAAAAGTATGTAAGTCTTTAATCTCCAGTACCATTGACTAATCCTCCTTCTTCTCTTCCCCTAAATAGGCATCTTTCACCCGCTGATCGTTGCGAATCTCTTCGGGTGGGCCGGAGGCTAAAACCTTCCCATAATAGATTACTGAGATCCGATCAGCAAGACTAAAGACGACATCCATGTCATGTTCCACGATAATCAGCGTTTTTCCTTCGGTGACCCGCTCGATCAATTTAACCGCTTCCCTTGTCTCTTCCATGGACATTCCCGCCGTGGGTTCATCCAATAGAATCAGTTCTGGATTTGTGGCGATTGTTAATCCGATCTCTAAGGCCCGCTGAGCGCCATGATCAAGTTCCCCGGCAATTTCGTTTTTTCTTTCCAAGAGGCCTATCTGCCTGATAATTCGCTCCGTTTCTTCGTTAATCCCTTCCATCTTAGAGATGCGGGAGAATAGATTGTAGCGAATTTTATTCTTAGACAGGATGGCGTTGCGCACATTTTCGAATACCGTCATTGTACTAAAGATGTTGGTAATCTGGAAGGATCGGGCCATACCCATGCGGTTAAGCAAATAAGGACTTTTTCCAGTAATATCCTGCCCCTTAAAAAAAATTTTCCCACTGCTGGGTATGTACTTCCCGGTGATAAGATTAAAGAGGGTACTCTTTCCGGCGCCGTTGGGCCCGATGATGGCATGGCGCTCACCCTCTCTTATTTCCAGATTAATACCAAATAGAACCCCCAGGCCATCAAAATCTTTATGGATTTCCTTCAACTCGAGAATATTCCTTTGAATATCGGCCCTCTCGGCCATTTCCAATCCTCCCTATTTCTTCTTAAAGATTCCCAGGATGCCCTGGGGCGCAAGGATGACGATGATGACAAAGATCATCCCAAAAATCAGCTCCCACCGGTCCGTTAAGCTACTCAAGTATTCAGAAAGATAAACGAAAATTCCTGAACCGATTAGGGGACCCCAGAAATATCCCGTCCCCCCGATGAAAGCCATGAAAAGGACGTTCGTGGACATACCCAAATCAATGGTGCTGGTGGCAATAAACTCCTGAAATTGGGCATAAAGGGCTCCAGATATCCCGGCAAAAAATCCCATCATGGTTAATAAGATGAGCTTGGAAGCAGATACATTGAAACCTATAAATTTGGCCCGCTCTTCATTAGACTTTATACTTCGCAGTATGTTTCCCAGTGGAGTTTTTGTATAATGCCAACAGATGAATAGGCAAATGGCTACAATACAAAGGGAAAGGTAATAAAAATTTGCCGGATCCTTCATCGAAATTCCCAGGAAGTCTGGCTTGGGGAATTTGCCCAGTCCATCATCTCCGCCCGTAACTTCGCGCCATTTCCAGACCACGGCCCAAACGAGCTGATTGAAGGCTAAAGTCAGAAGCGCAAAATAAGTTCCACTCATCCTAACCAAGAAAGCTCCGAGGATGAA
>JBDOIB010000231.1:0-12537 GCA_041082155.1 Thermodesulfobacteriota bacterium | reverse complement strand
GAGTCGGATTCCTATTTGTCGCCCTCCGGCACATCTTAACAAAAGGCTATAGCCATAGGGCCGGGTTCATGATTCTATTGAGCCTGGCCCTTCTGGCCGCCGCTTTTACGGAAAGGCAAAAAAGGAGACTTCAGGCCTGGAAGGAAGAACAACAAAGAAAATTAAAAAAATAAGAATCAAAAATTATTCCTTTGAGAAAACATTTTCAAATCCTTTAATAAAGCCATAAATCACAAATCCAATAATTCCTACGACGATCCCCGCGCAAATGAAGAGAATGAAATTGGGAGGAAGAATAAAAGGCATATTCCCCGTCGTTCCTGAGACCATAAGAAAACCTCCTTTTTATGACTATTTCAAAAATTATTTATTAATTAAAAAATCTCCTCATGTCAACTCACCTTTTCGATTTAAATTAAAGATTTCTTGATTTGATATCAGGGTTTAGACCTCGGAGATGGGTAAGGATCTGTTGCAATTTTCTATTTCTCATGACACAGAATAAAAAGACTTTCTCTCTTTCTAAATGAAATCGAAGAAAACCGATTGGGAAATGTGGGCCTTCGATAAGTCCGATTTCTTTTGGTGAGACTTTGATCGTTCTTCTGAAGCTGGTTAATTCAACCATACCATTATTCCCCATGGTCATTTTGTAAAAAATACCGAGAGAAAAATACCAGGTAAAAATAAAAATGAAGGCTACCATAAACAATTGGAACCAGCTCTTCCACCCCTTTATCCCAAAAAGAAGAACCGAAATCACCGTCCAAACGATTAGAAGAGTATAAAAAATAAAAAGATAAGGGACAGGAGCTTTATAGACTCTCCACTCATTCAGGGGACCATATAAATTTTTCATATCAAATGATTGACAGTTCCTATCCTCGATAAAATAACTTTGGAACAATAAGAATAATATCTGGAAAGATCATACAGAGAACCAATCCGATAAATTGAAGTCCAAGAAATGGGACAGCTGATTTCCAGATATCCGTGGTGGAAACTTCTGGGGGAGCTACTCCTTTAAGATAAAATAGGGCATATCCAAAAGGAGGAGAAAGGAAGGACATCTGTAGATTAACAGCAAAAAGGACACCGAACCATATTGGATCGAACCCTAATTGTCGAATGATGGGGCCAAAAATGGGAATGGTCAGCATGATGATTCCAACCCAATCAATAAAACATCCCAATAAGATAAGAATAAACTGCATGATCCATAGGATAACCCACCGATTCAATCCTGACCCAATAAGTAAATTTGTTACGAACTGTCCACCACCGACCATGACATAGAGAGCCACAAAAATATTGGCTCCGAACATGGTCCAGAGAACCATGGCTGCAGATTTCAATGTATTCTCAGCGGCTTCTATGATCCCTTTTAACTTTAACCTTCCCTGAATAATAGAAATGATGATTGCACCTGCTGCTCCTACTCCAGCCGCTTCTGTGGGTGCAGCAATCCCGATAAAAATAGTCCCGAGGACAAGAAAGATCAAAATTCCAGCAGGGAGAATAGGAAAAAGAAGTCTAACCCTTCTTGAAAGTGGGAGTCTTTCTTCTTTAGGAATCGGAGGACCCATTTTGGGGTTAATGTAACATCTTATTGTGATATAAATAATAAAAAGGCTGGCAAGAAGAAACCCTGGTAGGAATGCTCCCCCATAGAGCTGCCCAATGGAGCTATTATCCACCATCCCGTAAACGATCAGCATCACGCTTGGAGGAATAAGGATACCAAGTGTCCCACCTGCCAGAATAGCTCCACAGGCTAAAAACTTATCATACCGCCTTTTAAGCATCTCTGGAAGGGCGATTAACCCCATCGTGACTTCACTTGCTCCAATGACGCCTACCATGGCGGCAAGCATGGTGCAGGCGGCTACGGTAGCCGTTGCCACTCCACCTTTAAGATGGCCCACCCATTGATAGACCATTTCATAGATATCGGCAATGAGGCCACTTCGTTCCAGAATATTGGCCATAAAGATGAACAAAGGAATAGCTGCTAAAAGATAATTAACCATCAACCCGAATACTCGTGTAGGAATGATATTGATGGCAGAGGGTCCCTGAAGGATAGCAGTAAAGATAACACCTACCGTTCCACAAGAAAATGCCACCGGAAGCCCCAATCCCAAAAGAACCATTAAAGACCCAAACATCAGAATGGTAATCAGTTCGATACTCATTCAAACTCCCTCCCTGTTACAGCAAAATGAATATCACGAATCAACCAGACAATCCCCTGGAAAAACAATAAAACACCGCCGAGGAACATCATAAATTTGACAGGATAATAAGGGGGTTGCCAGTCTGTAAATGATAACTCTCCTAAGATTTCAATCCCAAAAATCTTTGCTCCCGCATTATAAGTTTGCGAAGCCCAGTAGAAATTCCAGCAGGTATAGATGAAAAGAATATTAAAAAGGAAAAAGAAAAAAGAGCTGATGATATCCAGATAGGCTTTTGTTCGAGGGGATCGAGTAGAATAAATTACATCCACCCTTACATGGGCTCGATAATAATGAGCATAACCTGCAGCCACACAGTAGTAAATAGCAAAAAGTAGAGTCATGGCCTCGTGACCCCAGTTGGTGGGCATATTGAATAAATATCGCATGACCACCTCAAACGTAATGATCGCAACAGCCATCAGGGTAACCCAAACCATCATCTTACCTACAAAAATATTGGTTTTGTTGACGGCCAGCATAAATGTTCTTAATCCTTTCATAAGGATCTCCTCGATTTAAATATCTATAAATAAAAATACGAGGGGAGGGTTTCCCCTCCCCGGTGGTCCATTATTCATTACAGGGTTAGTTTTCTTCCCTGAATATCGACCAGATCAGCCTCGCTGTAATAACCGACCTTGATGCTCTTCATGAATTCCCATTGAGATTTAAAAGCCCTATAGGCAAACGGGTCTTTCTTTGCCCATTTGACCCACATCTCAGGAGCAAACTTCTTAAATTTCTCAATATCGGACTCCTTCAAGCGGATAATCTCCACCCCTTTCTGTTTGAATTTCTCAAAGGCTTCGATGTCCGCTTTTTGAACGAAGGCATACTGTTCCCAGGAATGTTGATGAACCGCTGCTTCAACGATCTGCTGGAGATGTTTGGGTAAGGCCTGCCATTTCTTTAAATTAATGTCCAGACTCATTAAGTCCACCGGCTGATGTAGACAAGGAGTGGATGGAGGTCCCATGATGATATATTTGGTCACTTCAGCAAAACCCAAGCTATAATTGACCGCGGCTCCTACAAAGTCGGATGCATCAATCACCCCTTTTTCTAAGGCTGGATAAACCTCTGCGCTGGGGAGAAGAACGGTTGATACACCAGCTGCTCTATAAATTTCAGCAATCATCCCTCCTGGATAACGGATTCTTTTCCCTTTAAAATCTTCAAAAGATCGAATAGGAACTTTTGAGTGGATAAGATTATCGTCATGTTGGATGGGACCTACATAATAAAGGTTATGCTGGGCATAAGCTTCTCGGGCAATCTTTTTTCCTCCCAATTCCTCAAACCAGGTTTCCCACTGGTCAGGACGATCCAAACCAAAAGGATAAGAGGAGAGGAAAGCTGTAACAGGAAGTTTTCCTGCCCAGTAAAGGGTAAAGCAGTGCATCGCATCGAAAACACCTGCTTTTACGGCATCAAACATCTCAAAGGTCCCTACGATCGCATTTGCAGGGAATCCTTCAAAAATCAATTTTCCTTCGGAGAGTTCACCTACCAATTTACATAAATTCTGGAAGCAAACATAAGCAGCATCTCCTGCGTTCCACGCAGTTTGGACCTTCCATTTGATCGGGGCTGCAGAGGCATATTTAAGAAATGCAGGGACTCCTACTGTGGCGGCCGTTGCTCCAGCCACTGCTCCGGCCGTCTTTAAAAACTTACGGCGCGATACTTTTTCTTCGATTTTCTTTTTGGATTTCATTTTCCTTTCCATAGGACCCTCCTTTTATAAAAGATTCTAAAAAACCAAATACCCTACCTCCCTTTTTTTTAATCTTCACCTCCTTCCCTGATAAGATTTTTTAAAAATGGTCTTACCTTTTTATAAATTTCTTTGCATTGGCAAAGTTATTTAATATAATTACCTTTTTTTGTCAACTCGCTTCACAACCAACAAAAATCAAAATTATTGTGAGGACATAGCTTCTAAAACAACTTCGGTAATATCTCGCACCTTTAACTTAATTTTATTCTTCCTCGCATACCCTGAGATCGTCCTGATACATTGCTGGCAGGCAGTGACAACCTCCTCTGCCCCTGTCCTCTGAATCTCTTCGATCTTTCTTTTGGCAATGGCAGCAGAAAGCTCCGGATCAATCATCTCGAGGTCTCCACCTCCTCCACAACACATACTCAATTGACGATTATTCTCAAGCTCGACCAACTTTATTCCGGGGATTTTCTTTAAAATGTTTCTTGGAGGATCGAATACCTTGCTGTTTCTTCCTAAATCGCAAGGATCATGATAGGTCACCACCCTTTCCCGGCCATTTTGAAAAACAATCTTTCCCTCTGCAATCAATCGTTCGATCAATTGAGTAGAATGGAGTAGCTCCGCATCGGTGTGATACATTTCCTTCCATGTGTGATAGCAGGAGGGACAGGCAAAGACAATCGTTTTAGCTCCCACCTTTCGGACCATCTCCTCATTGTGCTCCTGAAGTTTCTTCATTTTCTCTTTCATCCCTGCCTGAATCAATGGAAATCCACAACACCATTCCTCACCCCCAAGAAGGGTAAAATCCACATGGGCTCGATGAAAGATTTGAACCAGATTTTGAGGAATTTTATGAGCCATCGGATAAAAGGAAGCCACACATCCTGTAAAATAAATCACCTCGGCCTTTTCCTTTTGGAACCGATTCTCCGGAAGCCCCTCCATCGTCTCCATCCACATAGTCCGGTTGACATTTGGTTCGTTCGAAATATTAAAATGATTTTCAATAGCCTCGACCACTCGATCGATAACCTGAGGATAGAGCCTCCTATCAACCAGACATTCCCTTCCAGCCAGAACCCCCTGATTGGTTTCTACAGCAGGGAAACAGGTCTGGGTACAAAGCCTACAACCGGTACATCGATAAAGACTTTCTTCAATTTCGGGTGTCCAATCGATTTTCCCCTCGATGACTGCCCGAATAAGGGCGTTTTTCCCTCGAGGGGTGGCCCATTCCTTACCCACGGCAGCATAGATAGGACAAACTGCAAGACAAAAACCGCATCGATTACATTTTGCAATCTCATCATATAATTGAGCTTTAAGCTCTTCCTTTTTCATAAAAAACTCCTTCTCTTAGATTCCTCCTATAAATCTTCCGGGGCTAAAAATTCCTTTGGGGTCAATCTCTTCTTTCAGCCGGCGCATAACCTGATATTCCGGCCTTATCTCTCCCCAGACAGAAATCTTCTTTTTTAGAAGAGAAGGGGCACTCTCCACAACCATATTACCCTCGTGGTTGACAGCTTCGGAGGTTAATTTCTGAATCAATTCAATCAGGGATTCCATTTTGGATCTTATGCCCCTTCCCGGAAAAAGATAGGAATAGACAATGCCATTGCCCGAATGAGAGATAAAAGCCCCTTCAATCCCTGATTGCTTAATGATTTCTTCATACTGTTTGAGGACCTCACCACCTTTTGAAATCAAAAAATTGGATTTAAGAGATAGGAAAGAAATCCTTTGCTTTCTTAATATTTCAGAAAAATCTCTCAAAGCAGACCAGAAGGATTGGTGTTCTTCAGAATAAAGGATAATTGGATCAAAGGACTGATATTTTTTCGCTCTTTCTCTTAATTCTGAAATCTCCCTTTCGATCGCTTCCACGACCCCGTCCAATCCAATAGCCACCAAGTAGCTTACCTCTTCGCTCAGGGAGGCCGGAGGGTTCAATCTTTTCACAGCAGATCGATTAAGAGTGTCGATCGAAGAGGGAAGAAGTTGAGAACCGATAATCTCCTGAACAAAGGCATCTCCATCTTCTAATCGAGCGAAGGGAATTAAGACGGTAGCCTCTTTTTCGGGAATCGGAAGAAGCTTAAAGGTTAGTTCACAAAGGATTCCTAAGGTTCCATAAGAGCCGATTAAGAGTTTACTCATATCATATCCAGAAACATTTTTTACCGTCTTTCCCCCAGAGACCACAATATCTCCATTGGGAAAAACAGCCTTCATCCCGATGACTAAATCTCTTGCCGTCCCATACATATATCTCTTGGGGCCGCTTGAATTCGTAGCCACAATGCCCCCTAACGTAGCTTTCTCCGTAAAAGGAGGATCAAGGGGAACAAAATACCCCCTCCCCTCTTTTGCCAACCTTTGTTGAACCTCTTTCAGGGTGATTCCGCTCTCTACGGTCAGGGTTAAATTATCGCAATCACAATCCGTAATTCGATTAAGACGTTGGGTAGAGAGAAGAATATCCACTTTTTTAGGAATATTTCCGATCTCGATTTTCGTTCCATTTCCCATTGGAATGATCGTTAAAGTTTGATCGAAAGCATAAGCTACAATCCTTGAAACCTCTTCCGTAGTCCCTGGATGGACGAGAACCTTCGGACGCTTTCCATCAATCCTTAAAGTGTTGAGTTTATCAGAATCTTTTATCAGATGGTCTTCCCCAACAATCTCTTTCATTTTTGAAATCAATTTTTCTGTCCACATCATTCAGAAACTCCTTCCATGGTCACCTTCTTCCCTCCTTCCAATAAAAAGGAAAACTTTCGACAAACATTTTAAAGGGGAGAGGCGAGGTAGAGAATTAGGTTTGAACTTCGGGTAGAACCTTTCCGGGATTAAAAATATCCTCCGGGTCGAAGGCCTTCTTTACCTTTCTCATCGCAGAAATATCCCTGGGGGTAAAAACAAAAAACATCTCTTTCTTCTTTTCCGTTCCAATTCCATGTTCGCCACTGATGGTACCACCGGCTTCAGCACATATTTTTAAAATCTCGGAGCCGGCCAGGTGAACTTTCTTTAACTCCTCCTCATTTCGTTCATCAAAGAGAATGAGGGGGTGAAGATTTCCATCCCCCGCATGAAACACATTTGCAATAGGAAGATTATACTTCTTTCCAACCTCCATCACCCGGGCGAGCACTTCAGGAAGTTTTGTTCTTGGAACGGTTCCATCACAGACCAGATAATTCGGCCGGAGCCTTGCGACCGCACCAAAGGCTCCTTTTCGTCCTGCCCAGAGCTGGGTCCGTTCTTCTTCCGTTCTTGCCGCTTTCACCTCCCGAGCCCGATTCTCTTTACAAATCTCTATAATCCTTTCTGCTAACCTCTCCATTCCATCCTTCAGTCCATCAATCTCGATTAAAAGAACAGCCTCAGCATCTAAGGGAAATCCAGCATGAATGGATTCTTCGACAGCTTTGATGGTCAATTTATCCAGCATTTCAAGGGTCGCCGGGACAATCCCTTCAGCGATAATGGCCGAAACGGTTCTCCCCGCGTCCTCCAGTGAATTGTAGATTGCAAGCATGGTCTTAACAGCCTCTGGCTTCGGTACGATACGGAGAACCAACTTCGTGGCGATTCCTAAAGTCCCCTCTGATCCTACCAGAAGCCCGGTGAGATCGTATCCTGGATGGTCAAGGGCTTTCCCCCCTACCCAGATGACTTCCCCATCTGGAAGGACCACCTCTGCTCCCAAGATGTGATTGGTCGTCACCCCATATTTAAGACAGTGTGGTCCCCCTGAATTTTCTCCAAAATTTCCTCCGAAGGTGGAAACCCTCTCACTTGCAGGGTCAGGCTGGTAAACATACCCATAACGAGCCAACTGGTTTTTCAGGGTAAGGGTAAAAACACCAGGTTCCACGATGGCTCTCTGATTTTTAATATCAATCTCAAGGATTCGGTTCATTCTTGAAAAGTGAAGAATGATTCCCCCTTTGGCAGGAATGGTTCCTCCACTGAGATTGGTTCCTGAGCCTCTGGCCACAATAGGGATCCTGTGTTGATGAGCAAACTTCACGATCTGTGAAACTTCTTCCGTAGAACCTGGAAGGACGATGCAGTCCGGTCTTGCCTTAAAAAGCGATGCATCATACCCATAGAGAAGTAAATCGGTTTCTGAATAAAGAACGTTCTCCTTCCCAACAATCTTTGATAACTCTTCAATCATTTGATTCCGATCCATATTCTCTTTCTCCTCTTATTTCAAGACTAACGCCTTGATTTACCAAATCTTTTGCTAACGGAATTAATATTTATCTCACTTAACTCCTAATGGTTGACCTATTCCCCTAATCGATCTCCTACCTTTAGCCCAATCGTTTTAGCCAGCTCAACTGCTCCTATTTTCTCTCCTTTTTCTACTCTAAATTTGCCTAACTTGATAGACCCTCCTTTAACCGCAATCTCAATCCCTTCTTCACCGATCGAAAGAATCTCTCCGGGGGTTTTCTCAACAGTTGAGATCCCCATTTTGGCTTCATAGAATCTAATCTTTCTTCCTTTAAAAAAAGTGAAGGCCCCGGGTTGTGGGTCACATCCTCTAATAAAGTTATAAACTTCTATGGTAGGCTTATTAAAATTGATTTGAGCCACTCGATCATCACAGGGAGGTTCATAGGTGGCCTTTGATTCATCCTGAGGAATTCGCGGGGCTTTGCCCTCTTTAATCAAACCTACGGCTTCAACAATCGCTTCTACACCCATTGGGAAAAGCTTATTAAAATAGAGTGAACCGGTGGTGTCTTCCGGTTTAATCTCCACCTCTTTCTGAAGTAAGATCGGGCCTGTATCAATCCCTCGATCCACCCAAAAAATGGTTAAACCTGTTCGTTGATCTCCTTGAATGATAGCCCAATGAATCCCACTTGCTCCCCGATGTCTGGGCAGTAGCGAGGGATGATAGCAAATCGTCCCAATCGTCGGAATGGCTAACAGTTTTTCAGGAAGGATATCTGTGACAAAGGCTAATATGGCAAGTTCAGGCTTTAGGGTTGCGTAAAGATCGTATACTTCGGGGTCTTTCAATCTATTTGGTCTAAAAACAGGAATCCCCAGTTTTTCTCCAAGAGTCGCTACAGGATCTCCTCTTTTATCAGGCAGGGTAAAAACCCCGACAATCTCCTCACCTTGTTGGGTCAGGGCCTCCAGAACCTTCTCAGCAAAAGGGCCCTGACCCACCAAAACAATTCTCATTCCTCTTCCTTCAGCTATTCTTTCTTCTTTCTCTTTGCATCGAAGGCAGCAATCTCGTCCATGATGGCGAGGATGGTTTTTGCATTTTCATAAACTGGAGTGTCAACCATTTTCCCTTGGTACGAAACGGCCGCCATTCCTTTCGCAATCCCTTCCTCTTCAAACACCTTTACCACGCCCCTGGCCCACTCCACATCTTCCGGTGCCGGTGTATAGATCCTATGGGCAGGTTCGATCTGACTGGGATGGATAAGCATCCTTCCTTCATAACCGAGCTGACGGCCAAATCGCGTGCTCTTTTCAAATGCCTCTGTATCTTTGTACGCCACAAACGGGCAGTCGATGGCAATGCATCCTGCAGCCCTTGCTGCCACAGCGGTATGAGCCCGGGCATAAAATTGTTCTTCACCTTCTATGGTTAATTTGACTCTCATATCTTTCGTATAATCGACGGCTCCAAAGATAAGCGAATTCACCCTCTTACTGGCAATGGCAGAAGGATAGGCATTGATGACCCCTTTGGCAGTTTCAATCAAAAGCTGAATAGCAATGCTTCCCACCGGAAGTCCTCTCCTCCGTTCCAGTTCTTCAAGTTTCCAGTCTAGACGTTGCACATGATCGGGCCCCCCGCATTTAGCCAGACATACCCCTGAAAGGCCTTCGTGAACAATGGCTTCAAGATCGTCATTCGTCATCAATGTCTCCCAGTTGTTTATCCTCACATAGACTATGGATCCTCCTGAGCCAGCGTACTTCAAATTTTCCCGGACCATCTCCCGAGCCTTTGGTTTTTCGGCTGGGGGAACCGAATCCTCAAGATCTAAGGTGATAATGTCCGCCGGAATCTCAGGGGCCTTGGAGATCATCTTCTCGTTGTTACCAGGAATGTAAAACACCGATCGCATGACTGTCATAATGACACCTCCTAATGAATTTTAATCTCGAAATTCGAATATCGAAATCCGAAACAAACTCAAATTTTAAAAATCAAACACCACTCTTGTTTCGAATTCCGGATTTTGTGCTTTGAATTTAATTGCCCTCCACTTTAGGCTTTTAATAAACGTTTTAGGGTTGGGGCAATCTCATCAGGTCGATCGACGACATGAACCCCGGCTTCTTTAAGAGACTTTATCTTATCCTTAGCGGAGCCCTTTCCTCGTTCAATGATGCTGCTTGCATGAGAGAATCGCATCCCCTCGGGTGCCCAAGCTCCAGCCACATAAACGACCAGGGGTTTTGTAAACTCTCCTTTTCGAACACATTCGGCTGCCTCTTCCTCATAGGGACCACCGATCTCTCCAAAGATGGCTACAGCCTTAGTGTCAGGATCCTTTTCGAATAGAGGAAGGATATCTCCAAAAGACATCCCTAAAACGGGCTCGGTTCCAATATGGAGCACGGTTGATACTCCGAGCCCCGCTTCTTTAATGGCCCAAGGCACCGTTCCGGACTGACCCCCACTTCTTGAAATGACACCCACAGGGCCAGGTACAAAGACCCTTTTTGCAAACTCAGGGGTTCCTCCAAGCCACCCAGCTGCAGCCACTCCAGGGCTGATAATTCCAATCGATCCGGGACCCAAGAGTTTCGCACCCTTCTGTTTTCCATAAGCCAACATCTCAAGAATATCGTATAGAGGGACCCGTTCAACAGGCATCACAATGAACTTAATTCCTCCATCAAGGGCTTCATAGACTGCCTCTTTAAGGGCCGGTCCTGGAACAAAGGTGACACTTGCATCAATAGGACCTTGGGCTCTGATGGCCTCCTCGACTGTATTATAAACCGGAATCCCAGAAACCTCCTCTCCTCCTCTTCCTGGAGTTACCCCTGCCACGACCTTGGTTCCATATCCTTTCATAAATGCGGCTCTCGCAGAACCCTCCCTTCCTGTAATTCCTTGAACTAACACGGTTGTATTCTTTTCGATCAGAATCGCCATCTTTCAATCCTCCCATTCATTAAAATCTTTCATCCCCATCAATTCACCCCATATTTTCTTCGATACTCCTCTAACCCTGGGATAGGAGCCTCTATGGTAATGGCCTTGTTCCCTCTAAACCAACACTCATATTCACAGGCCAGACATTCCGTTCCAACCCTTTCGGCATAGGCTGCATCGCCTCCCAGCGCAGGTTTTCCATCTTTAATAATCAGAATCCCTCGATCGTAGAGTTTACAACCTGCTGCACAGGCATGGGTCTGACATCCTTCACATTTGCTATCATCGATAATGACCTTAATCGTTCTCTCCTTGAATTCGATCATCGTCTATTCCTCCTTTATTCCCCGGTCTTTTCGATATTCTAAAATAAGGGCTTTCATTCTCTTTGCTAAAAAGTCTGTTTCATATACTTTATCACTTCCGTAGAACTCGAATCTCCCGGGAAGATCTTTTGTTCCCTCCTTAAGAATCTCCATAGACTCCTTCTCTTTATTTCCGCAGAGAAGAATCACACAGGGGAATCCAGGTCTTTTCGGAATCTCTTCTCTCAGGGCTTTGACCACTCCATGGGCATGGTGCCACTGTTCCTGGTTGGCCACAATGAACCCTCCCAGCATATAGCCCTCGATATCAGGCTGTGAGAGAATCACCTTGGCGGCTCGATAAACCTTCGCTGCGGTTGGATTTCCGCTTGTATCAGCATAATTGGCAATCTTCAGTCCCTGCCGATTGAGAGCATCTACTCCTAAAATGGCTCCTCCACCCCCGATTCCATGATATCCCACGTAGCCCAGTCCTTTTCGATCGGGAGCCATCTGGGCAATATAACAAGTGCCTCGCAAATCACTTTCCTCGATCTTCCAGGCAATCCGATCGAGTTCTGTGGGTGGAGTGGGAGATTCTCGAGCGACTTCGATTCCCAATTCAGGATGACGGAATACAGAAGAGTCATCAATGGCCATTCGGCAATCTCCTGCAATAATCTTTCCATCTTTCGTCAATACTAATGGATTGATCTCGGCTGTTCGACAATTATAGTTTTTAAAGGTCTGATAGAGTCCCATGATCGCCTGAGCGATGGGCTGAAGAATCTGGTTTGGAACCCGGAGCCGAACAGCCAGATTGAGGGCGTCATAATATCGGAATCCTCGAAGGACATCCACAGCCATCTGAGCAATCTTCTCAGAGGGAACGGATTCAATATCGACTCCTCCCTCGGTGCTAAACATGACTACAGGAGCTCGAACCTCTCTTGAAGCATCGATGATGACCCCGGCATAAAATTCCTTTTCAATATCGAGCTTCTCCTCTACCAGGACTTTTTCCACTTTTAGGTTCTTAATGGTCGAGCCCAAGAGTTCCCCGGCCACCTGCTCAGCTTCTTGGGGTGTGTTTGCGAA
>JBDOIB010000244.1:0-2423 GCA_041082155.1 Thermodesulfobacteriota bacterium | reverse complement strand
GCATCCCGGGCCGAAAAGGTGTAAAGTTTTTCAGGAATCTTTTTTTCTTCTTCCTTCTGAGGGATCATAAGGTCTACTAATTTCTCTTGAGGAGGAGCTTCAACCTTTTTAGGCGTTTCAAGTTGAGAGGGCAGTTTCATACGCTCTTTTGTCGGAGCTGTGGCACAGCCCATGGCAAGGATCAGACAAAAGAGTGGAATCGTGATATAATATTTTTTCATCTTATTCCTCCTATTTCCTCCACTTCCCTTTTGAGCGGAAAAGGGGAGAATGATGGTTGTTCAACCACTAATTTTACCGGGCTCTGATCTAAGAGTAGAGTCCTTGTTTTCCCTCCTTTCACGAGAATCACTCTATCGGAATGAATCTCTGAAATCTTTTCCTCCTGAACGAAATCTCCCTCCTGAACGATCGTTTGATTGATGGTGGCCAGGCGAATAGAATCGGTAATCAAGATGGCCTTGAGTTTTAGAGGAACCTCCTTGGATACCGTTTCTTGAGGGAGAATCTCTTTGGAAATAGATGGAGTTGGATTTGATTTGACCTCTTGGGGTGTGTCTCCCTGGGAACGAAGACGAACTCCTGAAGGAAGGGCAAACGGATCTCTCTTGATCATTTCCGGTTTATGGGTCTTCTCCCGAGATTGAGAAAGACCTTCTTTTTTCCCATCCAAAAAGAGGAGATTCAACACGATCAATAAAAAGAGTATTATCCATTTGGCAATGTTTTTCATTCCTTCTCCTTTTCAGTTACAGGGATCTTTAGGATCATCTTGACCTTCAAGAGCGAATGGGGATTTTCCTGTCTCTCGATCTGAAGACCGTGGAGCTGGACTAATAAAGGGAGTTCCTTAATGCTTTGAAGATAACTTATGAGTTTAGCAAAGGTCGACTGAAAGATAATCTCGACACTTATCATTCGATAAGAAGGAGAGGTCTTCTCCTTTTTCTCATCGGAAGACCTGGGCTTTTCCTCGAAAGGGGTGAGAGAGATCATCTTCATCTGAGAGGAATCGCTCTCTCGTGCCAAATGTCTTAAAAAAGCCTTAAATTCCTCTCCTCGAAGGACTTTCCTCCTCAATCCCTTCAGTTCCATCTCCAAACGTTCAATTTCCTGTTGAGTCTCTTCCAACCCCCGGCTATAAAGATTCAGCTCCTTGATTTGAGCTTCAGCAGATTTTACCTCCTCACGGAGGGCTAATATCTTTCGGCTCCTTTGGAAATAATAGAGTCGATCAAACACCAAGAAAGAGACGGCGATGCAGGCAAATACCAGAAGAATCTTTTCTCGACTTTTTAGTTTCATCTTAAAGAAGTTCCTCCCTTTTTAGGATCTGGTTAGGAAATTCACATTGAATTTCAAAGGTGGAAGCCTTTTGAAAGAAGGTCTTGCTTTCCTGTGCTGAAATCAGTTTCACGCGACTAAAATAATTGGACTGTTCAAGACGTTCGATCAATTGAGCCAGGGCCGAAAGCGTCTGAATATCATTCCCAAAGATAAATCCAGAGAGATAAAAGAAGCCAGGAGAGGTCGTAGAAGAATCTTTTTGAGAAGAGGCCGCTTCGGTTTGAATTTCTAAGAGAGTTAAGGTCACATTGTTTGGAATTATCTTACTGAGTGTCTTCAACATCTCCACGGAAGGCAGGGAAGACTTTTCTCTGGAGGGCAGGAAGGAGTATTCCTCCTTCATCTTTGTTTCTTTCTGTTTAAGAAGGAGAAGGGTGGATTTTATGGATTCGAGATTCTTTATTTTTTCAATCTTTTCGTTTTTCTCCTTTTCAAGTTGACTCAATTGAATTTCTGTATGCCAGATTAATAGGATAAAGAAGATCGAAGCCGCTATAGAGGCAAGCAGAGGGATCCTCTTTGGCCATTGAGTCTTTGAGAAAAAAGGTTCTTTAACAGACAGAAATTCAATGTGAACGGGTTTTTTAAGAGTAGCTCCGATCGCAGGTCCAAAACTTGCCCCTAAAGAGAGAAGAGCAGGGGGTACTCCTTGAGGGTTATAAAAGAGGGCCTCGGTGGGATTAAATATTTCAACTTTCATCCGCAGTTCTTCCTCGAGATAAGGGAGGATATTCTTGAGATGGGCTCCTCCACCGGAAAGCAGAATTTTATCCACCTTTTCAACGATGAACTGATTTCTAAAAAACTCAATGGAACGACCAATTTCTCCGGCCATTCGTTCGAAGATTGGCCTCATCACAAAGGATTCCTTAGCCGTTGTACGAGATTCGACAGGAGCCATTTTTAAGGAAATCCCAATCTCCTTTTTAATCTTTTCTCCTTGTTCAAAAGTCAATGTGGGTATCTCATTTAGGAGGGTCTGAGTAATATCCTGACCACCGGGAATGATTTCGCGATAAAATACTAGGACTCCTTGTTCAAAAAGATAGAGGTTCGTTTTTTCTGCCCCCAGGTCT
>JBDOIB010000214.1:0-3229 GCA_041082155.1 Thermodesulfobacteriota bacterium | reverse complement strand
GCGAGGCAGGATCACCAAAAGAGGACCTTTTTCTATCCTTCTCCAACAGGAGACAAAGTAGGCCGAAGAAGAACCCTTGAGGCCGGTCAGTCCGATTCGTCTCCAATCCCTTTCGGGCTGGGATTTCATCCAGGAAATGAAATGATCAAACGCGCTTTTGGTTGGCATTTCTATACATTTTTCAATTAAAGAAATATAGGTGTCAAGATTGAAGCCGGCGGGATCGATAGAATCGTATCCATTTTAGAGAGAGGGGATAGGCCACTAAGGCTAAAAGGGTAGATAAGATGAGAGAACCCACGTTGAAAGAGATAAACAGTCCCTTTTGAGAATAGATTCCGTTCCAAAACTCTATACTAAAGAACCCTTTATCCATTCCCAAATTCAAAATCTCTTTAAATTTGAAACGATCAAACTGATAGCCCACGATCTTCGTTCCCAACCAGGTCGCAATCGTATAATAAGGGAGAAGGCCCCATGGCGTATTCGTCCAGACCCCTAAGAGAAGGGCTACCCGATTCAATCCAAAAAGAAAGGCAATGGCTATTCCGCTAAGGGTGTGAAAACCCAAAAAAGGAGAAAATCCCAGGAAGACTCCGATCGAAAAAGCCAGAGCTGTTCGTTCGGGTTTATCTTCGATATGGAGGAGCTTCTTAATCGATTCCTTTAGGTGGATCATCTTTTAAGGAGTTAAACATTGGCGATCGCTTTTCTGATTTTTTCGCTCCATCTCCCTTTTAAAAGATCTCCGATCCGGGCCTTCATCTTTGAAACAAACCCCTTATAGTTTTCTTTCCCCTCCAAGACCTGGAGATAGAAATGACCCAGCTCAGGATAGGTCTTTAAGGCTTCATAGGCCAATTTGGTGAATCGGAAGACAAAGCGGGAGAAAGGAAGAGCCCATTTTAAATTTTCAGAGATATGAAGATGGACCGATGTTTGATAAGAGTCAGATGGCAAGAGACCTTTTTCTATGGATTGATGGATGGCCTGGGCAGCCAACTGGCCACTCAGGATAGCATAATAGATCCCTTCTCCTTGGAGGGGATCCATCAAATGGGCGGCATCCCCTACCAGGAGAATTCTTCCTTGAGATATCTTTTGATGTTCATGATAAAAAGAAGGAAGTGGATGACCTCTTAACCTCTCCATCCTTCCTTCTGTAAGGTAGGGCAATCCCTTTCGGAACGACTCGAAACACCTTCGAAGATTGGTCTTCCCGTTTTCTTGAAACATCCCTCCCATTCCAATGGAGAGGTATTCTTTCTTTGGAAAGACCCATCCATATCCATTCGGAACACCTCCAAAATCCAGATGAACCAGGTGAAGTTCCTCCTCCGGGAACCCCCGGGAAGCCCCTAAAGGAAATTCACCCTGAATGGCCATTCCATTGCGTGGAGGGTAGATTCTGGAGAGCGAGAGGGCTTTAGCCACGACACTCCCTGCTCCATCCGCACCGATCAGATATCTACAAAAGAACCTTTTCCCATTTTCGAGAGTGACCTCTACTCCCTCCCCTTTTTCTGATACTTCAATCACCTTCTCTCCCTCAAGTAAATTGGATCCATTTTTAAGGGCTTGGTCTAAAAGGAACTGGTCAAAGCGATCCCTCATGACCATGAAGGCAATAGGTGTTTTTGATTTGATGAAAAATGGATGTTTGAAGCGATAGGTGAATTTTGCTCCATAAATGGTATTCTCAATGACAGAAGAAAGGTCAAACTTAAGACAGTGGAAGGTCTTGAGAGAAAGACATCCCCCACAGGGTTTATATCTTGGAAACTTCTCTTTATCAATGATGAGGGCCTTTAGACCCGCTTGCGCACAATACCGAGCCGCTGTAGAGCCTCCTGGACCTGCCCCCACGATAATTACATCATAGTCAAACTTCATACCTCCCTCCGTCCCTATCCTATCCAGTCATTCATTTTTAGAAAATCCAATGGTTCCATCTTCGATCCTTTTTAGAAGATATTCTGGGGTGGTCATCACCTTCAAAGGGTACTTAGAAATAAGGCCTTGGGATAAGTTATGCTTACAGTTCAGACAGTCGGTAAGTAGGATATTCGCTTTTATTTCCATTGCTTCTTCTATTCTTTTTCGAGCTATCTCTCTTGAAAATTTTGGATAAAATCCCCGAATCCCTCCACCCCCCCCACAACAAAGGGATTCTCGATGATGATGCTCCATCTCCACCAGATGGCTTCCTATGGTTTTTAATAGCTTCCTTGACTCCTCAAAAGAGTCCATTCCTCTTCCTAAATGACAGGGATCATGATAGGTCAAGACCTCTTCCTCCTTCCCCGAGGGATAAAAGGAGAAATGACGATTGAGATAAGTGATCAAGGGTTCGAAAATGAGTCCCGTGTCCTCCTGTTGCTTCCACTTTAAAAAAGTCTTTAGACACGTGGGACAGAGGAATAGAACCTTCTTGGCTCCCCTCTCTTTGATTCTTTTGAGGTTTTGTTGAATTCGATCCTTATTGGGAAGGGACCCCGTTTCTTCCTTGACTGCCTCACAGCAAACCTCATCGATCAAGGAATAGTCAATCCCTAAGATCTTGAGAAGCCTGAGGATGTTGAGCGTCGCTTCTTGTTCGAGGGTCAACCCAACGCAACCGATGAAGAGAACCACGGAAGAATGTTCAGGAGTTGAAGGAAGGAGGAGGCGAGGCATCTCCCCATAGGGGGTTCCGAAATGGTCGATCGTCCTGTGGAGTTCATTTACCTCTACTAGTTCCTTCAAAAGGAGGGGATCCCCGAGACTCTCTTTCCTCAATTCTTTAATCCTTTGGCCTGCATCAATTCTTACAGGACAAACCTCACCACAAAGCCCACAGCCCGTGCAAAGAAAAAGACCATCTTCGATTCCCTGCCTTAATCCTCTAAGGAGGCATGAGAGTGCCACCCCTCTACCTCCCAGCATTCCCTCCGCCCCAAAAAAAGGTCCGATGGAATTATAAGTCGGACAGTCGAGTAAACAGTTTCCACACCCTATACAGTAGAGGAGATCGGAGAAATCCTTCTTACTTTCCAGGATTTCTTTTCTTCCATTGTCTAAAAGAATGAGGACGAGCTCCTTAGGATCATGCATCCCATAAAAAGGGATTTTTTCCACATCTGAAGATTTCGATCTTCCCCCCACAATATCAATAAATGAAGGAAATAGAGACCCTGTAGCCAGGAAGGTTTCCAGTTTAGCCATCAGCAAGGCATCTTGAAGATCAGGA
>JBDOIB010000210.1:0-3060 GCA_041082155.1 Thermodesulfobacteriota bacterium | reverse complement strand
AAGATAGTAGGTTCGCCTATATATAAAAAACCCATCAAATGATGCCCCTTCTCCATTGAGCTCACCCTTTATTTCTTCAACAAGTTCTAACGGAATCTCCTCGTCAGCATCAACAAACATGATCCAATTGCAGGAGGTTAGGTCTGCAGCATATTGATACTGCTCCCTGTGTCCTTTGAATGAGACCTGATAAACCTTATCAGTATATTGTTTACAGATCTCAAATGTTCCATCTGTACTAAATGAGTCTACAATTACAAGTTCCTCAGCCCAACTCAGACTTTTCAAACATCTTTCAATAGTCCGAATATTATTAAAAGTTAAAACATAAACGGAGATTGGGAGTTTCGTCTGCTCCTGGCTCATCGTTTTATATTAAGTCCTTCTAACCTATTCTTTACTACTTTCTCAACTTCATCTACTTTAATAAGATCCATACATTGATGATTAGTAGGGCACACTCGCTTTAAACAGGGGCTACAAGGAACTTCTTTTCTCACAACAGTGTGTTTTTCTCCCCATGGCCCTGTGGTGGCCGGATTGGTGGAACCGAAAATGGCCACAACCGGAGTCCCAACAGCCGCTGCCATATGCATTGTTCCCGTATCATTGGTGACCAGAAGATGACACCGTTCCAAAAGAGCGGCTAACTGGAGTAGACTGGTTTTCCCGGACAAATCGATTCCATCTTTTCCGAGATACTTACAAATTTCTCCAACAATGGATTGCTCCTCTTTTTTCCCGAAGAGAAGGATTTTAACTTTTAATTTCTCTGTAAGCCTCTTTCCCAATTCTCCAAATCTTTCAGGAGGCCAGCATTTAGCTATTCCATAGGTCGCCCCAGGGTTCATCCCGATCAAAAGCTCTCCATCGAGAATCCCAAAATTTTTCAAAGTTTGATCGGCCCACCGACGATCCTCCACTCTCAGGAAGAGTGTTGGGTGAGGCAGGGTTTCTATGTCGCCAAATAATTCAATCAGCTTTCGATAATAATAAATTCGATGAATACGGAGGATCTCTTCTGTCCGGGGAATTCCATGTGTAAGAAACAGCGAACGTCCTTCGGATTGATAACCAACCCGGATGGGAATACCGGCCAAATACACTTGAAGGGCAGAATGGAGAGACCGGGGAAAAATGATGGCCAGATCAAAACTCTTTCTCCTTAAAATTTGAATAAGTTTTAAATCCTCCCAGAATGGATTTATTTTCTCATCCTTACGAAAAGATATCACTTCATCAATATAAGGAAAGGTTCTCCATAAATCCACTAAATGATCTGGAACGAGGATGGCTATGTAAGATCTGGGAAAGAAAATTCTTAATTGTTGGACTGAGGGGTAGGTAAGAATGGTATCTCCAACCCAATTTACTCCTCTAATGAGCAGACGATTCACTTTTTGGAAATCGATTCTGTCTTTCATATGAGAAATATAAATACACTATATTACGATTAAAAGCAATAATAAATTATTAATAAAATCAATTAGTTTGATTTAAAATTTCCTTCACTTCCTTAAAAACATCCTCTACTTCTATGGCTTTTAAACAGATCTTTTTTTGGCAAGATCTGTTCCGACAGGGATTACATCCTACTTCCTTCCTCACCTTCTTATGAAAACCTAACGGCTCGTTTTCAACAGGGTCAGTGGGTCCAAAGATGACCACTACAGGTACTTTTACTAATGAGGCAATATGGGTGGGGCCTGTATCTCCACCGATATAGAGATCACAACGCCGGTATATTTCCCCCAATTGAGTCAAAGAATGGGTTCGAGGAGCTAAAAGTGAGAACTCGCCCATTTTACTTTGTATTGCTTTTACTTCTTCCAATTCCTCCGGGCCCCATGTGAAAAGGACCGTGGCTTTAAATTCACGAATGAGTTGATCTGCTAATGCTGCGTATCGGTCTGGCATCCATCTTTTATAGGTTGTCTTTGGACTTGAACCCGGATGGATCGCAATTAAGGGCTTCCTGACCGGCTTAGGAAGCTGAGAAAAAAATAAATCTATGTATACCCTATCTTCGTGAGGAATGTGAAATTGAAAGGGATGTTCTGGGTGATCCAATCCTATCCCCTTTAGCAAGGTAAAATTTCTTTGATACCGACTGATTCTTTCTTCTGGAAGATTCACCTTAATGTTTGAAAAAAGAAAATTTCCCTCTTTACTCCATCTTCGGGCAAACCCGACTCGTTGGAAGGCCCCTGAAAAAAAGGAGAGGAGACCGCTTTTCAGAATCCCATGAAAATCAAGGGCGATATCGAAGTGCTTCCCTCGAAGATAAAAAATAAATTCCACCATCTCTAATAAGGTCTTTTTCAGTCCTCGAATCGATCTTATTCCTTCGGTCCATCTCTTTCTTGGAAAGAGAATCACTTCATCAATCTCGGGTTGGCCTTCGAGAAAGGTTTTTGAAGGTTCCTCAACCACCCAGGAAATGATGGATGGAAGTTGAGTTTTTAATGCCTGAACAGCTGGGAGGGTTCGAATCACATCTCCAATGGCACTCAATCTAATGACTAAAACTCTTTTCTCTTTCATGAGAAAAACATGATTTGATCAAATACCCATTTTCAATAAGATCCCTCAAAGGCTCATCGTAAAAGATGGACGGGCAAGACAATTTAAAAACTTCTCGGGAAGGCTCTTCGTTTTTCCTTTCGCATCTACACAGATATGACGAGTCTCACCCTCAGCAATCAATTCTTCTCCATCCTTTCGAAGGATTTGATATCCGAAAGTTACCCTTCTCTTATTCACCTCTTTGAGATGGGTCCGAACGGTGATGATTTCATCATATTTCGCAGAGTTTCTATATTTGCAGGAAACCTCGGTGACCACCAATCGATACCCTAATTCTTCTAAATCTCTATAACGAAATCCTTTATGTCTGCAGAGCTCTGTTCGGCCTACTTCAAACCAAACCAGATAATTCGCGTAATAAGCCACTCCCATTTGGTCCGTCTCTGCATATCTCACTCGAATGTCTACATCCACTGACTCCATAGGGAGTTCCTCCTACAACGCCCTCAAAAATTCAGGCCTTAATAAGCCCGG
>JBDOIB010000196.1:0-1435 GCA_041082155.1 Thermodesulfobacteriota bacterium | reverse complement strand
TCAGGGCTTGTTCTAAATGCAAATCGGAACTAAACCCGTCTATAGGTGAATGGGTGGCAAAGAAACCGGCAGTAACAGAAAAGAGGGGTTATCATTACAGCCAACTTTTTTCCCATTATGTAGATCCCAGAGAGATTCTGCATCAATATCGAACAACGGCAAACCTTCAGGATTTTTGGAATCTCAAAATTGGTCTTCCCTATGTTGAGGCCCAAAATCGTTTGAGCATTCAGGAAGTTCTCTCCCTTTGTGGATCGGATGGGATAGTGGATCAAGAATCCGGCCCGTGTTTCATGGGTGTGGATCAGGGGAGGCATCTTCATGTAGTCATTGGTAAGAAACATCCCCGGAAGGCCGGAAAGATAGTTCACCTTGGCATTTATAAGGATTGGGAAGAGTTGGATCGGTTGATGAAGAAGTTCAATGTCATCCGTTGTGTAGTTGATGCCCTTCCCGAGACGAGAAATGCCAGAGCTTTTGCCGAAAGGCATAGGGGCAAAGTCTTTCTAAATTTTTACAGAGAATTTCTAAAGGGTGATTATAAATGGGATGAGGGGAATTTAACAGTTACCTGTAACCGGACAGAAAGCCTTGATGCTTCCCATCATGAGATTATGGCCGGTCAGATTATTCTCCCCAGGGAATGTGAGATTGTTAGGGAGTTTGCCAATCACTGTCATAATATAGCCAAGAAGTTGGAAGAAGATGAGGAGACAGGTTCGAAGCGATACGTCTATGTGAGGCTTGGATCCGATCATTTCCGGCATGCTTTCAACTATGAGTCAATAGCGAGGCGAACCTGTCCCGATTTAATATTTCCGGAACTCGTTTAAGGAGGTTTTTATGGAAAAAATTACTCCTATAGGACAACGAAGCGTTATTATCCAGTATGAAGATGGTCGAGAAGAGAGGGTAAGCCTTCTGGGTGTGAGGTGTGGCCTTCATTGGCCGATGGCTGGAACCCCGGGGTTATACATACTGCTGGGTCAGTTAAGGAAAAGTGACATAATGGGGATTAATCCTCTTCGGCTATTGAAAGAAGTCGAAGTTCAAATTCCTTCCGAATTGTTTGAGAAGCTTATGGATGATCTTGGGAATTTCAATTGCCAGGAAATTTTTACTGATACCGAGCGATTTAGGGATTACGTCTTGGATTTTTCGAGATTTAAAAAGCAAAACCGCCCAAACCAGCGTATTCTTCTAAAAAGGGCGCCCTTTTTTGAAGATTTTTCTCATGGGGTCTTTACAATTAGGGGATGGATTAAAAAGGGAACCCTTATTATTCCCCCCAATAGCTTAACCTATGAGCAATTGAAGAATATCAGCATGAAGGATTTAAAAAATGCTCCGGAAGAGAGGTTTCATGCTATCGATGCTCTTAGATTCGTGATAGGAGCTTTCGAGGTATTTGGAACTCCACAAATTAAATTCCAGC
>JBDOIB010000191.1:0-10601 GCA_041082155.1 Thermodesulfobacteriota bacterium | reverse complement strand
TAGCTGAGCACACATTACGTTATGTAAGGTATTTAGATGACTATCCTGTTACACCGCTTACTAATGTGTGGGATGACACAATGGGGGAACGTGAGATGTTTTATGCCGTACAAACAAACACAAAAGTCATCGAGCGTTGCATTCTCATGACCACCGACCCGGGGGATCTGGTTTTTGATCCCACATGCGGCTCAGGGACGACTGCTTATTGTGCAGAAAAGTGGGGAAGGCGCTGGATTACCTGTGATACTTCCCGTGTGGCTCTTGCTATTGCCCGTCAGAGGTTGATGACTGCGCGATACGATTATTATGAATTGAGGGAACCTTCACGAGGACCTGCAGGTGGATTTATTTATGAAACTGTTCCTCATATCACCCTTGAAAGTATTGCCAAGAATACCGAGATAGACACGATTGCAGAAAAATATCAGCCCAAAATTGATGAAGCGCTTGCTAAATTAAATGAGGCATTGGGAACAAATTGGAAAGAGTGGGAGGTGCCGAGAGAATTAGAGAAAATTCAAAATGAAAAATTTAAAATTCAAAAGGCAAAAGAAGTTTATGAACATTTCTGGTCTCTTAAAAGAAAGAAACGCCAGGAAATAGATGAAAGTATCCAGAGAAATGCTCCTCAAGAAACACTTTATGATAGACCTTATATAAAGAGGGGAGTTGTAAGGGTCTCCGGTCCTTTTACGGTCGAGGCTATTCCTGTTCCTGCCATCGAAGACCCATCCCAGATTCCCATTCCACAATTTGAACAGGAGGAGGTTCAGACTCGCATCAACGATCGTGCGGGTGATTACCTAACCACCATGCTCAATCTTCTTAAGCAACAGGGCGGAGTGCTCTTCCCAGGTGGAAAGAAGATGGAACTCCAGAATCTTCGGACCCTTAATCTTGGAATCCTCCATGCTGAAGGTGAAACTAAACGGAATGGAAAGAAAGCCCGAGTGGCAATCAGTTTTGGCCCTCAATATGGCCCTGTTACCGCGATGCAGGCCAATGAGGCTATTCAAATAGCCAAGCTTAATGCTTATGATTCACTTGTTCTTGCCGGATTCAGTTTCGATGCTGAGGCTCAGGCTTTTGTGCAGAAGGCAAAAGATATTGTTAAGGGTCTAAGTATCCATTTTGCTAATATTGCCCCTGACGTGCTGGTGGGTGATCTCCTTAAAACTACACGTGCGAGTCAAATCTTCACCGTTTTTGGCCAACCTGATGTAGGGATAGAAAAAAAGGAAGATGGGACATACCTCGTGGAACTTAGGGGAGTTGACATCTATGATCCGATTACCGGTGAGACCCATCATTCTTCAGGCTCTGAAGTGGCTGCATGGTTTCTCGATACTGATTATGATGGAATGACCTTCCATATCTGCCAGGCATTCTTTCCAGGGGATCCAGATGCTTGGGAAAAACTTCAGCGCGCCCTTAAAGCTCACATCGACCCTGAGGCTTTTGAAAAGATGCGAGGGACAAAATCATTTCCTTTCAAACCTGGCGATAACAAAAAGATTGCTGTAAAAGTAATTGATTTTAGAGGCAATGAAGTAATGCGAGTTTTACCCTTGGAGAATATTTTTTACGGAAGGAGGAAGGAATGAAGGAATATCCCGAATCGATAGAAGAGATGGTAAAGAAACTACCCCCTGAATATCAAGAGGAAGTTAAAGATTTTATAAAATTTCTATTTGAAAAAAAAACTAAAGAAAACACGAGAGCGACCTTCGTTTAAATGGGCCGGAGCACTTAGAGATCTCCGGGATTATTATACCTCTGTTGAACTTCAACATAAAATTGCAGAGTGGAGGATTGGAGAAAAATGAAGAATTTATTTGATAAAGATTTTAATCACACAGAATTAAGGAAAAAAATTCCCTTCGGAGATTAAAGGTATTTAATGACACTTGCAGTTGAGAATCCTATTATTAACTCCCCCTTTGAAGAGCCTTCTCGCTACTGGGAGTATAAAGAAGGACAACCTATTCTAATGCCTGGGAGGCGGCAAGCAGGATATTATCTCAAGGCCCGAACTCGTGGTCCTCAGCTTTCCATGTTTGAGGAAGAGTTTGTGCCTCTTGAGATCGTAAATTCCATCAGAGAGAAGGTAAGAAATTGGCGGGAGAGGAATTACCCTGGAATAACCCCGATTACCCGTCAGCTATTGAATCACTGGAATTATCCAGAAAGAGAAAGAAGACTCTTTTTCTGCCAGCGAGAGGCTGCTGAGACTTTAATCTGGCTTGTGGAAACCTCGCCTGCTGAAAAACAGGGTATCATTATTCCAAAGGATGAATTCAACAATTCAATAAACGGAGCTCTCATCCGTTACGCATGCAAGATGGCGACTGGAAGCGGAAAAACGGTGGTGATGGGGATGGTTATCGCTTGGCAGGTGTTAAATAAACTTGCAAATCCCCAGGACCGTCGCTATTCGGATGCTATTCTTCTGGTCTGTCCAAACCTGACCATCCGAGAAAGACTTCAAGTTCTTTTACCTTGGAATAAAAAAAATTATTACGATCATTTCGATTTAGTTCCAAGACCTCTTATTGAGAGGCTTCATCAGGGGAAATATCTCATCACTAACTGGCACCTTTTTCAACCAGAAGACGACTCAAGACGTAGGAGTGTAGTGCAAAGAGGAATAGAAAGTGATCGTGCCTTTTGCAATCGGGTTTTGAAGGATTTAGGAAATAAACAGAATATTCTGGTCATCAATGATGAGGCCCATCATGCCTATCGACCAGCCCCTCTCTCTGAAGAAGTAAAAGAGAAACTCTCCCCAGAAGAAATTGCCGAACGAGAAGAAGCCACTGTCTGGGTTTCAGGACTTGAAAAAATTCACCAAGTAAGAGGAATCAATTTCTGTGCAGATTTTTCAGCCACTCCCTTTTATATCAAAGGCAGTGGATACGAAGAGGGGGCTCCTTTCCCGTGGATTGTTTCGGACTTTGGATTGGTAGATGCTATTGAATCAGGCATTGTAAAGATTCCACGAATGCCTGTTGATGATAATACGGGAGATCTTATTCCAGCTTATTTTCGACTCTGGGAATGGATCAACCAAAAACTTCCTGCATCAGAAAGACAAACTGCCCGAAGGAGAGCAAAACCAGAATCGGTTCTTAGAGAGGCAGAAGATGCACTGGCGACTCTTGCCTCAGAATGGAAAAAGACATTCGAAGCCTTTGAAGAGGCAAAATCTCCAGTTCCTCCTGCCTTAATCATTGTTTGTGATAATACGGACCTATCCAAACTTGTTTACGAGCATATTTCCCAAGGGAAAGTCCTATCTGAGCTCGAAAATAAGAATGGCCAAGAGTTTACTTTTCGAATCGATACAAAACTTTTAAGGGAAGCCGAAAGTGTTATTGAGGGAGAAACCAAGCAAGACATAGCTGAACGATTAAGAAAGAAGGTGGATACCATCGGAAAAACAGAATGGGAAGGAGAGGGAGATCCCCCGGGGAAAAATATACGCTGCGTCGTCTCCGTTGGAATGCTTAACGAAGGGTGGGATGCACAGAATGTAACCCAAATTTTAGGATTAAGAGCTTTTACTTCTCAACTTCTATGCGAGCAAGTGGTTGGACGGGGGCTTCGCCGGCTAAATTACGATGATTTTTCTGAACCAGAATATGTAGATGTTTATGGAGTACCATTTGAAGTCATTCCTATAAAGAAAAAGCCTGTTGGGAGAACAGAAATTTCTAAAATCTCCACCCTTGTTCGAGCCCTCCCTGAGCGGCGACACTTAGAGATTACTTTTCCTCGAGTAGAAGGTTATGTATTTGATGTTCGGCAAAAGATTAAAATAAACCTCGATACCATTCCCTATCTTCTGCTTGACCCCACGAGTGCCCCTACCGAGGTTGAAGTAAAACCTATTTCTGGCTATCAGATTGGACGGCCCGATAGACTTGGACCCGGGAAAGGAGTCCTTCATGACCGAAACCTTTTTCATAGAGAAAAAAGGCTTCAGGCAAGTATCTTCGAAATTGCTGGGGAAATTACAAATCGTCTTAAAAGTAAAAAGGAAGAATGGTCTGGGCGTCATCTCCTTTTCCCTCAGGTTTTAAATATTGTATGGGAATATATTGAAGAAAGGGTCATGGCTACTGAAGAAATTCCTCTGGAAGAGATTACCCTTCTTAAGTATAGACAAAAAATTGTGGAACGTTTAACAGAAGCCATTGAGCCTGATACGGAGGCAGGAGAATCTCCTATCTTACCAATTATCGAACGCTTTCGCCCTATTGGCTCAACTTCAGAAGTCTTATTCAGAACTGTGAGACCTACGGTGGGAACTACTAAAAGCCATATTAGTCATGTGGTATTAGATGCTCCGAAATGGGAACATAGTGTAGCCTTCCAGTTAGAAAGAACTCCAGAAGTTATTTCTTATGCACGCAATGATCATCTTGATTTAACCATTCCTTATGAATGGATGGGAATCCGCCATGAATATCGGCCTGATTATATTATCCGTGTACGAAACAGAGAAGGTAATGAAATAAAAGTGATCCTGGAAGTCAAAGGGTTTGAAAGTGAACAGGATAGACAGAAAGAGGTAGCGGCTAAAAGATGGGTTAAAGCCATAAACCACCATGGCGAATTTGGAAGGTGGACTTTTATAGTATGTAAAGATCCGATGAAATTAAAAAAGGATATTGAAAACTTATGTCAGAAAAACCCCATTATATAGGACATCGGGAAAGGTTGAGGGAACGATTTAGAAAAGGTGGACCCGATGGGTTTCATGATTACGAGCTTCTTGAACTTCTCCTCACCTACGCCATCCCCAGAAGAGATGTGAAACCCATTGCAAAAGAGTTAATTAAACGCTTCGGGAGTCTTTCGGGAGTCTTCGATGCGACCCAGCAGGAACTTGAAGAAGTCTCCGGGGTGGGACCCATTTCGGCCATCCTGATCCGGACGATCAAGGAAATCTGTTCGGTCTATCTTGGAGAAGGGATCAAAGGGAGAGACGTACTTTCCTCTCCCCAGGCAGTCGTTGACTTCGTCCGGATGAAACTCTCCGGTCTTCCCTACGAGGCCTTTATGGTCATCTATCTCAATACGAAAAATGAGGTTTTAAACTGGGAGGTGATCCAGGAAGGAACCGTTGATCGCGCTGTGGTCTTCCCGAGAAGAATTATAGAGGGAGCCCTTGCCCGCCATGCATCAGGTCTCATCCTGGTTCATAATCATCCGAGTGGTCACCACACCCCCTCTGAGGAGGATCAATACCTCACAAGAACCATTGTGGGTGCAGCCAGGACAATGGACCTTCGAATCCTCGATCATATTGTCGTTGGAAAAGACGGACATTTCAGTTTTATGGAAAATCGTCTCCTTGATTCTCCTTGACAATACTTTGGGCTCTGACTTATATCTTATTTAGATTTCAAATAGTTAATCGTGATGGAGCGATAAGAAATTGTCTTTCTTTATTACTTTTGAAGGGGTGGAGGGAAGTGGTAAGACCACTCAAATCCGTCTCCTCAGAAAATACCTGTCCCGTAAAGGAATCCCATGTAAAGTCACCAGGGAGCCCGGGGGAACCCGTATTGGCGAAAAGATCAGAAGGATTCTTCTAAATCCTGAACACCGAGAAATGGTTCCCCTGACAGAGCTTCTTCTTTATGAAAGCTCAAGAGCCCAGCATGTTCAGGAAGTGATCCTCCCCCTTCTCAAAAAAGGGGTCGTCGTTCTTTCGGATCGTTTTGCAGATGCAAGTGTGGCCTATCAGGGATATGGCCGAAAGGTAGATTTAAAATGGGTGGAAACACTTAACCGACTCGCCTCCTTTGGAATCAAACCCGATATGACCTTTCTTTTAGACTGTCCTACGGATCTGGGCCTGAAGAGGGCTCTTGAAAGGAACAGAAGGTCTAAAAATGAAAAAGAAGGACGATTCGAAAAAGAACAGATGGAGTTTCATCACCGGGTCAGAAAAGGATACTTAGCCTTAGCCAAAAAAGAGCCCAACAGGGTGAAGGTGATTGATACTCGTTCGGGAGAAGAAAAGGTTTTTGAGAAGATTCGAACGGTTGTGGATCAACTGATAGAATCGAAGAGATAAAAATCATTATGTCCTTTAGAACGGTTTTAGGGCATGAAAAATCGATCCGCTGGCTCAAACGGGCGATTCTCCAGAAGAGGGTCGTTCATAGTTATCTTTTCTGGGGAAATGAAGGCATCGGAAAGAAGTATGTCGCCCTCCAATTTGCCAAGGCCCTCAACTGTCAGGATAAAGGATGGGAAAAAGGAGAGGCTTGTGACAGTTGTCTTTCTTGTAAAAAGATTGACCAATCTCTTCACCCCGACGTTTTGGTCCTTGAACCAGAAGGACAAACGTTAAAGGTGGAACAGGTGAGAGAGATGCAAAAGGATCTGGCCTATCGACCTTATGAGGGACGCTATCGAGTCATTATCCTTTCGGCTGCTGATCGAATGGCTCCTCAAATGTCAAACACCCTCCTTAAAACCCTGGAGGAACCTCCCATTCATACCATCCTCATCCTCATTGCGAACCATCCACGGGGGATGCTTCCGACCATCCTCTCTCGATGCCAATCCATCCCATTTAGCCCTTTACCCACCTCTCTTGTGACTCGGTGGCTTGTCGAGAAGAGAGGAATAAATGAAAAGGAGGCTTCTCTTCTGGCCCTACTTTCAGAGGGCAGCATTGGGAAGGCCTTAGAGATAAAGGAGGAGATTGAACAGATTGCAAGAGAAGAGCTGCTAAAGCTATGGATAGGGGTAAAATCATTTACCCTCGAAGGAATAGAAACCCTGATCGAGTCCCTTCCTTCCCAAAGGGAGAATCTCCTGCTGGTCCTTGAGATTTCTAAGACGATCCTGCGAGATCTTATGGTGACAAAGATCTCGCCCGGTTCTTCAGAATTGATTCATTCAGATCTCTCTGAATCATACCAGGCCTTCGCCTCAAATTGGGACCTCTCCTCTCTTTTTCATCGACTGGAGATCCTCCAGAAGACAACGACAGCTCTTCAGAAGAATGCCAATATCCGATTAGCCCTTGAGACGATGATGCTATCCTGGGCCGAAGGATAGAAGGATAAGAAGATGAGCAAAATCGTCTATGTGAAGATGACGAATGGAAAAGTGGAAGGATTTGACCCAGGAGATCTCTCTTTGGATCCGGGAGACTCGGTGGTTGTGGAATCCGAAAAAGGATTGTCCTTGGGGAAAGTATTACTTTCTCCTCAGGAAAAAAAGGGGGGCTCTCCTTCCCCGCCCGAGAAAAAGATTATCCGAAAGGCAACCTCTGAAGATCTTGAGCAATTCGAGAAGAATCAGGAACTGGAGAAAGAGGCTTTTCAATTCTGTCTTCAAAGGATCCATGAGAAAAACCTTTCGATGAAACTGGTTAAGACGGAAGTCCTTCTCGACCGATCCCGGATCATCTTCTATTTTACGGCCGAGAAGCGGGTGGACTTTCGGGAATTGGTCAAGGAGCTTGCCTCTAAATTCCGGATGAGAATAGAGATGCGACAGATCGGCGTGAGGGATGAAGCCAAGATGATCTGCGGGATTGGGAGCTGTGGATTAGAGCTCTGTTGTTCCAAATTTATGAATCAATTTGAACTGGTCTCTGTAAAGATGGTCAAAGAGCAGAACCTTGCCCTGAATCCCAATAAGCTCTCGGGTCTCTGCGGTCGATTGATGTGTTGTCTTGCTTACGAATATCCAACCTATGTGGAATTAAAGAAAGGATTGCCCAAGGTTGGAAAATCCATCCGTACCCGTTTTGGTAAAGGGAAGGTGATCAGGCAGAATGTTCTCAATCAAACCCTTACCATAGAGCTCGAGGAAGGAGGAGAGATTACTATCCATGCTTCAGAACTCTAAAGGAACCTTTTATATTACGACTCCAATCTACTATGTCAATGATGTCCCCCATATTGGTCATGCCTATACCACAATTGCAGCCGATATCTTGGCTCGATTCAAGCGTCTGGAGGGCTATCAGGTCTTTTTTCTTACAGGAACCGATGAGCATGGTCAAAAAGTGGAGAAAGCCGCTCAAGAAAGGGGGATCGACCCAAAGACTCATTGTGATGAGATGGTCACCCGATTTCAGTCCCTCTGGAAGAGACTCCACATCTCGAACAATGACTTTATCCGAACGACTGAGCCTCGGCATAAGAGGGTGGTCCAAAAAATTCTCCAGGAGCTCTATGATCGTGGAGAGATCTATCAGGATAATTATGAAGGATGGTATTGTGTTCCCTGTGAACGGTTCTGGACGGAGAAAGACTTGCTCAACGGGAAATGTCCGGACTGCCATCGAGAGGTCTCCGAAATCTCAGAAAAGAACTACTTCTTCAGAATGAGCCAATATCAATCCTGGCTGATTGAGCATATTGAAAAGAACGAACGATCCATCCTTCCTCCTTCAAGGAGAAACGAGATCTTGGGGTTTTTAAAGAATCCTCTCGAAGACCTTTGTATCTCAAGACCCAAGAGACGGTTAAAATGGGGGATTGAACTTCCTTTCGATCCCGAATATGTGACCTATGTCTGGTTTGATGCTTTGATCAACTATGTGAGTGGAATTGGATACGGGGGTGGGGGGGACACCTTCTCGCGGTTCTGGCCAGAAGCCATCCACCTGATCGGCAAAGATATTCTTACGACCCATACCGTCTATTGGCCCACGATGCTTAAAGGAATAGGACTTCCCCCTCCTAAAACGGTTTTTGCCCATGGATGGTGGACGATTGAGGGAAAGAAGATGTCCAAATCCCTTCAAAACGTAGTGGAGCCCAATCGGTTGATTGATACTTATGGAGTCGATGCGGTTCGTTACTTTCTCGTCCGGGAGGTTCCTTTTGGAATGGATGGGGATTTCTCCCATACCGCCATGGTTCACCGAATTAATAGTGATTTGGCCAACGATCTTGGGAATCTTTTTAGTCGCACCCTCCATATGGTGATTCGCTATTTCGATGGAATCATCCCAGCCCCTGCTTCTTACGAAGAGATCGATAGGCGACTCCAAAAGGTCTCTGAACATGTCCTTTCTCAGCTTCCTTCACTCATGAATGATTTTGCTTTTCATAGGGCGCTCTCCACCCTCTGGGAACTCATCGGGGCAGCCAATAAATATGTGGATGAAACAGCCCCATGGAATCTGGCTAAGGAAGGAAAGACCTCCCGTCTCTCTACGGTTCTCTACCAAACGATGGAGGCCCTTCGACTCATTGCTCTCTTTCTTGCTCCATTTATGCCTTCTACTTCGGAGAGGATGTGGGCCGAGCTTGGACTCGAGAGCAATCTCTGGGAACAAAATTTTGAAAGAGATGGAGTCTGGGGAGGACTTAAGCCCGGCAGAAGAATAGAGAAACCTGCCCCCTTATTTCCGAGGATTGATCCGAGAAAGATCTCCGGAGCATGAAGAAACCCCAATCCCTTCACACCATTCTCTGTGAAACCTTGAAAGGTCTGAATTTAGACTTTCCTATGAAGACCTCTTTGCTCCTCCGGTCGTGGAAGGAGATTGTAGGAGAACCGATCGCTCTTCAGACCCAACCTTATGCCATTCGAAATCGAATTCTCTTTATTTATGTTTCCCATTCCGTTTGGCTCCAACAACTCCAATTTTTTAAACCTACCCTTCTGGAGAAAATCAATCAATTTCTGGGGGAACCCCTTCTCCAGGATATCCGATTCAAATTAGGAGGGATTCGAGAAAGATCTCCTTCTTCAAGGATTCGAGAATGGGAAGGAGAAAAACTGGATAGAAGAACAAAGGGCGAAATTGAACGACTTCTTGAGAAGATCAAAGATGAAGGGGTAAAGAGAGGTTTGATGGAAGTCTTGATCAAAAGTGCAAAGCTGGAAAAATCAAGGACGAAGCAAAGACAGAAAATCTAAACCTTTCTCTCCATCTTGGTCTTCTCTTTTCTTCCCAGGAAATTTGTTTTCATAAAGAAGCGAATTCTCTTCTAACCTCTCCAATGGTCCTCGGTCGCAATCCAGATCGCAGTAATGGTTCTTAAGAAGACACCTCGAGTGATCATAGAATTCGCATGTTTTTTCTAACCCCATTCGATTCTCCCCCTTTCTGGATGACATGGTTAATTTTCATACAAAAAGGGATTGCAATCCTGATGCCAGAGGAAGTTGTGCTTCTCCTTGCCCCATTTCATTGAAATTAATCTGAATGCAAGGTAACGAAGAAGAAAGGTGAGATTTTTCTATCCGGGCTATGACAAAAATGAACAGGGTTTGTGAAAAAATCCCCGGGATTTTCTTAGGAAGTTTAAGCCTTTTCTATGAAGATTTTCTCTCCATCTTTTACCTTTCGGAAAACCTTGGGATCTCCCGAGATTCTTCCAACAATATTCACTGCGCTGGCCGCTCGAATCTCCTCTCCCCGGCTGACAGGAGTTGGACCAAAAAAGATACAGAAGGCGTGCCCTGTGGGCCAGTATCCCAATTCTCCTGCTGAAACGACTTCCCTTGAGCCCGTTTCCAAACCCGTCTTCACAGGGATAGAAAAATAGATCTCCTCACCCCAGGTATTGGCCCGACCTTCTATGGGCAGGGCCTCCCAGATCAAT
>JBDOIB010000171.1:0-2239 GCA_041082155.1 Thermodesulfobacteriota bacterium | reverse complement strand
CGAATCGGGTTTCTCTGAAAGTATCCCTATGGGTTTGAGGCCAAGCTCGGGATGGTGATGAATGGCTCTTAAGAGTTTTTCCAGAAGGTTTCCCTCTCCAACTACCAAGATATAACGTAGATTCATTCCTTTTTTTCGAAGGACCCGAAGGAGACGTCTTGAGATCAACCTGGAGAGGCTTAGGCTCAAAAGAGCTATTATCCAAAAATAGAGAATGGTAAGTCTGGAATAGCGGTATTCTTTGAAGAAGTAGGCAAAAAATATAAACAAAATAAGAGAGATAGTGATAGCCTTCCAGACTTCCTTAATCTCCTTTGATACCTTCGCAAATCTCATAGGTCGGTACAGATTCATAAGATTGAAAATAGCTGAACAAACTAAAATAAGGAGTAAAAGCAGAGGGAGATGATGTTCCCAGGGAGGAATATCTTTGGTCACTTTAATTATAGGGAGATTGAAGCGAATAAGGTAAGCTAAGATCCAGGAAAAGGCAATCAGAATGAGGTCAGAGATGAATAGAAGGGTGATGAAGATTTGGCTATGTTCTTTTAACAAAATGATTTCCTCCCTTTATTTTTTGAACGATCCTAATTGATCTCGAATAGAATCGAGCATTTCCTCTCTAAACCTTTTTTTATCAAAACGCAAGGCATTTTTTCGAATCTCTTCTGGTTGAAAATGGTCCTTTACTCTTTCAAAAAGAATTACTGATTCTACGAGCGACTCTGGATTAGGAGAAGAAAATAGAATCCCTGTAGCCCCTTTTTGGGGATAAGGGATGACCGTTTCGAGAATCCCCCCTCTTCCATAAGCAATGACTGGTTTCCCACATGCTTGAGCCTCCAAAGGCACAATTCCAAAATCTTCTTCCCCAGGGAAAATCAGGGCTTGACACCTTTGGTAATATTCTCTTACCTCTTTATCCTTCTGCCAACCGAGAAATTCTATATTTTTTTTTGCCATTTTTTTCAATTTAGAGAATAGTGGTCCGTCTCCAATAATAATGAGCCTTCTTCCTAGTCGGTTAAAAGCCTCCACAGCTATATCCACCCTTTTGTATGGGACAAGTGCGGTCACCATTAAAAAATAATCTTCAGCGGGCAGTGGTTCAGGAGGGGGCTTAAAGAAATCGCAATCCACAGGAGGATAGATGACGATAGAATCCCTTCGATAATATTTTTTTATTCTTTGTTGAACATGTTGAGAAATAGCGAAGAACTGGTCCACTCTTTCGCTTGAGCTTACATCCCAGATTCTGAGATAGTGTAGAATTATGGAGAAAATGAGTCTTCTAAAGCCCTTTTTCTCCCCAAAATATTCTTTCTCCATATCCCAGACGTATCTCATAGGGGTTAAACAATAAGAGAGATGAATGGCATCAGGCATGGGAATGATTCCCTTTGCTACACAGTGGCTGATACTGATGACTAATTCATAACCCTTTAAGTCAAAGCTCTCAATCGCAAAAGGGAATAAGGGAAGTAAATAGCGATAGAATCTTCTTAAGCCCGGAATCTGCTGCAGAAAAGAGGTTTTTATATTTTTTCTTTTTATTTTATCGTTTATCTTTTCTTTGAATATAAAGAGGGTATAGATGTCTGCTTCTGGATAGATTTCACAGAGGACCTCCAGGCATTTTTCTCCACCCCGAATTCCCGTGAGCCAGTCATGAATAAGAGCGACTTTCATATCCTTTTCTATTCAAATAAATCGCATTTAGGAAACTTTCTTCCATTCCTTCGACATATTTTTTAAGAGGGAACTTTTCTTGAACAATCTCTTTTCCCCTCTTCCCCATCTGTTTACAAATATCGGGGTTTCCAAGTAAATATTTGATTCGCTCAGCTAATTCTTCATCATTGTTGGACTCCACCAGGAATCCATTGACCCCATCCACGATAAGCTCACGAACTCCTCCTATCCTCGAAGCAATGACAGGTTTCCCAAAAGCCATGGCTTCAAGGATAGTTAAGCCAAAGGCTTCAGGAGTAACGGAAGGAAGCACTAAAATATCAATAAGGTTATAAAGAGAATGAAGATCTGAACAAAAGTTCATCAGGAAAACATGTTCTTTAAGCCCTTTCGCTTCGATGGCTTCTATTAGCTTCGTCCTATAGGATTGGTAAACCTCAGGGGTATCTCCCGCAATCAAGAATTTTGTTTGGGGGAAGGATAAAAGAACCCGCGGAACCGAAGAGAGGAGAATCCGATGTCCCTTTTGTGGAACGATCCGACCAAA
>JBDOIB010000150.1:0-1639 GCA_041082155.1 Thermodesulfobacteriota bacterium | reverse complement strand
CCGAATCTTTCAGAAAATAGCTCATTGGTGATATTTTCAATTTCCATTGAAGTCCGTCCTTCATCAGAAATCCTATTATTAAGCCTCTTATTAAAATATCTGCTCAGTGCCTCGTGAACAAGACTGCCTACGAGTGCCCTGTCGGGCTCCATAAGAAGCTCCTTTTCTCTCTTCAATCCAAGGACAGCACTGTAATACAATCTCAGGCCGCACTTCAGATAATCATCAAGCAATGAGGCACTTAATGGAAGCCTGTTTAAGAGGTCTATGATCTCCTCTGTCTTTTGAATCTCAGAGGGTGTCTTTGTTGAGAGGTCAATCTTATAATTTATTATGTACTCCCTGGGCTTTTTACCTTCTTTTTCTATATCCCAGAGGAGTTTTTCAAGAAACCGTGACCTTTCAATCCTGTCATTTTTTATGTAGAAAAGATGGATCTCTTCTGCCTGACAGAGGAGAGTTTTGAAATAATAATATAACAGTCTTTCCCTGTCCTGATAGGTTGGAAGGCCAAGGGATTTCCTTACTGAGTAGGGGAGGAGATAATCCTCTGAGAGGTCAGGAAAGACACCTTCATTAAGATCAAGGAAGATGACCTTTTTGAATTTTATATTTCTCGTTTCAAGAAAACCCAGTATCTGGAGCCCCCTTAATGGTGTGCCCTCAAAGGGAACAGTGCAATAGGAGAGCAACTTTTTAAAGAAATTATAATAGGACTCCTTTTTCTCAAAGCTGTAACTCCTGAGTTCAGACTGGCAGGATTTTTCCAGCTCCTTTATAAAGGTCTCCATGTAAGGATAAAAGAGGGGATGAAACCTCGCCGTGCTATTGTTATAAATAAAGAGAAGTAGATCTCTGCATTTCCTTAAAAACTCTTCTATGTTTTCAAATGAAAGGAATTGTCTTATGGTGTTATCATGGATAAATTTTAATTGATTCCTTATGTCCTCAGGCCCGAGGCCTTCTGGTAGCACCATGTCCTTTATCCCTTGATAGATCTTTCCCGTTACATTGATCTCGATGTCCTCAAGCCTCATAAATGGTGAGAGTCTGTCTTTTTTAAAGAGGTCTTCAAGTTCATGGAGTATTATTCTGTTCAGCTCAGCCTTTCCTTTTAATCTGATATTCTTTGTATAGGGATGGAGCATGAATTTGAGATAATCAGGTACATAGAGGAATTCTCCGTCCATGCTGAGATAAATTTCAAAAAGGTTCAGAAAGAATCCATAAATTGGAGTTCTTGTGACTGGATAGCCCATGGATATGTTGTATTGACCTTCATCCAGGAATGCTATGCCCTGTCTGAGGAGGGGGAAGAGGGTCTCCGGCTGCGGCAGGACGATGACCGTCCTTTCATCCACGTCCTTCATATCTCTTATTAATTCTCCAGCTATCTTTATTTCACCGTGGAGATCTGGAGCTGCATGCAGGGCTGGCACTTTGAGTGGAAAATCTCTGGATGAATTTATATCTCTACTCAATCCAAGGGAGCTGAGGGTCTGATCTATACCGTCTCCATCATGAAAGAGCAGGAAAAGTCTCTCTGAGCCCTCCTCCTTTTTAATAAGCCTTTTAAGAAAGAGCCTTTCACTCTCTGTAAAGGCAAAGAAGCCTGCGAAGATAATCCTTTTAAATGGTT
>JBDOIB010000125.1:0-1008 GCA_041082155.1 Thermodesulfobacteriota bacterium | reverse complement strand
CCCGAGAGTTCTCTCTTGATGGGGGCGGTCAGCTTGGCCACAATAACAAAAAGAGCCCTCTGGGATTCCAGATATTCGATGGTCTTGTGATCGTAAAAACCCTTGTCTGCTCGAATAGTTACCCTCTTTACAGAGGGAGGCAATTTGCCAAAAGAGGCTTTCAGAAGTTCTATGGCACCGGTTCCAGTATGGGTATCTCCAGGGCGGAGTTCTCCATGCCAGAAATCTTTGGTGATTCCATTGAAACAGAGCAGCGGATGATAAGAAGGACGTCCCCACTTCTTGGGGTTGTAACCGATGCGAGCCATCTCCTGTTTCCCATAGAGAATAAGGACAGTGGAGTCCAGATCGAAGATCACTTTGGCGGGAGGCTTTGGTCTGAGAATCATTGAGAGGAGAAAACGGTCGTGAAGTTTCCTTAGCCTGGGCAACCCTAAAGGGGCCATCCGAAGAAGGAAACGTCTTAAGGTTGTAGGATTGGGATACGTGGGTAATCCCGTAAGATACTGAAAGACCCCATTCTGTTTTAAGAGATGGGTCGTTTCGATCCTTCCCAGTCCTAAAGAGATGGGATAAATTAATGCTAACAGTTCTTCGGCGATAGTATATCGATTGTTTCGTTGATTGAAATGCAAATACTGAGATAATAGGGACCGTAAATTGATTTTTTGGAAGAACTTCTGTACCAAATACAATCCAGCAAAATGGGTTAATTTCTGTCCAGAAAATGAGATTTTTAAGTTTTTGGGACTGCGTCTCATGGCATAATTTTAACCTACCAAAAAGGTAGGTTAAAATTATAACACTAAAATAAGGCCCATGATACCAGATAACAGTTTGTTTCCAATTGACTCTCAAGATGCATAAATTCATGTTTTTTAAAATTGACGGTCGGAGTAGGAATCATGATCGCTCACAACCCCCTCCACAGATCCGGACTTGAGGCTCTCCCTCATCCGGCTCCTGCCTTAGGTCACAACGCCAAAACGCACCCAGGGATAAGGATGA
>JBDOIB010000123.1:0-2210 GCA_041082155.1 Thermodesulfobacteriota bacterium | reverse complement strand
AGCATCAATAAAAGGACTCTCCCTACCTTTCGTTTCTTTTCCCGCATTTCCAGCGGAAGAAGGTTCAGGTGAACCTGTGTTTTTATTAAACCACCGAGAGGAAGCCCGATGGAGGAATAATGAACCCATATGGAGTCCGAATCTTTTTCATTTCTTATTTTATGGATAGGAGGAAAGAAAATCTGACCTTCTCCTTCTTTGATCCCATACTTCCTTCTCGTCTCTTTATCCATTCCATAAAGATAGAAGTTTAACTTTTCTTCGCTTAGAGGTTCCTCCCTTGATAAACGAATGATTTTCTGGACTTCGGGGAACCAATGATTCTCCGAAAGAGTCAAATGATAGTTTTCCTGCCAATTCTCTCCCCGAAGGAGATTGATCTCAAAAAAGGGCTCATTAACCTCAATAAGAACAGAGAATTCCTCTCTTTCTGGCTTTTTATTCCATAAAAATAGATTTAAGGCTGAAATCGAAGGGGTCTGAATAGCCACAGGTCGAATCCCGATTCTTTTCAAAAGGGAAAGGGTGGAATCAATTTCTGACCTCTTTATAAACACACTATATAGAATTAGCCAATCCCTCTCTTCCTTCAGAAGGACGTAGTCAAAATAGACTTCATGGCTTTTAAATGGTGTATATTTAGGAATTTCATATTCTATAACTTTCCTTAAATTTTCTCGAGTTGCCCCCGGAAGCTTTATAAAACGGGCCATCACCTTTTCTCTCGGAATAGAAACGAAAACGCGCTCTTTCCGGATGTGATTCTTGACCATAAATTCATTGATGGCTCCAATTACCCGTGCCTCTCGTTCATCCTTTTCTTCCTCAGGGGGAAGCTCATAGGTGGCATGACTGAGCACTTTAACCCTTCCAAGAGACTTCTCAAGAAGAATTAAAACGAGACGGGTTGTTCTAAAATCGATCCCTAAAGCTCTATTAAAAAACAACACAACATCCTCTCATTTTAAAAAATGGAATCTATCCATTGAATGATTTTATATTTATTTATCTCTCTCAAGTCAATCTTTACGATGACCTTTAGACCCCGTATCGACTTCCCCTCCGATCCTTTGGCCTTCGATTCTATTGTAAAATAAGGGCTTCTCGTCCTATAAGTGATATACTTCCCAATCTCTCCCATAAGGGGTATGAGTTCAGGAACCCTTCGTTGAAGATCTACCTGATTCTCAAAGGGTTTCTCTTCTCGAGATTTAGAAATGAGCTGAGCCATCTCTTTGGAGATCCCTAATACAATTCTCATGACCAGTGGAGAGGCACTATTGATGTCAATCTGTTCTCCAGAAGCATAGATGGAAAAGATATTCTTTAACCCAATCCTTTCTTCCTTCCCCTCCTCATCCTTCATCTGGATTCCGTCGAAGAGCTGGGGAGTGATCCCTCTAACCAATAAAAGCTCCTCAAGAGAATCCAAAGGCCCATTTTTACATTCGTAGGGTTCTGGGAGAGACTGGTAATAATCGTTTTCAGCCCCATTGAGTCGATAAAAATCATCTGGATCTCTCCAATCTAAGATGGAATCCACAACGATATCCCTCGCTTCCCCTTCCAACCCCAGATTTCCAATTATTTTACGAAGGAGACTCTCTGAAACGTGATTGATATTAATCTTTCCGTCTTCTCCCATTATTCTGACCTCACATCTTCCCTGAGCGAAGTCCACAGGATAAGATCTCCCATCTGTGATCCATTCTTTTTCCTCTGCTCTGAGCTCTTCTGATTCAAAGGTCTTTCTCTTCTGTTGAATTCTTGGATCTTGTCTATATATCAATTCCACTATCGCTCGATAAACCCCACCTTTGGCCATCTCATAAAGTTGTAATTCTTCTTTAAATTGATTCGTGAGGTTCACCTCTGCCCTCATCCCGAAACAAAACTCTAACACGATGACCGATAAAACGGCCATGATCCAGAGGACCATTAAAAGGGCAATCCCCTTCGCTCCATTCGATCCGAAATGAAGGGAAAAGGGTCTCTTTTTCCGATTCATCGAACTCCCCGTGGGAGGACTCTACGAATCATCGGAAAAACTTTTACCGGTTCAAACTGATAGGCAGAGATGGGAAGAAGAAGTGAAAAGGAATTCTCTTTTCCTTTATTTTTTAAGGAGAGGTTGAGCCTAATCGCTTTAGGCAACCCTTTTTTTTCCTTCCCATCCCATTCTCTAAGCCACTCCTCCCCTTGGTTTTTCG
>JBDOIB010000108.1:0-25618 GCA_041082155.1 Thermodesulfobacteriota bacterium | reverse complement strand
GTAGTCTGGAATGAAGCGGGTAAAAAATTGAAAGAATATTTTGATTCAGTTACTATTAAAGATCTTTGTGATATGGCCAAAATGATGGGAATTGAAAGAGAAATTGATAAAAATTATATGTATTATATTTAAAATGTAATCGAAAGGGAGAAGACATTCCAGAAATGAAACACAGGGACAACCAAAAAAATATGATAATGTAAAATTCAATGGGGAAGTTTAAAAATCTAATTCCCCTTTTTGTTTAAAAAATTTCTTTATAAAAATAGTAAACAATATCTAAAATTTTTTTTATAAAAAAGGTGATAAAATGGATTTAATAAAATTTTTAAAATGTAAAGAATGCGGTAGAGAATTTGAGATAAAACCTTTCCATGTATGTGAATTCTGTTTTGGCCCATTAGAAGTAATTTATGATTATGAAAATATTAAAAAGAGAGTTTCTCGAAGAGAAATAGAGCTCAGACCAAAAACGATGTGGCGGTATAAAGAATTATTACCTTTGGACGGGGAGCCCCATGTTGGGAGAAATGTGGGGTTTACGCCCCTTATAAAGGCCGAAAGGCTTGCCAAGGCTATGGGAGTTAAGGAACTTTATCTCAAAAATGATGCGGTTAATTATCCGACTCTCTCTTTCAAAGATCGAGTAGTCTCGGTCGCTATCTCAAAAGCAATAGAGTTCGGATTTAAGATCGTAGCCTGTGCCTCCACAGGTAATCTTGCTAATTCGGTGGCAGCCCTTGCTGCTGAAGGAGGGTTAGAGAGTTATATCTTCATCCCTCATGATCTTGAGCAAGGAAAGATACTCAGCACATTAATTTACGGGGCAAAGCTTATTGGGATTAGAGGGAGTTATGATGAGGTCAACAGACTCTGTAGTGAAATTGCTGAAAATTATCCATGGGCCTTCGTGAATATTAATATTCGACCTTTCTATTCCGAAGGATCAAAAACCTTTGGTTTTGAAATCGCTGAACAGATGGGATGGAAACTCCCCCAACATATAATCGTTCCGATGGCAGGCGGATCGCTTATTACAAAGATCTGGAAAGGCCTTAAGGAACTTGAAGAAATCGGTCTCCTAGGTCCGGTAACCACTAAGATTCACGGGGCTCAAGCATCAGGGTCCAATCCCATTGTTTCTGCTTTCAAAAATGGATTAGACTGGATAAAACCTCAACGTCCAAAAACGATTGCCAAATCCCTGGCGATTGGCAACCCAGCGGATGGTTATTATGCCCTTAAAACAATTAGAGAGTCCGGAGGATCGGCAGAAGATGTTTCAGATGAAGAAATTGTGGAGGCTATGAAGCTTTTGGCAAGGACAGAGGGGATCTTCACTGAGACTGCCGGAGGAGTAACCGTTGGGGTGACAAAAAAGTTGATCGAAAAAGGAATTATTCCAAAAAATGAAACGATTCTAATTGCCATTACTGGAAATGGATTAAAAACCCAGGAAGCGGTTCAAGATAAAATAGGGGCTCCTCTCATAATTGAACCAAAATTTTCTGATTTTGAAATAAAGGTTAAGCCGAAGGGAAACAAATGTAATGAATCTGTTGGTCTATTCTATTAAAGAAGATGGAGGAAAAAAATGAGCATTCGTGTAAGAATCCCAACCCCTCTAAAGAAACTTACGGGAGAACAGGACGTGATAATAGCAAGTGGTAAAACCGTTGGAGATGTCATTCAATGGCTTACAGAGAAATATCCAGCCCTTGAAGAAAGATTGAAGGATGAAAAGGGCGAATTGAGAAAGTTTATCAATATTTATGTAAATGATGAAGATATCCGTTTTATTCAAAACCTCGAGACCCCGGTAAACGATGGCGATCAGATTTCCATCATTCCAGCGATTGCAGGAGGATCTTCAAAAAAACGAAGGGTAACGCTCACTTTCCCCCCAGAGCGAATCCAGGAGCCAGTTATCTATAATATTGGACATCTCTTTAAAATTATTACAAACATCCGCAGTGCGAATGTAACCGAAAACGTAGGGTGGGTCACACTCGAGATCGAAGGTGATGAGGAAGAATATCTAAAGGCTGTGGATTACTTAAAAGGGATTGGAGTAAAGGTTGAACCGGTCGAGAAAGATGTGATCGTGTAAATGAGGAGCGCTAAAGGAGGGGAAGATGGGTAAAAAAATAAAAGAATTATTCTGGAAATCGGTGGGGCCTCTGCTTAGAAAGGCTTTAGAGGAGAAACATAAGGATATTTCTGAAATCTCTATTCAAGAGGTAAATCGGCTTCTCAAAAAAGGAGAAAGAGTGACCCTTCTTGATGTCCGAGAGAAGGAAGAATTAGCTCTTGGATATCTTAAGAACTCTATTTTTATCCCAAGGGTTCATTTGAGGGAAAAGGCGGAAGCCCTCCTTCCAGATAAACAGGCTTTTATTATTATTTATTGTGCAGCAGGGGTTCGTTCCATTCTGGCAGCGAAGACCCTAAAAGAAATGGGTTATAGCAAAGTTTTCTCAATGAGGGAAGGAATTGAGGGATGGAAAAAAGCCGGATACGAGGTGGCCAGTGATAATGGATTAACTTCTGAACAGCTTTCCCGATATAGCCGCCATATTTTATTAAAAGAAGTCGGCCTGGAAGGGCAGAAGAGACTATTAGAAGCAAAAGTTCTTCTTGTAGGAGCAGGAGGATTGGGATGTCCAGCTGCTCTCTATTTAGCGGCCGCAGGAGTGGGAACGTTAGGAATTATCGATTCCGATGTAGTCGATCTTACTAATCTTCAAAGGCAAATCCTACACCGTACAAGGGATGTAGGAAGGCCTAAAACAGAGTCTGCAAAGGAAGCTCTCCAAAGAATTAATCCTGACATAAATGTGATTACTTATCAGGAAAGACTTACTTCTGAAAACGCAATAAAGATATTCCAAGATTACGACATCATTGTGGACGGATCGGATAATTTCCCTACAAAATACCTCGTCAATGATGCTGCCTTCTTCACAGGAAAACCTTTTGTATTCGGAGGAGTCTTTCAGTTTGAAGGACAGGCAAGTATTTTTGCTCCTATGCAAGGTGGACCCTGTTTACGATGCCTTTTCCCCGAACCACCTCCCCCAGGACTTGTCCCCAGCTGAAATGAAGCAGGTGTCCTGGGAGTTGTGCCCGGGCAAGTCGGTATAATTCAAGCGACGGAGACCATCAAACTTATTTTAAAGAAAGGGAAACCCTTAATCGGACAGTTTTTGGTCTATAATTCACTGGATGTGGAATTCAGGATCTTTCCAGTTAGGAGGAATCCCTCTTGTCCGCTCTGTGGGGAAAAACCAGAGATTAAAAAATTGAGTTCATACGAAGAGGTTTGTTCTATTGGAGATCAGGCACAGGTCACAGTTTAAGGGGGGAGAAAGGAAGGAAAAGATGGATCAATTTAGAATTTTTAAAAATCTTACTCAAATTTTCTCTTATTTATTAGTGCTTTTATGGGCCTCCCTATCCTGGGGGATCCCGAACGGAGGTTATAGTAGGCCCGAACTCTTGATTCAACCCGAGGAGCTAAAAGGTCTGATTGATCGAAAAGACCCCCATATCCGAATCATCGATGTAAGGGAAAAGGTCAAATATCTTTCAGGGCATATTCCTGGAGCTATCAATATCTGGAGACCCGATATAACTGATAAGGACCATCCAATTCCAGGAATGATGGCCCCTCAAACGCAGATTGAGGAGTTGATGGGAAGACTTGGGATCAACCTGAAGCATACCCTCATTCTCTATTCCGATGGACCGGATGCAGCAAGGCTTTGGTGGATTCTGGCTTATTATGGATTCCCGGTTGTGCAGATGAAACTCCTTGATGGTCACATTGAGGGATGGAAAGCAAAGGGTTACCCCACAGAGATGATTCCCCCTCAGGTAACTCCTTTTCCATTTAAATTACCCGGGAAGACAAAATCTACCGAACCTTTGCTCTGCGCCCTGCCAGAGGTAAAAGAGGCTTTAAAGGATACCAAAAAAGTGGTCCTCGATGTAAGAGCAAGCAAGGAATACTTAGGAGAAGAGAAACTTTCAGGGGCCCTCCGGGCAGGTCGCATTCCTGGAGTGAAGTGGATCGAGTGGAAAGAGGTTCTTATTAAGGATGGACCCTATAAAGGTTACTGGAAATCCGCGGAGGAGATCAGAAAGCTATTTAGTGATTTAGGCGTCACCCCAGATAAAGATATCTATATTTACTGACAGTCCGGAGTCCGTTCGACTCACAGTTTGGTGAGTCTTTATTTAGTAGGCTATCCCCTTGAAAAACTCCATAACTATGATGGTTCATGGATCGAATGGAGTCGAAGTTCGGAGCCCATTGAAGTAGGACCGCCCAAAAAATAGAAAACGATGAAGATTCCAAAATCCATCTATGAAGCCATGATCGAACACGCTCGAAGGGAAGCTCCTTTGGAATGTTGCGGGATACTGGCTGGAAAAAATGGATTGGTAGAGAAGATCTTTGAAACAAGAAACCAGGAGCAGAGTCCGATTCGATATTCGATCTCACCCCAAGACCAGATAAAAGTATTTGAGAATCTCGAGAAAGAGTCCCTTGAAATGATCGGGGTTTATCATTCTCATACCCATACAGAAGCCTATCCCTCCGAGACGGATCTAAAAATGGCTTTCTATCCCGAGATTGCTTCGATCATCATTTCATTAAAAGATAAGATCCCGGTCGTTAAGGCCTTTCGAGTGAATAAGGAGAAAATTGATTCCGAGGAAATCGAGGTCATTTAAATTTTTATGGAGAGAGAATGATGGAAGTTTGGTCCTTTCATGAGCAAGGAACCTTCCAAAAAAGGATAAGGGAGCAGAAAGCTTTTTCACTTCTTTCATATATTGGGAATACCCCTTTGATTCAGATTCGCCGGTTGGCCAATTCTTGTAGAGAAGTCCAAATCTTTGCAAAAGCCGAATGGCTCAATCCAGGAGGATCGGTCAAAGATCGGGCCGGATTGAAAATCATCGAAGATGGAGAAAAATATGGGCAACTCACCAATGGAAAAATTATTCTCGACTCCACCTCTGGGAACACGGGTATTGCCTATGCGATGATCGGAGCCATCAAAGGATACCAGGTCGTACTGGTCGTTCCTGAAAATATCAGTGAGGAAAGGAAAAAAGCCCTCGAAGCCTACGGAGTGGAACTCATTTTTACCGATCCCATTTTAGGTTCGGATGGTGCGCTCCTTGAGGCGCAAAGAATCTACCAGGAAGATCCGGCGCGGTACTTTTTTGCCAATCAATACAACAATCCCTCCAATTGGAAAGCCCATTACGAAACTACTGGGGTGGAAATCATTTATCAGACTCAGGGGAGGGTCACTCATTTTGTGGCGGGAGTGGGTACTGGAGGGACCTTGATGGGGATAGGAAGAAGATTAAAAGAGTTTAATCCCGAGATTAAATTATTCGGGGTTCAGCCTGATAGTGGTTTCCATGGAATTGAGGGATTAAAACATATGGCCACAGCGATTCGACCTGGAATCTATGATGAATCTATTCTGGATGGAACTCTCTATGTGAAAACAGAAGAGGCTTATGAAATGGCAAGGCGTTTAGCAAAAGAGGAAGGTTTATGGGTGGGACCTTCCTCTGGGGCTGCATTATGGGCCACTTTAAAATTGGCCGAGTCTTTAGAACGTGGAGTCATTGTAACAGTTTTTCCGGATGGAGGAGCACGATATCCCGAGTTCTGTCCTGACTGTGAGAAACGAAAAAAGAGGCTTTCAATGAAATATTCAAGAACGGAGGGATTCCCACCTTCCCCATCAATTTAAAAAAGAAGGAGGATTATTTTTTATGCCTGAAAAGATTTTTGCACCCATAAGCGAAAAAGAGGTGACCCGAGCTATAGTAGATGGTTTTGCACGCCAGTTCATTGAATATGTGGAGAGTGATTGCCTCATTATTGGAGGGGGACCCAGTGGGCTGATGGCAGGAAGGGATCTTGCCTCTCATGGACTGAAAACATTAATCATCGAGAGAAACAATTATATCGGAGGCGGGTTCTGGATTGGTGGATATCTGATGAATAAGGTTACGGTAAGGGAACCGGGACAAGAAATCCTTGAAGAATTAGGAATTCCTTTTGAGAGGGTAACGAAAGGGCTTTACGTGGCTGATGGCCCTCACGCCTGTTCCAAATTGATTGCCTCTGCTTGTGATGCAGGGGTTAAATTTGCAAACATGACCATCTTCGATGATGTTATTTTAAGAGAAGGGAATCATGTCTGTGGTGTAGTGGTAAATTGGACCCCTGTTCAGGCACTACCACGTGAAATAACCTGTGTTGATCCCATTGCCCTCGAGGCAAGATATGTTATTGACTCCACGGGCCATGATGCTTGTGTCGTTAAAAAGCTTGAAGAAAGAGGGATACTAAAAACATCTGGTTATGGAGCAATGTGGGTAGAACAATCAGAGGATCTTGTGGTTGAACATACAGGTGAAGTCTACCCCGGCCTGATTGTCACGGGAATGGCCGTGGCCACAACTTATGGGCTCCCGAGAATGGGGCCCACTTTTGGGGCAATGTTACTTTCGGGAAGAAAAGGTGCCCAAATCATTCTTAAAAAGTTGAATAGAAATTGATAGAAAAAGGGAAAGATTTCTTCGAACGTATTCCCTCTTTCTTTAAAATTTACGAAGAAGGGGATAATACCGGGATAAATTTAAATGAGTTGAAGGAGTATCTTCAGGAGAAGACAGCTGCCCCCGTATTACTGGAAGGAAAGATTTATCAAAAACTTTCGCTCGAAAAAATAGACCTAATAGCCAGAAAATTCGCCCAAATAAGGATCAAAGATCCATATAAAGGCTTATCATCCAAAATAGTCCTCGAGGGGGAAGTGAATTACGAAAGAGAGAGAGTGAAAGACCCGAAATGGAAACCCTTCGGAATTCTGTACGAAGGGATTTTATACCAACAACTCCTAAGAGACTTAATCTTAAAAGAGTCGATCCAAGGACAGGACTGTGTAATTCTCATTACAAATCAGTTGATCGGGACATGGGATCCATCCGATCGGCGATACCACATTCGCACCAGTATTTATGGCGATTTACATATTATATCTATTCCCGGGCTGGTGATGGGACCAGCTAAACCAAAAGAATTTTATTTGAAAAGACAGATGGGAATTCCGCTTGAGGACCTGAAAAGAGAGTATCATGGAAGATTTCTCGATCATGGGGACGATCGGACAACGGATGTATTAAAGGGGTATGTTATGCAGGCATTTTTCTATCAATTGGTCGGATATCCGTTTTGTGAGGATCGAGATTGCCGTCTCTTCAACAGCCACTGGCAAGAAGAGATGATTCACGCCCAATTAAATGGACCCTATGAATTTTGTATGATTCATGAGGAAATATTAAATAAAATTCAAAAGAGAATTTGGTCTACAAATTATCTGAACTAAAGCTCCTGGTCCAAAATAACTAAGCCTTCGCCCCCTTAAGGTGTAGCTATCCGGGCCAGGAGCTTTTTTAAATCAAATAAAGTATAATATATGGTTAAGGAGACGCATAGAAAGGAAGATGGCAAATGGTAGCTAATTGGTCTTTTATAAATAAGGTGTCATTCTTTTTGCTCATTCTTTTTCCTCTTTCAACTTTCGCTCAATCAGAAAAGCCGCCGATTAATTTAGATCTAATAATTGAGGAAGCCTTGCAGAATAATCCTGAGATACTGGCGGTTAAGAAGAAATGGGAGGCCTTTAAAGAGAAAGTTCCTCAAGCCCAGGCCCTTCCAGATCCAATGTTGGGATTTGGAATTATAAGTCTTCCAACAAATTTCAGCTTTCGGGATGAAGACATGACAATGAAAGAAATCTCCATCTCACAGATGTTTCCTCTCTTCGGGAAAAGAAGATTAATGGGAGAGATGGTAGAAAAAGAGGCAGAGGCAGTCTTTAATGAAATTAATGAAAAGGTAAATAAGATTATCAAAGAATTAAAATCCACCTATTTTGAACTCTCTTACAATTATCGGTCTATTGAAATTACACAGAGAAATAAAGAGATTCTTGAGAGTTTTGCAAAGGTTGCTGAAACACAATATTCGGTTGGTATGGGTATACAACAGGATGTAATAAAGGCTCATATAGAAGTATCAAAAATGGTTGATGAATTAATAATGTTAAATCAAAAAAGAAGGGCACTTGAGGCAAAATTAATAGCCCTTCTTAATCGCCCACCAGAAAGTTCAATAGGTAAACCAGAAGATTTAAGTTTCAGAAAGTTTTCATTCTCCATTGAAGATCTTCAGAAAATGGCAGTCGAAATTAATCCTACACTTAAGGGGATGAAAAAGATGATAGAGGCGAAACAAAAAGCCTACGAGCTTGCAAAAAAGGAGTTTTATCCTGATCTGACATTGAAGTTCGCTTATGGACAGAGAGATAATGGCCCCGAGATGAAACGAAGAGATATGCTAACAGGTATGATGGAGATAAATATCCCCCTCTTTTACAGATCGAAGCAGAATCGAAAAGTAGCAGAGGTAGTGGCTGATTTAAAAAATGTTGAGGCCCAATATCGAGCCATGAAAAATGAGATTAATTTCATGATAACAGATATGGCATCTATGCTCCAACGTATTGAGAGACAATTGGAACTTTATAAAACAGGTATCATCCCGCAGGCTAGCCTTCAGGTGAGTTCTGCAATGAGTGCTTACAGAGTAGGAAAGGCCGATTTTATGACCCTGTTGGATAGCCAGATGACCCTCTATAGATATGAATTAGAGTATCATCAGGCCCTCGCTGAATACGAAAAGAATTTAGCAAGTATAGAGGCAATCATAGGGAGACAGTTCTCTAAAAAGGGGGAAGATAAATGAGAAGATCAATATATCTAATAATTTTTTTAATTCTGCTTATCTCAGCATGTGAAAAATCAAAAGAAATAACTTCACATAAAGGTGAAATAAAACATGATGAAAAGAAATCCGAGTTTACGAAGAAAAATGACCTTGCTGAAGAGTTAAAAGGGCTTACTATGGAATCAATTGAGAAAGAGGGGAAGATGAAAGAGGTTTCTCCAGGCACGGTTCATATCCCTACAGAAAGGCAACAATTGATTGGTGTCAAAATCGGAATGGTTGAAAATAGATCTCTTGAGAAAGTAATACGAACTGTTGGAAGGCTTGATTATGATGAAAGAAAGGTAGTTACTATCTCACCTAAAATTGGTGGATGGATTGAGGATCTCTATGTGGATTTCACAGGTAGGTTTGTAAGGAAAGGAGAACCCCTTCTTACTATATATAGTCCAGAATTGGTTTCAACACAGGAAGAGTATCTCATCGCCCTTAGGGCAAAGAAAGATTTGGTAAAAAGTCCTTTCCCTGAGGTAGCGGCAAGTGGAAACTCCCTTGCAGAATCTGCAAAACGACGTCTAAAACTTTGGGATATCAGCGATGACCAGATCAAGGCCCTTGAGGAAAGCGGAGAGGCAAAAAAAACATTAACACTATATTCCCCTTACAATGGATTTGTTTTGGAAAAGATGGCCTACAAGGGGATGAATGTCATGCCAGGCATGGCCCTCTTCAAATTGGCAGATCTTTCAACTATCTGGCTCTATGCAGACATCTATGAATATGAACTTCCATTCATTCGTTTAGGGCAGCAGGCATCTATTCAATTATCTTATCTTCCTGGTGAGATCTTTTCGGGAAAGGTAATCTATATATATCCATCCCTTAATCCAGAGACTCGAACAGCAAAGGTGAGGTTTGAGTTTTCAAATCCCCACGGAAAGCTTAAGCCAGAGATGTATGCCAACGTAGAGATCAAGGTTCATTTAGGGAGAAAATTGGTGGTCCCAGAAGGGGCAATCATCGATACAGGATTGAGACAGATTGTGATCCTCGACAAAGGGGATGGATACTTTGAACCCAGAGAAGTGAAGGTGGGGGCAAAGGTGGATAATTATTATGAAATAATCAAAGGTCTCAGGATTGGTGATCGAGTAGTCATAAGTGCCAACTTCTTGATTGACTCTGAGTCGAAATTTAGAGAGGCAGTGGGTGGCATGGGACATTCGCATTGAGAAGAAAGGGAACGATAAGAGAAGTAGGAGAACTGATAAGTCAGTTAAAAAAATGGAAAATTGGAAATTAACTGTAAGGAAAGAGCAGGAGAGAAAAACAGTTAAAGATAGAACAAAATGATTGAAAAGATTATTGAGATCTGTGCAAAAAATCGTTTCTTAGTTTTCACAATTGTCATACTCATTATGCTTGGAGGAGTATATTCAATAAAGTCTATTCCCCTTGATGCTGTACCAGACATTTCTGATGTTCAGGTCATTGTCTACACACCATGGGAGGGAAGAAGTCCTGATCTTATCGAGGACCAGATCACCTACCCTATTGTTTCATCTCTCATCTCAGCACCTAAGGTAAGAACGGTCCGAGGTTTTTCAGATTTTGGATTCTCATATGTATATGTCATCTTTGAGGATGGGACAGATATCTACTGGGCAAGATCACGGGTTCTCGAATATTTACAACAAATCACAGGGAGACTCCCGGAAGGAACAAGCCCTACCCTTGGTCCAGATGCGACCGGAGTGGGATGGGTCTTCACCTATGCCTTAGTAGATGAAAGTGGTAAATATGATCTTTCCTATCTCCGTTCCATTCAGGACTGGTACCTAAGGTATGCCCTTGCAGGTGTTGAAGGTGTGGCTGAAGTGGCAAGCGTAGGTGGATTTGTGAAACAGTATCAAATAAACATTGATCCGAATCGAATGGCTGCTTATGGGATCTCCCTCCGAGAGGTGATGGATCGCGTTCGGATGTCAAATACTGATGTTGAAGGGAGGCTTCTGGAGTTTGGCGGAAGAGAATATATGGTGAGGGGCCGAGGCTATATCAAATCGATCGAAGACATCGAGAAAATTGTGGTGAGCAGCCGAAGAGGGACACCGGTTCTACTTCGAGATATTGCCCATGTCAGTCTCGGACCTGAAATGCGAAGAGGAATAGTGGAGTTGAATGGAAAAGGAGAAGTAGTTGGGGGAATTGTTGTGATGCGGTTCGGAGAGAATGCCCTCAATGTGATCGATCGGGTCAAAGAAAAGATTAAAGAGCTAACCCCTGGGCTTCCCGAAGGAGTGAAGATCGTTCCCACCTACGATCGTTCCGAACTGATACGACTCTCCATTGAAAACCTTCAGAAGACGCTGCTTACAGAGATCATTGTTGTCAGTCTTGTGATTATCGTCTTTCTTCTTCATTTTCGGTCAGCCTTTGTACCCATCTTTGCCCTGCCCATTGCAGTCATTGCCTCTTTTATTCCGATGTATCTTTTGAAGTTAACCTCTAACATCATGTCCCTTGGAGGTATTGCCCTTTCCATCGGAGTTCTTGTGGATGCTTCGATTGTCATGGTCGAAAATGGTTATCGCCATCTCTCCGAGGGGACAGAGGAAGATCGGAAGAATACCTCTGGCACGATTGTCCGTGCCTGTCAACAGGTAGGACGGGGCATCTTCTTCTCGTTAATTATTATAATTATCTCCTTTGTTCCAGTCTTCATGCTTGAGGCTCAGGAAGGAAGGCTTTTTCGCCCCCTTGCCTTCACAAAGACCTTTGCCATGACCGCCTCTTCAATCCTTGCGATTACGCTTGTACCCATATTGATGACCCTCTTCCTAAGAGGTAAACGTCTCAAACCTGAAGCCGAAAACCCGGTGTCAAAATTCTTTCGATGGTTCTATGAGCCCTTAATCCACACGGTTTTGAGATTTAAGAGGACGGCACTCATTGTCAACTTCTTTATTATTCCCGTCAGCATCTTTCTTCTCTTAAGAATCGGAAGTGAGTTTATGCCTCCCCTTTATGAGGGAACGATCTTTTATATGCCTATTACCAGCCCCGGAATTTCAGTGACTGAAGCAGGAAGACTTCTTTCGATTCAAGATAAGATCATCAAGAGTTTTCCAGAAGTTCACACCGTGTTCGGGAAAGCCGGTCGGGCAGAGACTTCCACAGATCCCGCACCCTTCAGTATGATGGAAACAACGGTCCACCTCAAACCCAAATCAGAATGGCGGAAGGTAAAAAAGGATTACTCCTGGCTTCCCGAATGGATAAGACCCATCGCTGAAAACCTATTTGGTTCCCATCGAACGATAACCTATGAAGAATTGGTTGAAGATATGGATCGTAAAATGCAATTCCCTGGTTTTCAGAATGCCTGGACCATGCCCATTCGTGCGCGGATTGATATGTTGACAACCGGAATTCGAACACCTGTAGGGATCAAGATTTCGGGTTCAGATTTAAAAAAGATTGAGGAGATAGGAATTCACATCGAAATGATCCTCAAAGAGCTTCCTGGTACACGAAGTGTTTATGCCGAGCGAGTATCGGGTGGGTACTTTACAGATATCAAGATTAGCAGGGAGGCAATCGCACGATACGGTCTCACTGTGGGTGAAGTGCAGGAGGTGATTCAATCCGCCCTGGGTGGGATGAATATCACACGGACGATCGAGGGAAGGGAGAGATATCCGGTCAATATCCGTTATCCAAGGGAGCTTCGAGATGACCTTGAAAAGATCAAAAGAATACTCATCCCGGTTCGAGGAGGGGGTTCTTCAGGAATGCAGCCAATGTCCAGCTCCTATTCACCGGTTTACCATGTTCCCCTGGGCCAACTGGCAGAGATAAACCACACTACAGGTCCTGCCATGATCCGGGATGAGGATGCAATGCTCACCGGATATGTCTATGTGGATGTGAGCGGAAGGGATATCGGTGGGTATGTTGAAGAGGCTAAGAAGTTAATCAAAGAAAAACTTAAACTCCCAACAGGGTATTTTCTCTCCTGGAGTGGACAGTATGAGTTTCAAGTAAGGGCAAAAGAACGGTTAAAGGTCCTAATGCCCATTGTCTTCTTCATCATTTTCGTTCTTCTCTATATGACCTTTCATTCGATTTTAGAATCGATCATTTTGATGGTGGCTGTTCTTTATGCCATGACGGGTGGGATCATTCTTCAGTATCTCTTAGGATATAATTTCAGTGTTGCCGTCTGGGTGGGTTACATTGCTCTTTATGGGATTGCCGTCGAAACCGGAGTAGTAATGATCATCTATCTTCATGAGGCCTTAAATAAACGACTAGTGAAGGGTAAGGTAAGCCCGCAGGATATCCATGAAGCTACGATTGAAGGTTCAGTTCTTCGACTCCGACCAAAGTTAATGACCGTAGGAACGACACTTATCGGCCTAGTTCCTATCATGTGGTCATCAGGAGTGGGTGCGGATGTGATGAAACCGATTGCAACACCCATCATTGGAGGTCTGGTGACCTCGACGATCCATGTCCTGATCATCACTCCGGTCATTTTTGCTTTGGTCAAGGAGAGGGCTCTAAAAAAAGGCAGACTAAAACTTTCGGAGACGAAAATTTAAAAGGAGGAAAGATTTATGAAAAAGATACTGTTTCTTATACCAGGGGTGATAGCTCTATTAGTCTCTACTTCTTTATCTTCAGCTCAACACGGCCATGGCCATGGTTCAACACCTATGAAAATGGATACTCGCGAAGTGATTGTGGAGGGGATAAAAGTTACCTTTCAGATCATGGCTAATGAGGAACATCAAAAGATGCTCAAGGATATGAAGATGAAAGAGGATGTAGAACCAGGAACAACACACAATATAACTGTGACTCTGAAGGATGAAAAGACTCAAAAAGAGATCACAAATGCACAAATCAGCATGAAGGTTGTTGATTCAAAAGGGAAAGACCAGATCAAGACCCTAAAGTATGAAGAGATGATGAAGAGCTATGATGCCTATTTTAATCTACCAGAAAAAGGAAAATACCAGGTGATGATCCTATTTAAGATTGGAGAAAAAAAGGCTACTGCAGGGATCTATTATGAACTGAAATAATAACAAAAAAATTTAAAAAAGAAAGGAGATTCAAATGGGAAGATTCTTTAACGACAATTCGCTTTCAATCGGGAATACACCTATGGTAAAGATTAATAAAATGGCCAGTGGGCTAAAAGCCACGATTCTTGGAAAGATTGAAGGGCGTAATCCATCTTATTCTGTTAAGTGCCGAATCGGGGCAAGTATGATATGGGATGCTGAAAAAAAGGGATTACTTAAACCGGGCATAGAAATCATTGAGCCAACCAGTGGAAATACAGGGATTGCTTTGGCCTTTGTGGCTGCAGCTCGAGGATATAAACTTCATGTAACCATGCCTGATACCATGTCAATGGAGCGGCGTAAGATCCTTTCTATCTTTGGCGCAAACGTGATCTTGACTCCTGGTTCTAAGGGTATGAGAGGAGCGGTCGAGGAAGCAGAAAAGATCATAGCCTCTGATCCCGAGAAATATTTTATGCCTCAACAATTTAAGAACCCTGCTAATCCTGAGATTCATTTTAAAACCACTGGCCCAGAGATATGGGAACAAACAGAAGGACAAATCGATGTTCTTGTCTCAGGAGTTGGAACTGGAGGGACGATCTCAGGAGTCTCAAGATATATTAAATTGGAAAAGAAGAAAAAAATTCTTAGTGTTGCTGTTGAACCTGCAGAAAGTCCAGTAATTTCTCAAAAGCTGGCTGGACAAGAATTAAAGCCTGGTCCTCATAAAATCCAGGGTATTGGAGCAGGATTCATTCCTGACACCCTTGATTTATCAATGGTGGATCGTGTGGAACAGGTCAGTAGCGAGGAGGCTATTGAATATGCACGGAGACTTGCTCGAGAAGAAGGCATCCTTTCAGGTGTTAGTTCTGGGGCAGCTATTGCCGTTGCCCTAAGATTGGCAAAAAGCGGAGAATTTAATGGAAAAACCATCGTAGTGGTTCTTCCCGATTCAGGAGAGCGATATCTTACAGGAGCCCTCTTTGAAGGAATCTTCGATGAGGCAGGTCTTCCGAGAATATAAATAAAATATTGAAACTTGGGGATTACAAGAATATGGCTTATAAGTAAGCATGATAAAAAAAATTCTGTTTCTTTTTATCTTTCTAACATTCTCTTCAAAAATAGTTTTGGGCAATGGCGAGCATCATAAAACTCTGACAACGGAAACAGATCTAAAAGCCTTCAAAATCTTGAGAGAGAAGTCCATTGACTCAAAAACAGGGCTGCCAACTACTCTTGACCCAAACAATTTCAAGGGGAAGGCTAAGAAGGCTTATGAGATTGCAAAAAAAATTCCTCAAGTCCTGGTTCAAATGCCTTGTTTTTGTGAATGTGAAGCCTATGGCCACGAAAACCTGTTGGATTGTTTTATTGACAACCATGGTGCGGGGTGAATGATTTGCCAGGAGGAGGCCCTCCTGACAAAAATACTCTATGATAAGAAACTAACCGTGGAAAAGATAAGGGAGGAGATTATAAAAAAGTTTAAGAATCCACATTTATGAAGTTATGATAAGAGGGATAGATAAGTGAGAGACATTTATAACCTTTTTAGAATCATTTGACTTTTAATTCTACTCTGTTTCGATTAAAATATTAAAAAGTTCAAAATATTAAAGGAGAAAGAAAATGGATATCTTAGAATTTCTTTGTCAGTGGGGATGGAGAGATTATGGTATGGGTCCGGGGATGATGTGGGGATGGTGGGGGATGGGTTGGATTTTCATGATTATTTTATGGGGCCTCATTATTGTTGGTATAATTTTTCTTATTCGATACCTTGTAGTAACAACAAAATCAGGTAAAGGAGAAGAGTCCGCCCTCGAGATCCTGAAAAAACGCTACGCCCGAGGTGAAATAAATAAAGAAGAATTCGAACAGAAAAAGAAAGATCTCATCTAATTTTAAAATATCTTCCAATGCCCTCATTCCTTCTTAAATCTTGCTGCCACCTTACTAACTGCACTGTTTTCCGTAATACATTGCCTTTATGATTTCTTTAATTAATCAAATCCCGGCTGATGTAAGAGTGGGAGAATTTCTGATTTTTTAATTATAATAAACATCTCTATTTTTGAAGTGGAAAGCCAGAAAATTATCATAAAAGTTCCCGTGTGAATCCACTTTGGAGTTGTGTGGGCCTCATTGATGCCACATTGTCTCTGCTTTGTTATTTGATATAAAACCCGGCCATTTCAAGATCCTGACAAACTTGATTAATCGTCTTTGTGCTTTCAATCTTGTATAACATATAACATGACTCTTCATCCTCTCCCAAAAATTGGGGGTGTTTACATCAAATCTCTTTTTATTCAAGGGCAGCCATACTTCACCTATAAAAGGGATGTCTGTGTATTCATTTTAATTCTCCATATCGAAGGATTCATCGATGGAATTGTCTCTTTGATTTCGGAAAAATATGAATTATGTTCTTAAGGAAATTAGCTTCATCATCAACCATGACAACTTTTTTAAACGATATTTTTTTTCTATTTTAAAGCCTACTTATGAAGATATTTTAATTTTGTCACGAAGTCTTTCAGCCATTATTTTTCAAAAGGCGGAGGCCATTGACAATCACGGCCAGCCCTCCGGCCTCATTGATGAGAAGTCCGGGGACCATCCCTATCCATCCCGCAAGAGCTGCTGGAACCAAGAACGCGATGACTGCCAAGGAGATAATGATATTTTGGCGGATGTTCTTGACAGTCCGCCTGCTGAGGGTGAATACCACCGGGAGCTTCGAGAGGTCATCAGACATAAGGGCGATATCGGCTGTTGCCATGGCGATATCGGTTCCTGCTGCGCCCATGGCAATTCCTAAATCTGAAACAGCCATGGCCGGCGCATCATTGATCCCATCCCCAACCATAGCGATCCGACCATTCTTGGACCTCAACTCCTTTATCTTCTCAACCTTGTCATCCGGGAGAAGCCGGGCAAAATAGTGATCTATGCCTGCTTCTTTTGCAATAGCTTTGGCTGTCCCTTCATTATCCCCTGTGAGCATAACAACCTCTTCTATGCTAATCTGCTTCAGCCTATGTATCGTCTCTTTTGTCTCTGACCGAAGCCGGTCTGCGATAGCGATTATACCAAGTATTTCCTTCTCATTACCAAGAAGAATCGTTGTCTTTCCCTGGTCTTCAAGAAAAGAAATAAGAGACTGTACTGGCTCAAGAGGGAGTTTTCGCTCAAGAAAGAGCTTCATCCCACCAATGAAGAATTCCTTGCTATTAATCATTCCTTTTGCTCCGAGGCCTACCAAGGCTTCAAAAACCTCAGGATGGTTTATAGGAATTTCTTCTTCCTTGGCTTTTCGCACAATGGCTTCGCCAAGGGGATGTTCGGAACGGGATTCGATGGAGGCAGCCAATTTCAAAATCTCATGTTGATTATAATTCCCAACGGGAAGGATATCAGTCACCTGAGGTCTTCCGATGGTCAGAGTTCCAGTCTTATCAAAAGCAACTGCTTTGATGGTCGCAGCTCCCTCCAGATGGACACCCCCTTTAAATAGGATACCATTTCGTGCTCCGTTTCCGATGGCAGCAACGACAGCAACCGGAATAGAGAGGGCAATCCCGCAGGAGCACGACACAACAAGGACTACCAAGCCTCTGTAAAACCAGTCATACCAGACTCCTCCGAAAAAAAGAACAGGGATCAGCATCACCCCAAAGGCAAGGGCAAACATCGCAGGGGTGTAGATCTTTCCAAATGCCTCCCCAAAGCGCTGAAAGCTCGACTTCTTGGTCTGGGCCTCTTCAATGGAATGGATTATCCGGGCAAGAGTCGTGTCTTTCGATATCTTGGTTACTTCCACCTCCAGAATCCCCCGCTGATTCAATGTTCCTGCAAAGACCTCTGCTCCCTTTTCTTTCATTATAGGGATAGGTTCCCCAGTAATAGGAGCTTCATCCACTGCCGAAGAACCTGAGATTACTTTCCCATCCAACGGGATCTTCTCTCCAGGTCTAATGATGATTGTCTCACCCAATTGCACTTCTTCCACGGGGAGGCTCAATTCTTCCCCATTTCGCCTGACCACAGCCTCTTTCGGCATCAGTTCCATAAGGGCCCTAAGTGCCCCGCGAGCGCGATCCACTGCATAGGCTTCAAGTATGTCACCTAAGGAGTATATAAATACCAAAACAGCTGCTTCCTCCCATAGGCCAAGGGCAATGGCTCCAACGGCACCTGAGACCATGAGGGTACGAATATTTAGTGTAAAAGTCCTCAGAGCTGCAAGGCCCATTCGGGCCGGATAGTATCCTCCTACTGCCACAGCGATCGCATAAAGGATGGTACTTGGTAACGCAATCCCAATCTTTTCAATTACAAATGCTACGGTCGTTAAAAAGCCACAGGTAAAAAGTGAGAGGATTCTCAGGTCTTTCCACCAGGCCTTTCCTTTTATCTTCTCCCTCTCAAGTCTCGCTTTCATCCCTGTTTCGGCAATGGACTTGATGATCTCCTGGACTGAAAGCATACCAGGGTCATACCTGACGCGGAGGGTCTGGGACATCAGTTTCACCTGGAAAGACTCAAGGCCTTTGAGGCTTTTCATCTTCTTTTCAATTAGAAATACCTCATCCTCGCAATCCATCCCTTCGATATGAAGGATCGCTGACTTGATCTTGTCTTCGGACCTCACATTTTTTTCTTCTAAACCAAATTCCATCTTCTATTTCACCCTGTCTCATTATCCTCTTGGCTAATACATGATCTTCAAAAATTTTTATTGATTCTTCACGTGCTCAAGGCCCTCAGTAAAAAGGTTTCTGATATGGATGTCGTTAAGGGAATAGTAAGCAATCTTCCCTTCCTTTCGATATTTGACCAAGTCGAGATTTCGCAGGACCCGGAGTTGATGTGAGATTGCCGATTGAGTCTTTCCCAAAAGGTAAGCAATGTCGCAAACGCACAATTCATCCTTAGCGAGTGCATAAAGGATCTGTGTCCGAGTAGGATCTCCGAGGGCCTTAAAGGTCTCAGCCAGTTTCTTGATGACCCCATCCGTCTGCATCACTTTGCGCACAGCATTGACCTTCTTCTCATTGATACAAAAGACCTCGCATGTGTCCTTTTTGTTCCGATTTGCCATTTTCTCCCCGTTTGAATATATGTTCATATATTAATCTATCAAAATATTTTGTCAAGACCAAATTTCATATTGATTTAACCCTTCTTTTCTTCTCCTGTTGCGCTGTCTTGGATATATTGAAACCCATGTGTCATCGAGAGAAAAGCCTTTTCAAGTTCCTTACCGAGATAGGCAGCATGGTCGAGTCTTGAGACAAGGCCACGATCAATGGCTGTGGACGCAATGCCAATGGGGTCCTCTCCATAAATGACCTCATTGAGTGTCCCATCGGCCTTATAGTGCTCAAGGTATATTCTCCCTTCATCTTTCTTAGGGTAGATGATAAAAAATCCTGATGAGTCAAGAACAAGTTTTGCATGACTTCGGGCCTCGATTTTAGGAACCATTTTTATCGAAAGGATTCTGTCAAACTTTCCCGGGTTATTCTTGAGACAGGTATACACTTCTTCTTCAATTCTTTTGATATCCTCAGAGCCAATAAGGTCAATAAGTTCCACCTGAGATCTGAAATGCTCAATTTCTGAAAACTCAAGATTCTTAAGCAAAGGCCTTTTCCCTTTGGAACCAATAATTCTCTTCTCCCGGTTCACTCCTCCTGTGAAGAGTGATATTAGGCTCTGACCAGCCATGTGCCCTCTGGTATCTTTTCCGCAGAGGATAATAAATCGGATGGAAGGGTTTGATACGGTATTTTTTATGATTTTCTCTATGCCGATATTTTCAGTATGGGTCTTTCCTACAATAGCAAACCTTTCCTTGCCTAGCGTGGAGGCGATCTCTTCAGTTAATGCATCACTTCCCAGCGTGGATATTGCAACCGGGGATGTTTGATCACCAATGATATATTCCCCCTGCTCTATAGGCCATGAAGACTCTTGGACTTCCTTTTTGATAGAAACTTCCACTGGTTTGCACGCGGAGTCACATGAGCAGGTAGTTTGACCTTCTGCCATCTCTGACAGGGCATTCGATACCGGCACCGAATAGCAGGGTTCACAGCCAAGACAGCCATGTGTCACCGCTGCCTTCTCAATAATCCTTGTAAGCCTTTTTTCCCTTTTTGCATCCTTCTCTCTTCTCAAAACTTCTTTAAACTCCATAAGAGCATCATAAAAACACTGGCATGTAAGACAATTCTTCATTTCAGATATCTTTTCTATTTCATCAATAAGTTTGTCAATAATTTCTGTCTTATCCATGGCTAACCCCTTCAAGCCTTCTATCTTTTATTTTATAAATGATCTCTGCTTTTTTTGCTATTTCACTATTTTGGGTGTATCGGAGACATCCAGAGGTATAAAGTTCTTCAAGAGGTGATAGGCAAGAGGATCAAGGGGGTAAAGGCCGCTGAGATTTTGAAGTTAACTCCGGTGCATATCTCAAGGCTTAAAGCCAGACTCTTAGAAGATGGTTTTAAGGAGATATTGAGGAAGCGCTCAGCTTTAGCCCCGCAAAGGAAGATTGCTCAGGTCCTGGAGGATAAGATCATCAGTTTGAAGAGGGAGCTTTATTTTGGATTATTATAGATTTTAATATCATTCATTTTAGAGACAAATTAGAGAAGGATCATAAGATTAAGCTTTATTATGAATAAGATTGAAATTATTTGGCCGAACTCATTCGAATGATTTAGATTCCCATGATTGTTTTATGTGGGCTCAATATTACTTTTCAATAAAACCCAGGCAAGGAATAAGAATTTCCCTTTCTCGAGATCCTGAAAAAAAACGCTTTGCTACAAGAGAGAATAATAAAAAATTTTGACATAAAAAAAGATTTAATTTAAATTTTTGGAATAAATGGAGGAACTTTTTTAAGATAGTTCCTATATATCTCACCAAATTCCTTCTCCAATTCTTTCTCCTCAATCCTTGCGAGGCGGAGGTAAATGAAGATCAAGATGGGTGCCATCCCGATTGTTGGTAAAGTAGGCCATTGAATATTAAAACCAAGGATTATGAGAATCAACCCCAAATATTGGGGATGACGTATGATACTGTATAAGCTGGTGGTAACTAACTTTCCTTTTGAACGATAGATTTGAAACCATCCCCAAGCAATTAAGAGGAAAGCAATTCCAATGAAGATGATACTGATCCACATAACCAATTCTACTGCTGATTTTAAATTTATTAGTCTAGTTTTGGATAAGAGATAGGCCCAGAGGTGACTCTCAAAGAGCCCAAATTTCTCGTAAGAATACCCAAATAAGGATGATCCAAGGAATATAGTAAGAGGGAAACCAAACATCTCAGCAAATAGAGAAATAAAAAAGGCCTGTAAGATTCCTACTCCTTTCCAGTCCTTTTTCTTTCGCGGTCTTAAAAGGCCTATAGTGAAAAGTGAAAAAATTACAAAAGCCACTACAACGTATATCCACTTTCCATACCATTGAGTGTAGCTTATGGGTTCCACCTTTTTTTGACCTTATTTATATATTAATAAAATAGAAGGCTTCCTAAAATCCAATGAATTTCTTGAAGGCCCTAAAAGGCTTGATAATGTAGTTATCTGCTCCAATGGTCCATCCTTGGATTTGATTTCCCTCTTTTTCAAGATAGGGAGAACCTACCTGAGTAATCTTGAGTTCATCATTGACGATTAATATTTAAAGAAGAATTCGAACAAAAGAAAAAAGAACTCCTTTAATTTTTCAAATATCTCCCAATGCCTTTATAATCATTTCTTTTTGGGGTATACCACTATATCCATTTTTAGTTTTATAAACTCTGCATCCAAAAACTGGAGAGTCATTTCTTCTTTCCTTTTCGATATCTAAACCGTTGATTTGAATGGTTGGTGAACCAAGAAAGTTGTACTTTCCCGCATCTTCCTCAGATTTGATTTCTAAAACTTCGATTTCTTCGCATAAACCTTCTTCTTGAAGTACTTGTTTTAGGAGATTTAGAGCTGGTTCTTTATTTGGACACCCCTCAAAGTATAAAAATCTAATTTTCATATCCTAGAACCTCCAAATGATGAAATGTCACCAAATTTTTACTATAAAAATTTTCCCCCATCTATCCTTCCATCCTTTAAAAAAATGGTTCGAGTGGAGAATTTTGTATTCTCAATATTATGGGTAACCATCAAAATAGTCTGCCCTTCATGATTTAAACTTTTGAATAGTTCCATAATCTCTTTTCCCGTTTTGGAATCTAAGTTCCCTGTAGGCTCATCGGCAAGAAGGATGGGTGGAGAATTGACCAAAGCCCTTGCAATGGCCACTCGCTCCTGCTCCCCCCCTGATAGTTGATCAGGAAGTCTCCACTCCTTCCCCTTTAAACCCATCTTTTCGATTATTTCCTCTGCCATCCTTTTTTGCTCATGATTCGACTTATCCGTAATAGAGAGGGGAAGCATCACATTTTCCATTACTGTAAGATATGGAATCAACTGAAAAGATTGAAAGACAAACCCAATATATTCCCTTCTGAAATCAGCCAATTTCTCCAGGGGAAGTTTATAAATCGGAATTCCATCAACAATTACCTCTCCTTCAGTTGGATGATTAAGTCCTCCTAAGATGGTAAGAAGTGTTGATTTTCCTGAACCAGAAGGTCCCATTACAGAAACAAATTCTCCTCTTTCAATATTTAAATCCACGTTTAGTAATGCATTTACACTCTCCTCTCCACTATTAAAGATTTTTGATACTTTTTTGATTTCGATCAGACTCATTTTCTCCCTCCGCTATAAAGGTTAATCAATTCTTAACTCTATGCGCTTTATAATGCCCTCAGTGCAATCGTAGGATCCATCTTTGAAGCATGAATCGCTGGATAGGCACTCGATAGGATTCCGATCAAAGATGATAGGAAAATGGCCCCTGTGGCTAAAAGTGGATCGATAATTATCTTCCCACCTTTCATACTTGTAAGAATTGGACCAATAAAATAGGAAACCCCCAGTCCCAGGGCATATCCAACAATTCCTGCAATCAATCCTACAATCAAGGCTTCTAAAAAGATTATCCGGACGACATGAGATTTACGAAATCCAATCGCCCGAAAAATTCCAATCTCTCTCTTCCGCTCATTTACCGATGCCATCATATTGGTGAAGACAATCAAGCTTCCAATAAGAAGGACGATAATCGATATCCCGAAAGAAAACTTCTTAAAATGATCCAAAGCCTCCATCTTGGTCAGAAGGGTCTGTTTAATTGCCGTCACTTTAGCATGAGGTAATTTGGCTGATATCTGTCTCACGATTTCTTCGATCGGGCAGGTATTGCAGTAAGCAGACACCTCAATCAGGTTTAAAACCCCAGGCTTCCTCATAGTCTCCTGTACAAAGGTTAAATCAGCAAATAAAAGGACATCATCCTGAGAGCCTGTCTCATCAAGAATTCCAGAAATTTTAACCTTTTTCCCATTGATTTGTATAGAGTCTCCTGTACTCTTAAAGAGTCGAACCGCCACCTCATTTCCAAGTAATACTTCGTCTTGAGTCTTTGGTTTCATCCCATGAATCTTCCACCACCTCTTCAACCTTAGCTCTTCTTCAAAATTCACACCCATAAGGGGAACCTTTTTACCTTCAATTTCTACTACACCGATCAATTTGGGTGAAATAGTACTTATATTATCCCGGACTTCAATCTCACGAATTTTAGGAACATCTGAATCTTTTAAACTCTGAGTATCAATCGATATCCCACCGATGTTCAATCCTCCATAAGATAAGGATAAATCATCTGTTCGAGGAGTGATAAGGATATTTGCTCCAAATTCATCCAGTTTTTTAGAAATATCTTCATTCATCATTCGTGTGATAGTGATGAGTGATACCACTGTAGTGATCCCAATCGTTAAACCCAGAATAAGAAAGAAAACCTTCCCCTTTCGCCTACGAAGATTGTTAATCGAGATGTGTTTTAGTCGCATTTGTCACCTCCCGCTCTCTTTTCTCTTTTGTTTCCCTTAAACTCTTGGTTTCCACTGAGTGACAAGTTTCTCATCGATTAAAATCTTGTCACCGTCCATCATGCTCGGGATTGCATCTGGCGGATAATTCAAACAACCTCCCTGAATTCCTTTTAGGGTCTCTATATCCCATTCGGTATAGCAGGCATTGCATACAAGTTTATCGCCATTAATATGAAATCGTGTAGATCGACATGGTTCACACATACTAACGGCAGTTATTACTCTTCCCGAGGGTGTAATATAAGCGAGGAGAGGGATCTTTACCTCGCTCCCCTCATACTCGAAGCGGACTAACTTCTTCTCCTTAACAACCTCAAGAGGAATAGAGATTTTTCCTCCATTCAATTTTGCTGAAATATCCGTCATTTTAATTGTTTGACCGGTATAGTCAAACTTTCCCTTTATTTTTGGCTGTGAAGAAACTTTTGAGGCTGAGACTGTTTTCTCATGAATGATCCAATAACCAACTACGACGAGTACAATAGCGATTATACCCAAAATGATGGGAATCCGATAAGGTTTCTTTCTTGTTTCTCCCAATATTTTCTCTTTCTTTCCTTGAAGTTCATAAGCCGAAAGTTTGAAACCACATTTTTTACAAAAATTGTTTGAATCCTGGTTTTTTGTTTGACACTTTGGACATATCTTCATAAATTGTTCCTCCTTTTTTATATTTCTTGGACTTCTTTTCCATTATAAGTAAGAGAAAGAATTACTCTGCCGTCCTCGATAATATCCACCTGTATATGACACCCAAAGTTTGTAACTTTTGTCTCCGCTCCTTTTTTCTGAGTCTTTTTCTCATAATATTCCAATGCTTTTGCTTTGGCATCCTGCTCAATTTCTGGATCAAGAGGCTGAGCGATTCCCCCACCACAACTTGTCCTGCAACATGATGCCTTTGAAGCATTAACTGGATCAAATCTCACATAGGTCTCAATCTTAGCGTTTGCCTTTGCCTTTGAAAACCAATTGGCGAAGGCCAATTCGCTATTTTTTGCATCACCTTTAAAAATAACCCTCTCCAGAAAATTAGATATTATCCATTCTTCCCTAAGTTCTTCTTTTAGATCATCTAAACTCATGCCCATTTTTTCTTTGAAATCCTTATCTGACAAACCATATTTCTCTTTTATTGTTTTTATTTGTTTCTCGATCTCTTCTTCAGGAGCTGAGGTATAACCAGAATTCTTCGCTTCTTGAAGAAGAATTTTTTCAGCTACCATCTCCTCAAAAATATTGTTCTTCAATCGATTGAGATTCTCTTTTCCTGCTTTTCCCCTAAAGATCCCTTGTCCATACTGAAGTTCATAGAGCTTCTTTATACCCTCTACCCTTTTTGAAAATTCTTTTTGTGATATACCCTCACCATTTACTCTACCCACTAATTTTGATTCAAAACTACTTCTCCAGAGAAATAAGATTCCAACAATAAATACAAAAATCACAGTTCCAAAAACAATGTATAGCCTTTTTGAATGTGATTTTCTTCTTTTTTTAAGGAGGTCCCCACAGTTGACACAAAACCGGTTCAGCGGTTCATTTGCTTCTCCACAATAGCGACATAATGTTGAGTTGTCATCTTCTCGATAAATCTTCATCTCTTATTCCTCCTTTATTTCTTATTGATATATCTAATTGTTATTCTTTTTCTAAAAATATT
>JBDOIB010000107.1:0-13187 GCA_041082155.1 Thermodesulfobacteriota bacterium | reverse complement strand
CTCATGACGACCTCCTTATTCTCCGGTCAAAGAAGAGGGTTACGATTCTCTGGGGCCTAACATCCGGATTCACCACAACACGTAAATATCGTCCTCCATGCTGCTCAATGGCTCGGATATAGTGAATCGTCCCATCCTCCTTCAGTTCCTTCTTCTCGGGATCTTCTATAGTCAACTTCACCCAGGAGTCTCGAATGTTCCGTTCCCTCAGCATATCATAAGCGTGTTCTGAGAACTCATACTCGAGCATATGCCATCTCTTTGCATATCATGAAGTTTTGGAACCTGCAATCTCATCTAATTCTACAATGGCTACAGTGCCACTTCCGTCCTAGTTTTCCAGAGCTAAAAAATCCTCGTCGATTTCCTTGATCAAGCCACTTACATGATCCCGCGCATTTTTGAATACGATAATGACTTTCTTTACAGGGCCGATGGACTCCGAGTACTTTTTAAGAATCAGTTCCCGGCTTGTTCGGTTTATGGCTTCCTCCTCAGCTTTTCGTCTAACAATTAATGAACTGCAAGATGTTTTTTTAATTCTACACATATTGATTGGGGGGTGTCAAATGATTTTTTATGTAACTTATTGATTTTAAATCTGAAAAAAACTAAATTACTTCATAAAATATCAACTATTTAAATTAATGACGATGAATAATTGGGCCTTGTAAATAGGTGTCAGTTCTACACTATTCACTTAAAACTTTCTTTAGACCCTGGACCTTTGCCAAGAACTCTTTTTTCTGCTCCAAAATATCCTCCCTATTTCTCCCAACGAAAACCCACTTAATCAATGCGAAAGATCACCTCCTCAATAAACTTTTTGGTACCCAATGCCTTCCCTTACGATTCCCTGGTATCTCCTTTGAGCCTTCCTCTCATCTAAACAAAGCTGACCCAAAATAAATCGCCTCTCCAGGTAACTGCTCCACGGATACTGAGAAGGCTCCCTCACTAAATAGGCTCTCACAGGATTAAGATGAATAGAGCGGAAAGCTCTAAGGCATAGACGTCCCGCTCAACCAAAATTGCCCGATAGCGACCCTGGAAGAGATGGCAGACTCTTTGCGTCTTTGCATTAAAGTAGTTTGTATAACTGGTATATAAATAATGGAGGGTTCTCTGAAGATTTGCCCTTGGGGTTTCCAGAAGCCTTTCATAATCCCCTTTTGACCTGAAGATGGGTCTTCTCTCATTTCCTCGGAAGGTGATGTGGTAAAAGGCATTAGGGTATTCGATTCTCAGGGGCCGAGCCATGAGAGAGGAATATCAAATCTCGGAGGACCTATCAAAAATGTAGACCTGACACCAATGATCTATTGAGGCATTACAATGTGATCAAATAAAAGATTGATTGGAAAAAATATTTCCCATATAATAAATTTTTAGATGATTGATCGGCGGGGTTTTTTAAAGAAAATACCATTCTCGTTGGCTTTGTTTGGAAGTTTTTCGATGATCAATGAATCCCATTCAAAACCCAACTCTCTAAAATCTCCCCAGGAGGCAATGTTTTATAAGAAGCTCGGCGATAAAATGGTGCAATGTCAATTATGCCCACGTGAGTGTATGATCAGTAACGGGAAAAGGGGATTTTGTAGAAATCGAGAAAACCATGAAGGGAAATTATATACCTTAGTTTATGCGAAACCGGCCGTTGTGGATATCGGGCCGATAGAGAAAGCACCTATTTATCATTTCTTCCCGGGTCATTTTCGGCTCTGCCTTACCTGTGCAAGCTGTAATCTTCGATGTAAATACTGTCAAAACTGGCACCTTTCACAGAAAAGCCTAGAAGAACTGAATTTCTCCTTTTACACTCCTTCTGAAATTGTAAAGGAGGCAAAGAAGCATGGTTTAAATTCTATCTCTTTTACCTATACCGAACCCACTGTGTATTATGAGTATCTCTATGATATTTCCTCCATTGCCAAAACTGAAGGCCTTAGAACCTCCATTGTCTCAAATGGCTATATCAATCCGGAGCCACTCTCAAAACTCCTCTCTGTTCTCGATGCAGTAAAGATCGATCTTAAAGGCTTTAGCGAAGAATTCTATCGAGAGGTCTGCCAGGCCTCTCTTGGTCCTGTGCTCAAATCTTTAATCACGGTCAAAGAGAGCAAAACCTGGCTTGAGATTGTAAATCTTGTGGTTCCAACACTGAATGATGATCTTAGAATGATTGACGCAATGTGTCAGTGGATTAAAAAGAATCTCGGCCTGGATACTCCCATTCACTTTACCCGTTTCTTCCCAAACTATAAACTGACCCATCTCCCTCCTACCCCCATCGTCACCCTTGAGAAGGCCTATGAGACTGCGGTTAAAAATGGATTAAGATATGTCTATATCGGAAATGTCCCTGGCCATATTCGTAATTCAACCTTCTGTCCTTCCTGTGGCAAGAGGATTATCCACCGAAATCACTTTGAAATATTCGAGATGAACCTCGCTGAGGGCCGATGTAAATTTTGCAACTTCCCTATTCCTGGAAAGTGGACATAAAATTGGTACACGATAATAAAAAAGACCCGTTTTTTTAAAATTAAAGGAAGAGGAGAAATGATATGAGAGTAAAACAGTATCCTACCTCCCATCTCATTCTGGCGAGAACCCATCGAGATCGCATCAGGGATGATCTAACGATTATTACGAAAGGGGAAGGAGTCTGGGTTTTTGACCAGGATGGGAAACGCTATCTCGATTTCGAAGCAGGAATGACCCGCCCGGTTCATGTCGGCTACGGTAGAAAAGAGCTTGCAGAAGTCGCTTTCGAGCAGATGGTAAAACTCTCCTATTTCACTCCCATGGAATTTGCCAATGAACCTGCCCTCAAGCTTGCGGAAAGGCTTTCTGAAATCTCTCCTGGAGAGATTAACCAGTTCTTCTTTGTTTCGAGCGGATCGGAGGCAGTGGAAGCTGCCATCAAATTGGCGCGACATTACCACTATTTCAGAGGAGAAAAGAGGCGATATAAAATCATTTCGCGAAGAGGGGCCTATCATGGAGTGACGAGCGGGGCTCTCAGTGCCCTGGGAACGGTCCTTCCCATGCGGCAGATGATGGAACCTCTCTCCTCCGGGACAATCTTTGTAGAATCTCCATACTGCTACCGATGCCCCTTCCACCTCACCTACCCCCAGTGTGATATTGTCTGTGCAAGAGATGTAGAACGAATTATCCAGTTTGAAGATCCCGAACAGATTTCAGCATTTATTGGAGAACCCATCCAGCAGGGATTTGGTGCCTATGCTCCACCGCAGGAATACTGGAAGATCATTCGCGAGATCTGCGATCGCTACGGAATCCTCCTTATCATTGATGAGGTCATCTGCGGTTTTGGAAGAACAGGAAAATGGTTCGGCATTGAGCATTTCGGCATTCACCCCGATCTCATTACAATGGCTAAAGGAATATCCAGCGGTTACGTCCCTCTTGGGGCGGTAGGGTGCACGAATCAAGTGATGGAACCAATCGAAATCTTTCATCATCTTCATACCTATTCGAATCACCCAGTGGCCTGTGCCGTTGCCCTCAGGAATCTTCAAATCCTCAAAGACGAAAATTTAATTGATCGTTCATTCGAAATGGGGGTCTACTTACTGGAAAAACTCAAAACCTTGGAATCTTATTCCATTGTAGGAGAGGTAAGGGGAAAAGGATTGTGGGCGGGGATAGACTTCACTCTTGATAAAGAGAAAAGAACTCCTTTTCCTCCTCAACGTGTAGTGAGAATGACAGACAGGGCCAAAAAGAAAGGACTGATCATTAAAACCATGGGACAGGCCCTCGAATTTGCACCCGCCCTGATCATCCAGAAAGAGGAGATTGACGAGGCAGTCCGAATACTGGATGAATGTATTCTCGAAGAAGAGAAAGAATTATCCTAGTGGCGTGCTCAGGAATGACGCCCTACACTAAATGAGGGACTCTCATTCTGGTAATCCCTCACTCATGAGAGGAAAATAGGGCTGACAGGGTTATCCATCCGCGTTCTAAGGGTTTCGGAAATATCCCTGTCAGACCATAATGATTTCAACCCTTCAGTGAGGGATTCCCATTCTGAAAAAAATTGACTTGACAGGATAAAAAAGATCCTTTATGATTGAGTTAAAATAAATAACTCTGTTCTGTATATAGAACTTAAATTTTCGATGAAATATTCTTCCCAAGAGAAAAGGAAATCCTCCTATCAACCTGTTGTTCCTGCGGTCGATCAGGCCTGTCGGATCCTTCTCTGTTTAAGTAAAAATTCAAACCACCGCATGGGGCTCACCGAAATTGTCAAAGAAGTGGGAATCCATAAAAGCAAGGGATTCTCCATTCTCCACACCCTTTCTCAGTTTGGGTTAGTGGAAAAGGATCCTCAGACGAAAACCTACTCCTTAGGAGTTGGAATCCTTCACCTTTCCCGTCATGTTCTGGATCACCTCAGCTATCCCGAAGTGGCCTCTCCATTTCTTCAAGATCTGGCCAATGAGACCAACGGCACTGCCCTCTTTGGACTCCTCCAGGGGGATCATGTCATTGTACTGGCCAAGCACGAAGGAAATCAGAATATCGGATTCACCGTAAGGCTCGGACACCGTTTTCATCTCACCCTGGGCGCCCATGGGAAGGCCATCGTAGCCTTCATGAATGAAAAAGAGAGAAAAAAAATTTTGGCTCAAAAAAAGCTATATTTTTACTTAAACCCCTCCCGGATGAATAAGACACGCCTGAAGGAGGAGCTGGCCAAATGCAAAGAGTCAGGGTTTGCTCAAGATCTTGGTGAAATTACACCCGGAGTGAATGTCGTCAGTTCCCCTATATTTGCCCATAAAGACAAATTAATCGGTGCGCTTATTCTCATGGGAACCTTCCCCGCAAATAAAATTCAGGAATACGGAAACAAGGTCTCGAGCATCGCACGGCAGATCTCCAGCAAATTAGGGGCAGAGGTCGAACTGGTCTTTCCAAAATGAGAGGACTATCATGAAATACTGGAATCCATACCTGGAGACGTTACCCAGAGAATCTCTCACCAAAATCGAGCTTTCCTATTTTAAGAACATTCTCTCTTATGCCAAAACCCATTCCAAACTCTACCAGAACAAATTGAAGGGAATTGAACCTGAAGCAATTAAAACCCTCGACGATCTGAAAAAGATTCCCCTCACCGAAAAAGAAGAGATGCGACATTATCAGGAAATGGATCCTTTCCCATATGGAGGCCTCTTAGGAACAGATATTGAGAAAGTGACCACCTTCAGGCAGACCAGCGGAACCACTGGGAAGCCCATTTACGTTCCAGAGACTTATGAAAGCTGGCAATGGAGAATAGAGGCCTGGTGCCATATTTTATATATGTCGGGTTTCAGGCCCCATCATCGAGTCTTTCTTCCTTTCGTCTATAATGTTTATGTGGCCTTCTGGGAAGGCCATTATGCAGCTGAAAAATTGGGTTGTGAACTTATACCGGGAGGAGGTCTCGATACAAAAGGAAGGATTCATAAGATCCTCGAGGTCAAAGCCAATGCGATGATGAATACCCCTACCTATGGGCTTCATATTGCCGAAGAAGCAAAATCGTTGGGAATCGATCCCTCCTCGCTTGGAATCGAAAGGATGCTCTGTGCCGGGGAGCCCATGTCGGAAGCCACACGAAGAAAGCTCGAAGAACTCTTTAAATGTCACGTCTTCGATCATATCGGAGGAACAGAACCTTGCGGATGGGCTGGAATGTGTGAGGTCAAAGAGGGAATGCATATTATCGAACCCTTCTTCTTGGTGGAGATTCTCGATCGAGAAACCCTTCAGAGGGAAGTAAAGGAAGGGGAGACAGGAATCGCAGTGGTCACTCCTCTCGGCCGAAGATCTTTTCCCCTTATTCGCTTCAATACAAAAGATCTGGTCGTTAAGGGCAGTGCCACCTGTCTTTGTGGAAGAACCTCGCAAAAAATCAAAGAGGTGGTGGGAAGGATAGATGATCTCAGGAAGGTTCGTGGAGTGCTATTCTCTCCAAAGACGGTAGAAGAAGTGATCCGAAGGGACTTTCCTCAAATTGAAGAGTTTGAAATCATTGTGGAACGAAGAGGATTGATGGATGTCATTACCCTTCGGGCAGAACCTCACTCAGAACTTACAGTGAGCTCCATCGAACAAACGAAGAACGAACTTCAGGAGCGGCTTAAGATTGCAACAAACCTGACCTTCAATGTCATTATGGAACCTCCCGGATCCCTCCCCCGATACATGCTCAAGGCCAAAAGATTTAAAGACCTGAGAGAGGAGAAACCATGAATGAACAGGTTCGAGAAGAAATTAAAAAGATTGAGGAGAGTGCCCTAAGGCTTCAGGCCCTTGCAAAGGATAATCCTGCAATTGTAAAAAATGCAGAAATCATTCTAAATTTTGTCTATATCTTAAAATTTATCACCCCCGAGGGATAAAGGAGGAAAAGGAATGGAAGAAGTAAAAAAGATTCGAACAGCCTGTCGGAGTTGTCATGGGGGCTGCGGTGTGATCGCCCATGTCAAAGACGGTAAAGTCATCAAAGTGGAAGGGGACCCAGACTCCCCTATCAGCCATGGAAGTTTATGTAGCAAGGGTTTAGCCATCCTTCAACTGGCCTATCACCCGGACCGAATTCTTTATCCCATGAAAAGGGTTGGAGAAAAAGGGGAAGGGAAATGGCAGAGGATTACCTGGGACGAGGCTTTGGATACCATCGCCGAAAGATTTAAGAAAGTAATTGCCGAATATGGACCGGAGTCCATTGTCGTAGGGCAAGGGACAGGAAGGGATTATGAAAGCCATCTCTATCGTTTTGCAAATCTCTTGGGAACCCCCAACGTCCTTACCGCAGGACATATGTGTTATGTCTCAAGGGTAGGTTCAACGTTGATCACCTGTGGAACCCTTCCTATCGCCGATTACGAGGGAGGACCCAAATGCATCGTCATATGGGCGTGCAATCCTCTTTGGACCAACCCAGATGAATACAAAGGAGAGAATTTCTGGAGGGCTTATAAAAAGGGAGCCAAGTTGATCTGTATTGATCCTCGAAAGGGATTCATCGCCGATAAAGCCGATCTCTGGCTTCAAATTCGTCCAGGAACCGATGCTGCGCTGGCACTGGGTTTCCATTACGTCATCATCGAAGAAGAACTTTATGATAAAGAGTTTGTTGAAAACTATATTCATGGCTGGGAACCCTTTAAAGAGAGGGTGATGAAGGATTATCCTCCAGAAAAGGTTCAGGAGATTACCTGGGTGGATAAGGACCTCATCCGGAAAGCGGCGAGGATGTACGCCACCATCAAACCTGCCTGTATCCATTGGGGTGTTCCCACGGAACAGACGATCAACTGTGTGAATTACACCCGAGCCACCACAGGTTTGATGGCCATTACAGGAAATCTCGATGCTCCGGGTGGAAATGCCCTGTTTGTCAATCCACCTACTCGAACCGTTTCTGAATTTGCAAGACATAAGGACCTTCCTCCCGAGCAACAGGCGAAGCGCTTAGGAGGAGATCAATTCAAACTCGGTGCCCGGGTTGCCCTGATCAATCCCAAAAAGGCCTGGGACGCCATTCTGACCGGCAAACCCTACCCCCTCAAAGCAGGCATTCTATGTGGGAGTAATCCGGTGGTAACCCGAGCCAATGCTAAAGAGGCCTATGAGGCATTGAAGAAGCTTGAGTTTCTGGTTGTCATTGATCTCTTTCTCACTCCCACCGCAGAACTGGCAGATATCTTTCTTCCTTCCGCGACCTGGCTTGAACAGAATCATGTGGCTGACAACTGGAAACGTCATGGATACGTCCTCGCGCGGGTGAAGTGTATGGAGGTGGGGGAGTGCTGGCAGGACCACAAGATCTTTATGGAATTAGGGAAACGAATGGGTCAGCAGTGGTGGCCTACGGTGGAGGATGCCCTGAACTACTTACTCGAACCCTCCGGTCTAACCTGGGAACAGTTTAAAGAGAAAGGCTATCTCAGAGGGGAGATGGTCTATTACAAATATAAACAGAGGGGCTTCTCCACTCCCACAAAGAAAGTTGAACTCTACTCGACCATCCTTGAAAAATGGGGATACGATCCCCTTCCAAAGTATGTGGAGGTTCCTGAAAGTCCTTACTCCACTCCCCATCTTCTAAAAGATTATCCCTATATCCTCAACGCAGGGCTTCGGACCCCTACCTTTTTTCATTCTGCCAATCGCCAGATTCCATGGTTGAGAGAGATTCGCCCCGATCCCATTGTGGAGATTCATCCTGAAACAGCAAAAAAGCATCACATCAAAGAGGGTCAATGGGTCTATATCTCTTCTCCCAGAGGAAGAATTAAACAGCGAGCCAAACTCAATCCCAATATCGATCCAAGGGTCATCGTGGCTGAGCATGGCTGGTGGTATCCCGAGATAAAGGATCCCGGACATGGATGGGATATCTCAAATGTGAATATCTTGACTAACAATGCATACGAAACATTGGATCCGGCGATGGGATCTACCAATCTAAGGGTCTGTCTATGCAATATCGCTCCATGTGAAGATTAAGATGAGGAGGGAAAGAAATGGCAAAAGTAACCTTGATGATTAATGAAGTGGAGTGTATGGGATGCCATGCCTGTGAAGTGGCTTGTAAACAGGAACATGGACTGGGCGTGGGTCCACGAGTCATTCGAGTCCTCGAGCGGGCCCCCTACTTTAAACCCTTATTCTGTCACCACTGTGAAGAGGCTCCCTGTGTTCTGGCCTGCCCGGAGGATGCAATCCTCATTGACCCAAAGACAAAAGTAGTGCTCCTTAATGAAGATAAATGTAATGGTTGTGATGCCATTATAGGAAAATCAGGGATTGAAAAACAACAGACGGCTCCCTGTAAGGTGGAGTGCCCGGCTCATCTCGATGTTCAGGGCTTCGTGAATCTTGCTTCGAAGGGAAAATTTGAAGAAGCTCTAAAATTGATCAAACTGGCAAGTCCCTTTCCATCGATCTGTGGAAGGGTTTGTCATCATCCTTGCGAGCTAAACTGTAATCGCGACCAAATTGATGAACCGGTATCGATCAGGGCCATTGAACGCTACATCGCCGATCTGGATCTCAGGGCAAACAGCCGATACATTCCAAAAATCAAAACAAAGAAGAAAGAAAAAGTCGCCATTATTGGATCAGGTCCAGCAGGACTTTCCTGTGCTTACTACCTTGCTCTTGAAGGATACCGTGTAACCATCTTTGAAAAAGCCCCTGTTCTTGGGGGGATGCTCACCCTGGCTATTCCTTCTTATCGTCTTCCTAAAAAAATTGTCGAAGCGGAGCTGGATCTCCTTCGGAAGATGGGCGTATCCATGAAAACACGAATAGAGATCGGAAAAGATAAAACGATTTCTCAATTGAGAAAGGAAGGTTTCTCCGCCTTTTTCATTGCCATTGGTGCACAGGAAAGCACTCGATTAGGGATCGAGGGGGAAGAACTGGAAGGCATCCATAATGGGTTAGAATATCTTCGGGGAGTCAATATGGGGAAACCCACCAAACTGGGCCAACGAGTCGCAGTCATCGGAGGAGGGAATGCTGCATTGGATGTGGTCCGATCCGCTCGAAGGCTGGGTTCTGAAAAGGCCTTCATCCTCTATCGTCGCAGCTTAGAAGAGATGCCTTCAAGACCTGAAGAACTTAAAGAATGTAAAGAGGAAAAAATTCCTATTCGGATCCTCACCCAGCCCATTCGATTTATCGGTAAGAACGGGAGGGTCCAAGCCATTGAATGTGTGAAGATGCGTCTCACCGAACCCGATGAGAGTGGTCGCCGAAGGCCTGAACCCATTCCAAATTCCGAATTTAAAATCAAAGTGGATGCAGTCATTATTGCGATTGGTCAGGAATCTGACTGGTGTTGTTTAACCCCTGATTGTACCTGCCGTCTAACGGAATGGGGGACCTTAAAAGTAGACCCATTGACTCTTCAGAGTGACGAACCTGATATCTTCGCTGGAGGAGATGCGGTCCGTGGGCCTAAAAGCGTGATCGAGGCGATTGCAGATGGAAGAGAAGGAGCCCTCTCCATTGACCTCTATCTCAGAGGTCAGAATCTTCACTTGGGAAGAGAAAGAGAGTTCAAGGTCATTAAAGAGCCTCAAAAAGAGAAATACGATCCCACTCCCCGAGTCCTTATTCCTGTTTTAGACCCCAAGAAACGGATAAAGAACTTCAGCGAGGTCCAAAAAGGATTGTCCAAAAAGTCGGCTATCCAGGAATCCAAAAGGTGTATTTCCTGCGGAAGCTGCTGTGTCCAGGCCTGTCCTTATGATGTGATGCAGTTTAATCAGGAGCGAACAAAGGCCGTAAAATGTGATCTTTGCATTGAGAAAAGGGATCGAGGCGAAGTCCCTGCATGTTATGCCATCTGCCCGACTCATTGCATCTATTGGGGAAATCCAAAAGAATTTCCTAAGGAGATTTATTCAGGGCTTTAATTATTATAAAAGATCAATGAATCAGGAGGCACAGGTAAAACTCAACAACCCAAAACCTTTAACCTGGATTGATCCAAAAACCGGACTTGAATGGCAATATGAGACTCCGGGCAGAATGACATGGTATCAGGCTCAGGAGTACGCAGCCTTCCTCTCACTGGATGGAAAAAAGGGATGGAGGATTCCTACTGTGGCCGAATTGGAATCCCTTCTTGATCGAACCAAATCCCGTTCGGATGGAAGGCCCATCATGCGAGAGGATGTTCCCTTCCGTGATGAATTGCCCTACTGGTCCTCGACCACCTATGGAGCCAATTCTGGAAGTGCATGGATCGTGCTCTTCGATGGTGGCTATATTCTCAGTTATTATAAATGGAATACCTACTTTGTTCGTTGTGTCCGTCGATGAGAACCTTCTTTTCCCCCCGAATGAATATGGAATAATTAAAAAGAAAGGGTGGCCTCCCGAAGAAACTTCCTTAATCCCCACTTCAATTTTTTGACAAGACCCTCTCTTTACTTTACATTAACCTTGGCCTTAAAAGGTCCAATTCAACTTTCTGGAGGAATCATCCTATGAAAGATCAAGCAAGAGTGGTTATCATTGGAGGAGGAATCACAGGCTGTAGCATCGCCTATCACCTTACCCTTATGGGATGGAGGGATGTGGTGATTCTCGACAAGGGAGAACTGACCAGTGGGGCAACTTTTCATGCCGCTGGACTGGTGGGCCAATTAAGGGCTTCTGTCAATATTACCAAAATGCTCAAGTATAGTGTTGAGCTTTACAGCCGCCTTGAAGAAGAAACGGGCCAGCATACGGGATGGAGCCAGGTGGGAGGATTAAGGATTGCCTCCTCAAAGGATCGAATGGAGGAACTTCGGCGCTCCGCTGCCATGGCGAAGACCTTTGGACTTCCTATGGAGTTGATCAGTCCAAAAGAGGCCTGTGATCTCTTCCCGGTGATGGAGAAGAAAGGAATTGTTGGAGCTGCCTTTCTTCCCACGGATGGGCAGATTGATCCGAGTGGAGTGACATATGCCCTTGCGCAAGGAGCAAAAAATCGAGGAGCTGAAATCTATACAGAGACCCGAGTGACTGGAATCCGCCTGAAGAATGGCGCCGTCTATGAAGTACTCACCGAAAAAGGGAATATTAAAACGGAGATTGTGGTCAATGCCGCCGGGATCTGGGCTCCAGAGATAGGAAAGATGGTTGGAATCTCTATCCCCATCATCCCCATGGAACATCAATATCTTATCACCAAACCCATTCCAGGCGTAAAAAGAGGGATGCCCACCATGAGAGATCCTGATCTTTTGGTCTATTTCCGGGAAGAACTGGGGGGTCTTATTATGGGAGGCTATGAGCATAATCCTATTCCCTGGGGACTGGATGGAATCCCGAAAAACTTTACTAAAACCCTTCTTAAATCGAATTACGAACATTTTGAACCCCTTTCTAATCTTGCAATGAAGAGGGTCCCAGTGATTGGTCAGGCGGAAATTCTTACTCTCCTAAATGGTCCAGAAGCATTCACCTCTGATGGAGATTTTATCCTGGGAGAATCACCGGAGGTAAAAAACTTCTTTGTAGCCGCTGGTTTTTGCGCCCATGGAATTGCCGCGGCTGGAGGAGTGGGTAAAATGATGGCGGAGTGGATCATTGAGGGAGAGCCAAGTTTGGACCTTTGGCGTCTCGATATTCGTCGTCTTTGTCCCCATCACGGAAGCCAGAAATATGCCCTTGACCGTTCGATGGAAGTCTATGCCCACCACTATGCCATGAGCTGGCCCTTTGAGGAGATGAAATCTGCAAGGCCTCTCAGGAGAAGCCCTCTTTATGATCGGTTAAAATCGATGCGGGCGGTTTTTGGTGAAAAATCGGGATGGGAAAGACCCAACTGGTTTGCTCCCAAAGGGGTAGCCCCAAAGGACAGATTGGGATGGGGTCTTCCAAACTGGTTTGAGCATGTGGCTCGCGAACACCACTCTATCAGAACGAACGCAGGGGTGATCGATCAAAGTTCCTTTGGAAAGATAGAGGTCAGAGGACCTGATGCCCTACCCTTTCTACAAAAGATCACGGATAATCAGATGGACAAGCCTGTGGGTTCCATTATCTATACTCAGATGCTTAATGAAAAAGGAGGAATTGAGTGTGATCTTACAGTGAGTCGATTGGGAGAGGATCACTTCTATCTGGTTACAGGAACGGCTTTTATCAAACATGACCTGAGTTGGATGAAAAGACATCTTCCCGAGAAAGCCCAACTCTCAATCACTGATATCACCTCATCCCGGGCCTGTATCACATTATGCGGCCCCAAATCCAGAGAGATTTTAAGACAATTAACTAAAGAGGATCTTTCTAATGAAGGATTTCCTTATATGACTTGCCGGGAGATTTATGTAGGCTATGCACCTGTCCTGGCTCTCCGAGTCACCTATGTTGGGGAACTTGGATGGGAACTCCATGTGCCCCCGGAATATGCTCTTTACGTTTATGATGCCCTCTGGGAAGTAGGAAAACCCTTTGGTCTGATCAATGCGGGATATCGAGCCATTGACTCCTTGAGGTTGGAGAAAGGATACCGATACTGGAGTGGAGATATCTCTCCCGAATATACTCCATTCGAAGCAGGACTTGATTTCTGTGTGAAGCTAGATAAAGGTGAGTTTATGGGTCGCGAAGCCCTTCTCATCCAAAAAGAGAAGGGA
>JBDOIB010000105.1:0-13280 GCA_041082155.1 Thermodesulfobacteriota bacterium | reverse complement strand
TTTGGGATTTGAGAGAAATGCTTATCTGTAGTGTATAAAAAGAATTCGTTTTCTAATGCAATGGTAGCAATAAAAATATCGGATAAAGGGAGGGTCACGCCGTCCCTCTTAAGGGAGAATGAAAGATCTGCAGATTTTTTCCATAATTCTTTTGTCATCTCCACATATGGCAGACTCCCCAGAAGGTCTAAGATTCTGTTTTTTTCCTCCATTGACTTAATTCCTTGGAGAATTTCAAATATGACAATCCCGCACGTCCATACTGCATTTTCTTTGAGAAGGATTTCAAGTTGGTCTCCAGTTTTTGAGCGGGGTCTGAAAAAATCAATCCATATGGTGGTATCCACAAGAATTCTATTTTTCAAATTTCTTCTCTCTCTCCTTTTGGGCCTTCAGTTCAAGCTCTTCTTCCTTTTCCCAATCGTAATCAATTCGAAATTTTCCCCTGAGAGAAATCAATTCTTTGATTTTTCTCTGTCTAATAAATTCTTGCATTGCAGTGATGATAGCCTTCGTCTTGGATTTTTCACCAGAGATCTTTTGCACTTCATTAAGGAGATCATCAGGTATGTTTAATGTTGCACGCATTAAGAGCACCTCCTTAATATGATTTAATAATATGTTAAATATTTATATAAGTCAAGAAGAATTTTGAGGTGGACTCGATCAAATTAAATGTTCCTTAAGTTAGAGGAATTAAGCATCTTTAGCTCATAGCTTTTGTTACCCGATAAAGAAGTGATTAATTTTCTTGTGCAGTGCTTAAAAATAAAGGATTGAATGTTCTAAAACCTATGGATTAATATAATGTACTCCGGGATGACGGAGCGGTTTATGGCGATTATGGGAAGCAGCTGACCTATTAGATCCTTTACCGATGATGAATGGATGTAGAGAGATAAGGTGAGTTTCGATATTTTCTTGCAAAAGGATTAAAGCCTTGAGGACTCCGAGAGCCTTCACTAAAAAGCTGATTTATGAAATGATTGGTGCCGGAGGTCGGATTCGAACCGACACGGGGTGTGAGCCCCGCGGGATTTTGAGTCCCGTGCGTCTACCAGTTTCACCACTCCGGCAACACTATCAATATAAAAAAAATTGCCCTCTGTGTCAAATCTAAAGAAGCGAAAGGATTTGACATTCTCTTTGTCCACTGTTATCTTCAATCTGAAAATTTTAAAGAGAGGAATGCCATGGCAGAGCGGGATCCGATCGATCTTCTCCGGGAGCAGTTAAATCAATTAGACGGACTTATCTCTCTTCACCCGGAACACGAAAACTTTAAACGATGGTATCAGGAGACTCAAGGTGTATTGGAGAAGATCTTTGGCCCAAAATCGATACACTCCCAAAATTTCTTTGCCCTCCGATTTCGGGAGGTTAGCCTCAAGGCCTTCTCCTCTCCAGAGATTGAGAAGATTAACATTACTCGGTATAAACGGGATCTTGAAATCGCAAGAGGAATTCTTAATGGGGCAATCAAAGAACTCAATTTAGACCGTACCTTATTTAAAAAGATTCAAACCACGCCAAAAACTGTCGAGGTGTCTTTGAAAGGAGAGTACTTTATCTCCTCCGGGATTCAGGATTCGGAGACGATCAAGGCAATTCATTCAGCCTTTGAAGGAAGCGGTCTAAAAGCCATCCATGGGGCAGAAGATATTCAGAGCCGAATGGAACAGATCAGGCAGGCAAAATTTGGAATCTATGAAGTCTCCTCTTCATCCGCAGAAGCTTTTCTTGAGCTTGGAATGGCTCTCGGAATGGGGCGGGAGGTTCTTCTCATCTGTCCGAAAGGCACCTTCCTTCCTCGAATCCTTCAATCCCTCCCCAGGGTGGATTATCTCAACTTATCAGAACTTACTGAAAAATTGAAGAAAAGGGCAAAATGAAAGGGAATCCATCCCCTGAAACTTCTTGACAAGCGTTGAGGATTAGGGATATAAAATTGGCTGTATACAGTATCCAGATTTAAGAATTTCAAGAGGAGGGGTGAAAAATGGATGAGATCAATTTGTTTAAAAATATTACTGTATTAAGCCTTGAACAGGCAACCGTCCTTCCCTACCTAACCCTTCGGCTGGCAGAGGATGGAGCGAATGTCATCCGTTTGGAGCATCCCATTTATGGAGATCCCAATCGGAGGGTCGGGGATAATGTGCTGGGAGAGGATCGAATGTTCTCCTACTATCTCTCCATCAATGCGGGAAAGAAGGCCTTAACCCTGGATCTGGCCACTCCCGAGGGACAGAAGATTCTTAAAGAACTCATCATAAAACTGAAGGTCGATATTTTTGCCACCAATCAGCTTCCAAGAAACTATGCCAAGCTGGGCATTGAATACGAGACCCTCAAAAAGATTAAAGAAGACATCATCTGGCTTGGAATGACAGGCTTCGGCCCCCAGAGTAATGAAGCTGCTTACGACCCGGTTCTTCAGGCTCGAGGAGGATTGATGGATCTTACCGGTGAGAAGGGTGGATTTCCTCAAGTCTTGGGGATTCCCCTCCCGGATATGGGAGCAAGTGAACATGGTTACGGGTTATTGATGAAGGCCCTCTATAAGAGAGCTGTGACAGGTCAGGGCTCCAGAATAGATCTCTCCATGTTTGAAAGCACGGTCTCATGGCTCACCCAACCCATCACCCATACGGTCACTTTCAAAAAAAAGGTCACCCGAAGAGGGAATACGCATGAATTCTTTGCACCGGTTTCAGTTTATGAAACGATGGATGGGTATGCCTATATTGCCGTAGGAAATGACAAACAGTGGGAAACGATGACAAAAATTCCAGGATTTGAATCGCTTGCTAAAAAGGAGTATGAACGAAACGCAGGTCGGATCGCTGATGTAGACAATTTGAATAAGGCGATCAATGCGATTACCAAGAAATTTAAAACGGCAGAGCTTATCGAGATATTTAATAAAGCCACCATCCCTATCTCAAAGGTGAATTCAATTGATGAGGTGGTGGAGGATCCCCTGGTAAAACCCAATCTCATCCGTAGCAAAGATCCGAAAACGGGATTGGAGATCACCATTGCTCCCCCTCCTTATATGACTCCCTACTTAAAATCGGTAAATCAGGTTTTGAGTTTCCCTCCGAGATTTGGAGAACATAACGAAGAGATATATGGAGGTCTCCTGGGGTACAGTTCTGAACAGTTGAAGGAATTGAAGGAGAAAAACATTATTTAGATGTTTAAGGATTCGAGGAGCCAAGGGGTCAAGGGTTTATTAAGTGACTAAAACCTTAGAATCCTGGAATCCTTTGAAGAGATAAGAATCATGGGAGGATTAGATCATGGCACTTGATTTTACTTTTACAGAGGAACAGGAGTTTTTCAGACAGACCATACGGGATACTGTCAACCGGATGATCATGCCAAGGGTTAAAGAACTGGATGAGAAAGAAGAGTTTCCCTGGGATCTCTGGAGGGAGTTTGCTGCCCTGGGATATCTGGGATTACGACACGAGGAGAAATACGGAGGGATGGGGACGGATACGATCACCCAGATGATTTTTTATGAAGAACTGGCACGAGGCTCCTGTGGATTCTTTATGTCCGTAACCATGCAGATCCTGATGGGAACCTATTTTATTGGCCGTTTTGGAAATGAAGAGATAAAGCAAAGGATTCTTGTGCCTGCCATCAAAGGTGAAAAAATCGGGACGATCTGTTTTACAGAGGATCAATCCGGATCAGACCTTGCAGGGACAAGGACACTGGCTACGAAAGTGGAAGGAGGATGGATCATCAACGGAAGGAAACAATGGATTACCAACGGGCCTATCGCTGATTTTGCCACCGTCATGGCGACTGTAGATCCCAAGCTCGGGCTCAAAGGACTCAATTTCTTTCTCGTCGAAAGAAAAACGAAGGATCGGGATGGATTTGTTTCAGGGCAGAGACTTCACAAATTAGGCTCCCGATGTTCGGTGACGGGTGAGCTTGTGTTTGACAACGTTTTTATTCCCGATGAAAATTTCTTGGGCGAGGAGATCGGAAAGGGCATTCAGTATGCAGGGGAGATTCTTAATGAGGTGCGGGTGATGACCGGGATGAGCGCCCTGGCCATCGCCAAAGAGGCGATGGAGGATGCCCGACAATATGCCAACAACCGAATTGCCTTCGGGAATCCGATCAGTAAATATCAACTGATTCGTGAGAAGTTTGCAAAATTCTGGGCCTGGTACGAGGCCGCCCGGACCTTCCTTTATAAATGTGCGTGGATGATTCAGAATAATATCCCCTGTATCAATGAATGCATGCTCGCCAAATATCACGCCACCGAGATGTGCATGTATGCCGTAGAAGAGGCGATGAGAATCTATGGAGGAAATGCCTTCTGCACAGAGTATCCTGTTCAGCGCTACTGGCGGGATGCTAAATTCTTACTCTATGGAGGAGGGACCCACGAGGTGCTCTGTGATTATCTGGGAAGGGTTTACTGCAAAGGATAAGGAGGAAAGGCATGGAAATTTTTGTGCTGGTTAAACAGGTTCCTGATCCAGAGGCAACCATTAAACTCAAGACCGATACCGAGCTCGAGATCGAAAATAAATATTTTACAAATTTTTTTGATGAGATAGCTATTGAGGCTGCTTTGAGATTGAAAGAAAAGTTTGGTGGGAAAGTCACCGTCCTCACGGTGGATCATCGAAGGGTGGATGCCCTGCGAAGAGGAATCTCGATGGGAGCCGATGAAGCCGTCCAGATTGCGGATCCCGCCATCGAAGGTTCAGATCCATTTGCTATTGCCAGAATCCTGGCTACCTATCTTAGGGATAAACCTTTTGACCTCATTTTAGCGGGAAGACAGGCGATGGATGACGATTCAGGAATTGTGGGGATTGCCTTGGCCGAGGCATTAAATATTCCACATGTTCACTCCATTATTGGTCTTGAAGTGGATCCTTCTAAAAAGGAGGCGAGAGTCGTTCGAGAAGTCGAAAATGGTAAGGAGCACCTGATCTGTCCTCTTCCTGCCCTCTTCACCTGTCAGAAAGGTCTAAACACCCCTCGAATCCCCCTGGTCATGAATGTGATGAAGGCGATGAAGGCTCAGATCAAAAAAGTTGACCTCGCCTCTTTAGGAATGGAGCCGAAACAAGTGGGAGGTTCTTCCCTCCAGGCTAAGGTTCTCAGATATCTTCCACCCCCTAAACGACCTCCGGTCAGGATGATCAAAGAGGAGTTTCCGGAGAATGTGAGGGTCTTAGTGAGACTTCTTCGAGAAGAAGCCAAAGTCCTCTGAGGGGAGATTTTAAATTTTAGAGAGCTAAAAGGATTTAAATATTTGAGATCAATCATCCAAAATCGTAATTTCTAAGCTGAGGAGTAAGGATCATGGTCAAAGAGATTTGGGTACTGGCCGAGCATCAGGATGGAAAGGTAAAGGGAATTACCTTCGAACTTCTCTCCGGAGCCGCTGAATTTTCAAAAAAGACGGGACAGAAGGTGGCAGTCCTTTTACTGGGGAGCGGTCTTGATGAGGCAACGAAGAGCCTCATTCCTTTCGCTGACAAAATCTATCTTTTAGAAAACCCGCTCCTCTCTCCCTATACTTCGGATGCCTACGAATCTGCTCTTCTCCCGTTATTGAAGGAACACCAGCCTTCTATCCTTTTGGGGGGAGCAACTTCGATTGGAAAGGACCTTTTTCCTCGATTGGCAATGCATCTGGGAACAGGGTATGCTCCGGATTGCACCGAACTGTCGGTCAATGAAGAGGGTCGGCTCACGGTCAAAAGACCTCTATTTGGAGGCAAAGTCTTTGCAGAGATGGTTTTTTCAGAGGCTCGTCCACAGATGGCCACGGTGAGAAACCACACCTTTCTCATCCAAGAAAGTCCTGGCAAATCCGCTGAACTAATCTCTATTCCAATTCAATTAGATCCATCATCCATTAAGAAGAAGGTCATCCATTTAGAGAAATCTCCGGGGGCAAGGTTAGATATTACGGAAGCAGATATTGTGGTGGCTGCCGGAAGGGGAATCAAAGGGGCTGAAAATTTTAAAATTATTGAGGAACTGGCAGAAGTCCTGAATGCCTCGGTAGGAACCACTCGGGCTGTGGTGGATGAGGGCTGGAGGGATCTCAAGGACCAAATCGGAAAGAGCGGGAAGAATATTTCGGCCAGGCTCTATATGGCCTTTGGAATTTCGGGAGCCATTCATCACGTCCTGGGGATAGGAACCTGTAAAACGATCGTGGCGGTCGATACCGATCCAAATGCACTTATCTTTAACTATGCCGATTATGGAATTGTGGGAGATCTTTTCAAGATTGTGCCTGCATTAACAGAAGAACTGAAAAAGGTCCTTGCCTCAGAGGGGTAAAGAGAATGGAAAAAGTTGACGTGATTATTGTGGGAGGGGGGCTTGCAGGCCTCTCCTGTGCCTATGAGCTATCTGACTCCGGGATGACCGTGCTGGTGTTGGAACGCGGGGATTTCTCAGGGAGTAAGAATGTCACCGGGGGGAGACTCTATCTTCGTCCCATTCTGAAATATCTACCCGATGTTTGGAAAAATGCTCCTTTCGAAAGATTCGTGACAAAGGAAAGAATAACCCTTCTCGGGGAAGGCAATTCGACTACCTTTGAACTTTACAGCGACCGTTTCAAGGAAGAGCCCTATCCCAGTTATACCGTTCTTCGGGCAAAGTTTGATCGCTGGTTCTCGGATCTTGTTTCAGAAAGAGGGGTCTTCGTGATTCCTCAAAAAAGGGTGGATGATCTCATCCGAGAGAATGGGAAAGTGATCGGGATAAGATCAGGGGATGAAGAGATCGGGACAGACTGCGTCGTGGCAGCTGATGGAGTTCTCTCATTTCTTTCGGAGAAAGCAGGGCTCCGTCCCCCATTTCAGCCCAAGGATTTTGCTGTTGGGTTTAAAGAGGTCATCCAACTTGATTCCAGAACGATTGAGGATCGATTTGGATTAGGGGAAGGAGAAGGGGCTGCCCAGCTTTTCGTCGGTTCCCTGACCAAAGGAAGGATGGGGGGAGGGTTTCTTTATACCAATCGAGAAAGCCTCTCCCTGGGATTGGTGATGGGACTCGAATCTTTTAACCAGAAAGAACCTCGAGAAGAAGTCTTCAAATTTCTTGACGAATTTAAGGAAAGGCCAGAGATTAAAAATTTGATCAGGGGAGGAGAAATTGTTGAGTATTCGGCTCATCTTCTTACGGAGGGTGGGATTCATCATATGCCTAAGCTTTATACTGACGGAATGCTTGTCGTGGGAGACGCTGCCGGGCTGGGTCTCAACATGCTGGTCACGGTCAGAGGAATGGAGTATGCCATAGTTTCGGGTGTGCTGGCAGGAAGGACGATTAAAGGGGCTAAGGAGAGGAATGACTTCTCTGCCTCCTCTCTCTCCGAATATGAAAGGCTTCTCAATGAAAGTTTTATTCTTCAGGAGATGAAAGCCTTCCAGCATGTCCCTTCACTCCTCAGCAATCCAAGACTCTTCTCAAAATATCCCCAATTGATTTGTAACCTTTTTGAGAAAGTCATGTGGGTCGATGAAGAACCCAAGGGAAGAATCTACCCAACCAAGATAGGAGAGTTAAAAAGAGAACTGTTTAACTGGGAGACCTTTAAAGACTGGCTCCAGTTCAGAAAGGTATAAATTGAACCTTACGGAGTAAGAATGAAAATCACAGAGAAACTGGCCCTCGATGCGTTTAAAAATGATAAAGAATCCCACATCAAACTTGATCAGAATATCTGTCGAACCTGTAAAGAGCGATTCTGCATCTACGCCTGTCCAGCCAATCTCTATTCACTCAATGAAAAAGGGGAGATGGTTGTAGAATTTGCGGGTTGCCTCGAATGTGGAACCTGTATGATTGCCTGTATCTATGGTTCGGTTCATTGGAATTATCCCAGAGGAGAATATGGGGTTCAATACCGCTACGGATAATGAGCATTTCAGCCCACCTCTATCTGTTTGATAGAAGATTCATTTTTAAAACCCCATTTTTGATTCTCTGCTCCATTACACGGAATTCCATTCGCTTTTTCACTTAAAGATGAGAGTCTGATGAAGGACGACATGGCTCCTTGAGGGGACGGGTCAAATTCAACGAAATACGGTAGCGAGTCAAATCCTGGGGAAGTTATAATAGTTTTGAGGGAGGAATAAATCTCATGGACTTTGAACTGAGCAATCGTCAAAAACAGATTCGAATGGCTGCTCGAGAGTTTGCCGAAGGAGAGCTCGTTCCGATCGGGAAGGAATGTGAAGAAAAGGGTGATTATCCTCGAGAAATAATTAAAAAAGCGGCACAATTAGGTTTCATTGGAGTCTTTTTTAGAAAAGAGTATGGGGGACTTGGACTGGGTACCCTTGAGCATGCCATCATTCTCGAGGAATTCTGGAGGGCTGAGCCTGGATTGGGCCAGGTATTGAGTCAAACGGTGTTCGGGACAGATATGCTCCTTCTTTATGGGTCAGAGGAACAGAAGAAAAAGTATCTTCCTCCCATTGCAAAAGGAGATTGGGTCTCGGGATTCGCTATCACAGAACCAGAGGCAGGCAGCGATACCGCCTCAGCATCCACTCGGGCCGAAAGGGTTGGAGAGGAGTATGTGATCAATGGCAGTAAGGTGATGATCAGTAACGGAACGGTGGCCCATTTTATCTTGGTTTACTGTCTGACTCATCCGGAAGAGAATTCTAAGACGAAACGACATAGCATTCTTCTTGTCGAGACGGACCGTCCTGGTTATAAAGCGGACAGGATCCATGGGAAAATGGGGATTCGGGCAGCGGATACCGCAAATATCTTTTTTAATAATGTTCGTGTTCCGAAGGAGAATCTGGTCGGAACAGAAGGAAATGGATTTCTCCAGTTGATGAAGTTTTTAGATCATTCACGGGCGATTATTGGTGCCCAGGCCGTGGGCCTTTCCCAGGGGGCTTTTGAGCAAGCGATTCAATATACCAAAAAGAGAAAACAGTTCGGCAGAACGATTGCTTCATTTCAGGCGACCCAGTTCAAGATAGCTGAAATGGCGACACTCATTGAAACGGCCCGCGATCTTACTTATAAAGCCTGCTGGGCGATCGATCGGGGCCATCCAGATACTCAGCTCTCAGCGATGGCAAAGTGGTGGTCTGCTCAGGTGGCTATTAAGGTAGTGGATGAGGCCCTTCAGCTCCATGGAGGTTATGGATACTTGGATGATTATCCCATCGAGCGCTATTACCGGGCAGCCAAGATCCTCGAGATTTATGAAGGCACAAAAGAGATTCAAAAATTGGCGATTGGCCGGAGGATTTTGGGAACGACTTAACCCGAGGAATCACGGATTTAGATGAAAAAGGCGATTGGTGTTTATATCTGTCATTGTGGGACGAATATCGCCTCAACGGTGGACTGTGAATCCCTCGTCCTTTTTTCAAAAACCCTACCAGGAGTAAGAATAGCCCGGGATTATCGTTATCTTTGCTCTGACCCCGGTCAGGATCTTATCAAAAGGGATATCCAAGCGTTTTCCTTGGAAGGTGTGGTGGTTGCTGCCTGTTCCCCCCGAATGCATGAGACTACGTTTCGAAATCTTCTGAAAATGGCAGGGCTTAATCCTTACTGTCTGAACATCGCCAATATCCGCGAACAATGCTCCTGGGTTCACCCTGAGAAAAAAGAAGCGACAGAGAAGGCAAAGCAGTTGCTCCGGGCCGGTGTGGCAAGAGTGTTGCGTCAGAAAGCCCTGGAGCCAAAGAAGGTGGAGATTAAACCTTCGATCTTGGTGGTCGGAGCTGGAATTGCAGGAATTCAGGCCGCCTTAACGATTGCCGGTGAGGGAACAAAGGTGATTCTGGTGGAGAAGGCTCCTTTTATCGGAGGCCATATGGCCCAATTGGACAAAACCTTCCCCACCCTCGATTGCGCCTCCTGTATCTTTACTCCAAAAACGGTGGAGGTGAGCAGAAATCCCCTCATTGAACTTCATGTCTGCTCCGAGGTGGTGGAGGTGAAGGGGCATGTCGGGAATTTTAAGGTCTATATCAAGAAAAATCCTACCTATGTGGATGCTTCTCGATGCACAGGGTGCGGGGATTGTATAGAGGCCTGCGTGTTGAAAAAGGGTGCTCCGTCGGAGTTCGAGGAGGGGATGGTGGGTCGAAAAGCCATCTATATTGCCTTTCCCCAGGCTGTCCCGCTGAAGGCAGTCATTGATGCTCAAACCTGTCTCTTCTTGAGCCGTGGGAAATGTAAGAAGAGTTGTTTAGAGGCCTGTAAAGCTAAAGCGATCGATTTTGAACAGAAAGAGAGTTTGATCGAGAGAGAGGTGGGAGCTATCATCCTTGCGACCGGCTATGATCTGTTTAATCCTCACCTTCTTCCTCAATACGGGTATGGAGTGTATGAGAATATACTTACTAACCTTCAATTTGAGAGGCTGCTCAGTCCCTCAGGACCTACTCGAGGAGAGATTCTATTGAAAGATGGAACTTCTCCCAAGGCCATTGCCTTTCTCCACTGTATCGGGAGCCGGGATGAGAATGCTAATCCCTACTGTTCGAGGGTTTGCTGTATGGTCTCAATGAAGCAGGCCCATCTGGCCAGAGAGAAGACCGGAGCTGAGATCTACGAGTTCTATATCGACATTAACGCCTTTGGAAAAGGGTATCAGGAGTTCTATAAAAGGGTTAGAGAGGAAGGGATCTATTTTATCCGGGGAAAGGGTTCTGAAGTATTTAAACGAGAGGGTCGCCTGGTGGTTGCAGCGGAAGATACATTGTTAGGAACCCCTGTGGAAGTTCCGGTCGACATGGTTGTTTTAGGGACTGGTCTTACGGCTCGCCAGGATGCAGAAAAAGTGGCTCAGGTGTTTGGAATCACCCAGAGCTCGGATCGATTCTTTATGGAAGCTCATCCAAAGTTGAGGCCGGTAGCCACCTCAGTGGAAGGAATTTTTTTGGCGGGGTGCTGTCAGGGGCCAAAGGATATTCCAGATACAGTGGCGCAGGCCTCTGCGGCGGCCGCTGAAGCCATCTCCCTAATCACTCAGGGTGAGATAGAGGTTGAGCCGATTACCTCCTGGATTGATCCCGAGCTTTGCTCTGGTTGCAGGTTGTGTGTGGAGATCTGTCCCACATCGGCTATCCAGTTCATTGAAACGAAAGGAGTCTCTTCAGTAAATGAAGTTCTCTGTAAGGGATGCGGAGCCTGTGCAGCCATCTGTCCCAGCAAGGCGGCCAAGCAGAATCACTTCACCCAGGATCAGATATTATCGGAGGTAGAAGAACTGACTGGATGAATTTTTATCCTCGGGACGAATTTCAATGAAGATAGATCCTAAAACCTTTGTCAAAGACTATAACCTCCTGGTCTGCATCCAGTGCGGGACCTGCACGGGAGGATGTCCTGTAAAATTCAGGTCTCCTTTGAATATGAGGAGGCTCGTGAGGCAAACCTATCTTAACCCTGATCCTTCTCTTTTTAAGAGAACGGAGTGGTGGGCCTGTACCACCTGCAGCACCTGCAGTCTTCGTTGCCCCGCAGGGGTAAAGAATGTGGAGCTGATTCTGGGGGTGAGGAACTATCTGGCCAACCAGGGAGAAGTCCCATCGACCATCCGGGATGCTCTGGAGAATACCCTTCTTCATGGAAATCCGTGGGGAAGATTTCGGGATCGAAGAATCGATTGGGCAAAAGAGTTAGATCTCAAGATTCTCGGGGAAGAGGCTGCTGAAATCCTATTTTTTGTTGGATGTGCACCTTCCTATGACCCAAGGGTCCAGAGTCTTTCGATGGCCTTGGTTAAGATTTTCAGGATGGCTGACCTTGATTTTGGAATATTGGGGAAGAAGGAGACCTGTTGTGGAAATGAGATTCGGAGAATGGGAGAGCAGGCCCTGTTCAGAAAACTGGTCAGAGACAATACCAATCTGATTAAAAAGACCGGAGTAAAAAGGATCATCACCATCTCTCCTCACTGTTACAACGCTTTTAAGAATGAGTACCCCGAACTGGCGATTCCTGTCCAACATTATACTCAGGTGTTAGCCGAGCTTCTCGAAACCGGAAAGATAAAAATGAAGAGTGGATTGGAGACTCTGGTCACCTATCAGGATCCATGTTTTCTTGGGAAACAGAACGGGATTTTTGAAGAGCCGAGGAAGATCTTGACCTCTCTTCCAGGAGTGATGTTCACTGAAATGGAGCGCTCGAGGGAGAGGAGTCTTTGTTGCGAGGGGGGTGGAGGAAGGATGTGGACGGAAGGATTTACCGAAGGAGCCAGGAATGCAGAGATTCGAGTTCGAGAGGCGAACAGGTTGGGTGCAAGGGTTCTGGCTACCTCCTGTCCATTCTGCCTTTTAACGCTTGAGGACGCTGTGAAGACTTCTGGACTTGCGGACCAGATGAAAGTAAAGGATATAGCCGAACTTGTTGCGGATTCACTGTGATACAATAAATGCTGAATCCGAAGCACGAAATACGAATCTTAAGTATATTTCGGATTTCAAGTTTTCTGAACGGAGGTTTCTATGAATATTATCGTTTGTGTCAAAAGGGTTCCAAAGACAGCCGAGGCAGATCTCTTCATTGAAAAGGATGGAAAGGACATCAAGAAGGAGCATCTTGTCTTTGCCCTCAATGACTGGGATGGTTATGCTGTGAGAGAGGCTGTTTTAATAAAAGAAAAGTATGGGGGAGAAGTAGTGGCGATCACGGTTGGACCAGAAGATTCAAAAGAGGTCTTAACAAGATGTCTGGCGATGGGAGCAGATCGGGCTCTGAGAATTGAGGAACCTCCATCCTTTGATGCCCTTCTCATTGCCAAAATCTTGGCTCGAGTGATTCAAGGGCAACCCTTTGATCTCATCCTCACAGGGGTTCAGACCGAGGATGATGGATGGGGGCAGGTGGGAGTCTCTTTAGCCCAGCTTTTGGGCATCCCTCATGCTTCTATTGTTAATCGGATTGAGATAGAAGATGGAAAGGCAAAGGTAAAGAGAGAACTGGAAGGTGGCCTGGAGGAACTTTTAGAGGTAAGGCTTCCCGCCCTCTTTACCATTCAAACCGGGATTAATGAACCGAAATATGTGTCTCTTGCTGCCATTCTTGAGGCCGAGGAGAAGGAGATGAAAGAGGTCGGGCTTGAGGAACTGGGATGGACCTCAAAAGAGTCCCTTTATGCGACTCTGGAGGAAGTTTCCTTTCCTCCCGCTGGGAAGATGGCGGAGATTCTGAAGGGGAGTCCTGAAGAAGTCGTCAATCAGTTGAGTGAAATTATAAAGAAGAAAAAAGGATGA
>JBDOIB010000092.1:0-10367 GCA_041082155.1 Thermodesulfobacteriota bacterium | reverse complement strand
CAGACCCAGAAAGTCATGTATGGAAGATTGGGGAATCTTGAACAGAAAAAACGCTGGGCCAAAAAAATCGTAGGCATTAAATAAATTTGAGTTGACAATTGATAAATAATTTGATAACCCGTTATCTAAATTATCAATAAACCTTCCTCTATTAAATTTAAGATGGCTGTCTAAGGATCTTAAGGGAAAATTTACTCAAATCATATTAAGAACCTTAAAGAAAGGAGGAGTCGATCATGGCCAAAAAAATAACAAGAAGAAAATTTATAAAAGATACGGTAGTGGGTGGGATTGCATTAGGAACAGGATTGGGAGGCTACAGGGTCACTTACGGGCAAACTAAAAAGCCGGCGGGACCCATTAAAATTGGGGGACAAGGGGCTATTTCAGGAGCTCATGCTGATTATGGTTGGCAGATGATGGCAGGGGCCACATTGGCTATCGAAGAAATTAATGCCAAAGGTGGGATCCTGAAACGGAAGTTAGAATTAAAATTCATGGATGAAGAACTTAAACCTGCTACTGCAGTAAAGAATGCAAGATATTTAGTCACGGAGTGGGGAGCAGATTTCCTTTTTGGGATCGACTCGAGTGGAAGTGCAATGGCCGTAGGGCCTGTGCTTCCAGAATTAGATCGGCTCTGTTTCTTCTGTCATGCTGCCACCCATCGATTAACTGAGGAATTGGTGGCTGGAAAGGGGATTAAACAGATTTTTAGAATGGTTGCACCCGTCTATCAAGATGCCCTTGCAGCCTGGGTCTTTAAAGATAATCCTGAAATCAAGCGTTGGGCAGGAATTAACTGCGATTACGAATATGGATACGTAGCTTGGAACCTCTTTAAAGAGAATATTAAAAAATTTCGCCCAGATGTGGAATTTGTAGCAGCTGCATGGGCCCCATTCTGGACCATGGACTTCTCCTCACATATCTCGGCGGTGATGGCTGAGAAGCCCGATGCAATTTTTGCAACTCCCTGGGCCGGGGAAGGAGTGATGTTATTAAGGCAGGCCCTCATGCTCGGGGTTTTCGACAAAATCCAAGTATGGTGGCAGGGAATGGGAGGTTCGGTGGATCTTCTTGAAGGAATCTCTCGAGAGGTCGCTGCAGATAAATTTAAAGGCAAACTATGGGCTACCGCACGATACATCCATAATTATCCGGATACTCCTGAAAACAAGGCCTTTGTCAGTGCCTTCCGCAAGAGATGGGGGAAATTCCCAAACTATTCGGCAGAGGCTAGTTATTCCACTATTTATGCCATCAAGGCAGGGGCTGAAAAAGCAAAGAGCTTAGAAACCTCTAAAGTGGCAGAGGCACTGGAAGGAATGGAACTTAAAACTCCCGCTGGACCTCGTTTGATTCGGAAAGAAGACCATCAAGCGATTTATACTGTCCCTGGAGGAAGGGTCATCCACAGCCCAGATTATCCGATCCCTATCCTCGGGGATCTCAAAATTATTCCAGCTAAAGAATATTTTCGTCATCCCCCTTTTACCCCTGTAGCAGCAACAAAATAGAGGATGAAAGAAAAAGATGAAAGGAGAGGGTAAGGGAGTTTAAAGGCTCTTCTATCCTCTCCTTTTATTCGAATAGCTTATTGAAATATGTTAGAGAAACTCCTTTTTCAAACTCTCATTGGTTTAAGTTTCTCGATGTACCTTTGGCTTTTGGCAGCGGGGTTAACGTTAGTTTTTGGGGTCTTAGGGGTCCTTAATTTTGCTCATGGAAGTCTTTTTATGCTGGGGGCTTATGCCACTTTTACCTTTTATGGAAAACTTGGGTTAAATTTCTGGCTTTCCATTTTCCTCAGCCTCCTATGTGTGGGAGGGATAGGACTCCTCCTTGAATGTCTCTTCTTTCGCCGCATTTATCATATTGACCTTCCTTACCAATTAATCCTAACCTTTGGATTCATTCTGATCTTTGATGATTTGGTGAAAATGGTCTGGGGAGGAGTGGCTATGATTCCTCCCATGCCTCGTTTTTTTGAAGGAAGTCTGAATATCCTTGGAAGACCCTTTCCTTATTATAATATCTTTATTATTTTTGCGGGGATCTTCATCGCTCTACTTCTGTGGTTTGTGCTCGAAAAGACATGGTGGGGAAGAATGATCCGAGCTTCTGCCTCTGATCGGGAAATGGCCAGTGCCATTGGAATCAATATCCCCATTCTATTTACTAATGTGTTCGTTTTCGCTGCCATGCTCGCCGCTCTTGGAGGGGCCCTCGGGACCCCAGTCAGAGTGGTCGCCCCAGGCATTGGAACTGCAATGATAATCCAAGCATTTGTGATCACTGTAATCGGAGGGTTAGGAAATCTGAAAGGAGCTTTTGTGGGAGCCTTAATCGTCGGAATTCTAACTTCTTATGGAATTCTTCTCTTTCCAATTTTTGAATTATTTATTATTTTCGTCGTGATGGCTTTGGTCTTAATGATTAAACCCGAAGGCCTATTTGGAAAATAAGATATAGTCCATAAACAATTCTCATTCTTAAGAAACATTGGGCACTCAAAATTGGTAAATGGTCAGAAATTAAAATCATTGAGATGAAACTCAAATATTTCCTTCTTGGTGCACTGATTCTGTTTCTATTCCTCCTTCCTGTATTTTCAGGGAAATATATCCTCTATATGACCATTCATATCCTTCTCTTATCCATTTTTGCTTTGGGTTTTAATCTCCTTTTAGGATATACAGGACTCCTCTCCTTCGGGCAGGCTGGATTTTTTGCCATTGGGGCTTATGCCTGTGCAAAAATTCTTTTGGTGATCCCTTCACTCCTATTAGGGACGATTGTTGGAATCGTCTCGGGGGGAATAGCCGCTCTCATTCTTGGATATCTCTGTGTTCGTCATACCCGGATTTACTTTTCAATGTTAACCCTTTCATTTGGAATGATGATTTATTCCTTAGCATGGAAATGGCGTGAGGTCACAGGGGGAGACGATGGACTGGTAGGGATTCCAAGGGCCCCTTTAAAGATTCCAGGACTCCTCAGCATCAATATGAACCCCATGGAGAATTATTATTATTATGTATTGGTCATTTCTTTACTGGCTATCTATATTCTGTATAGAATGATTCATTCCCCATTTGGTCTGACCCTAAAAGGAATTAGAGACAGTGAAAATCGGGTTGCCTATGCTGGAATTTCTGTCCGCAATTATAGACTTCTCTCATTCACCATCTCAGGACTATATGCCGGGCTCGCGGGTTCTTTCTTGCCTCCTCTTGAAAATACAGTCACTCCCCCCATTGCGCATTGGACCCATTCCGCTGAGCCGGTAATGGTGACGCTCTTAGGGGGAATCCACACGTTCTCAGGTCCCATGGTGGGGTCTATCCTCTTTTATATTATTAAAGACATTATTGTAAGATATACCCAGTACTGGCTAGTCTGGTTTGGGGCCATTATCGTCTTTTTAGTCTTATTGTTTCGAGGTGGGGTTGTCATCTTTTTAACAGAACGAATCTGGCCCCTATTTAAGCGGTAAAATCCAATGGTTGCTCTTCTTAGAACAGAGAAACTTAAAAAATATTTTGGTGTGGTGAGTGCGGCGGATCATATCGACCTTCAATTTGAAGAAGGAGTATTGACCTCCATCATCGGACCGAATGGTGCAGGAAAGACTACCCTTATTAACCTTCTCACCGGAAATATTCTTCCGGATTCAGGAAAAGTCTTTTTTAATGAAGAGGAGATTACGTATCTCCCCATCCATAAAAGGGTGAAAATGGGGATTTGCCGATCCTTCCAGATTATGAATATTTTTCCTAAACTTACTGTTTTTGAAAACGTGCAGATTCCTATCTTTGCTTTATTAAATAAAAGTTTAAGGTTTTTCAAATCCGTTCATGATCATCTGGATGTAAAAGAAAAAGCGGAAAAATTATTAACAGAAATTGGTCTGATAGAGAAAAAGGATCTTCCTGCAGGAACCTTATCCCACGGAGATCAGCGTCTATTAGAAATTGGGCTGGCAATGGCCCCTGATCCTAAACTTATTTTTCTTGATGAGCCCACGGCTGGAATGAACCCCCTCGAACGAATCAAGGTGTTAGAAAATATTCGAAGACTTTCGCAGGAAAGAAGGTCCACTTTTGTTATTGTGGAGCATGATATGGATATTGTCTTCTCTCTCTCAGATCGAATCGTCGTCCTCCATCGAGGACAGATTCTTGCTGATGGGACTCCGGAAGAGATAAAAAAGAATGAGGATGTAAAAAAAGTCTATCTGGGAGAGGAGATTTTCTGGGAAAAGAGATGACAGACCATCCTGGCCCAACCATCCTCGAGATCCAAAACATCGATACCTTTTATGGCCAGAGTCATATCCTTCAGGGTGTATCTTTATCGGTCCAAAAAGGGGAAGTGGTCTCTCTCCTTGGGAGAAATGGTGTTGGGAAAACGACTACCCTTCGATCCATTATGGGGCTTACACCTCCCCGTTCAGGAAAAATTCTATTTCAACATATGGATATCGTTGGAAAACCTCCATTTCAGATTGCCCGTTTGGGCATCGGTTATGTTCCAGATGATCGGAGAATCTTTCCCGACCTTACCCTTTATGAAAATTTAGAATTAGCCCGTCGTTTATCTGGGAAAGGGAAAATTCAATGGACCTTCGAAAAGATTTATACTTTGTTCCCTGTGTTTTCGGAATTGAAAGAACGAAAGGGGAATCAACTCAGTGGTGGAGAACAAAAAATGTTAGCCATTGCCAGGGCATTGATGAAAAACCCCTCGATTCTCCTCCTCGATGAACCTTCAGAGGGTCTGGCACCCCTGATAGTTCAAAATTTGACCGAAATCCTCTCCCAAATTAGAAAAGAGGGAGTCACTATTCTTCTTGCTGACCAAAACCTTAGATTTTGTAAAAATACTTCTGATCGAGGTTATATTCTTGAAAAAGGTAAAATCCAATATAGTAATTCAATGGAAGAGATCTGGCGAAATGAAGAGATTGTCAAGAAATACCTCGTTCTTTAGAAAATATGTCCCTGTCATCCCTCTCAGTATGAATTGACCTATCTCACCCATTCTGTTAATCTGGAGAAAAATTACCAAGAAAGATTCGGAATATCCCATTCTTTATGAAAATTTTATCTTTAAAGATCTCTTTGCTGATCATGGGGGGAAGTGGAATTGTAGCCCAAATCCTCCTGCTGAGAGAACTCCTGACCTCTTTTTTAGGAAACGAACTCACCTTAGGAGTTATCTTAGCCAATTGGTTAATCATAGAAGCCCTGGGATCCTTTTTATTAGGGAAAACCGTAGAGAGGGTTAAAAAGAAACTGGAAATCTACGTTTTTTTTCAACTCATCTTCTCCTTAGCCTTCCCTTTCTCTATCTACCTCAGCCGAATATTCAAAAATCTTCTCATGATTACCCCTGGAGAAGGATTGGGTTTTTTACCTATTCTCTATTGCTCTGCTTTCATTCTCTTTCCCGTCGCCCTCTTCCATGGTTCCCTTTTTACTTATGGCTGTAGACTCTATGCACAATACTCAGAGAGAGAGGCACCCTCTATTGGAAAAGTCTATCTCTTTGAAACCATTGGCTCCATTGTGGGTGGACTCCTTTTCACGTTTATTTTGATTCAATATTTCAATTCCTTTGAGATTGCCTTTCTGGTCTCCTTTGCAAATGCAGCTATCTCCAGCTTTCTTCTGTGGCCCGAGAGATTCTCGTTGGTCTCTTTCAGAAAAGGTCTATGGATTGTCTCCCTCCTCTATAGTCTCTTCTTCCTTTATCTCCTGTTGACTCCCCTTAAAGAAAAGATCCATCTTTTCTCGATTCAACAGCAATGGAAGGGTCTTGGTGTCATCCATTACGAAAATTCTATTTACGGGAATATTACCATTACCCGAAAGGGAGAACAACTCACCTTCTTTACAGATGGAAGCCCCTCCATTACCACCCCTCATCCGGATACTGCCTCCACAGAGGAGTTTGTTCACTTTCCCATGCTTTTTCATAAAAATCCAGAATCGGTTTTGATATTGAGTGGAGGTGCAGGTGGGATGATTCATGAAATTCTTAAGTATCCTGTGAAACGAGTGGACTATGTGGAACTTGATCCCCTTCTTCTGAAATTAATCAAAAAGTTTCCCACTCCACTTACCGAATCGGAACTCTCTGACCCGAGGGTGAAGATTCACTTTATGGATGGTCGTTTCTTTATCAAAAGGACAAAGGAACGTTTTGATCTCATCTTTATTGGTCTCGATGCTCCCCAGGAACTTCAGACCAACAGGCTTTTCTCTATAGAATTCTTCGAGATGGCTAAAAAAAAGATGAACCCTGAAGGGATTCTTGTCCTAACTCTTCCGGGCTCTCTCACCTATATCAGTCCGGAGCTAAAATATCTGAATGGATGCATTTTAGATACTCTCAAACAGGTCTATCTATATGTGAGGGTCATTCCAGGAGATACCAATCTGCTCCTTGCTTCAGATTCAGAATCCGTCGAAAAACTCACGGCTGAAGAGTTAGCCCGGCGGCTTGCAGATAGAAAAATTCCTACTCAACTGATCACTAAAAGCTATATGGAGTATCGGCTTCATCCAAGGTGGTTGAGCTGGTTTAATAAATCTATGGAGGGAAGAAAGACCTCTCTGAATTCTGATTTTAGACCCATAGGAGTTTACTTCAATCTTTCTTATTGGAATGCCCTCTTCTCCCCTTATCTCATGAAGATATTTAAGTGGTTTGGGCATATCCATTTTCTATTTCTATTGCTGTCCATCCTCATGATGACCCTTCTCCTTCTTTGCCTCTTTCTCAAAAGACCCCAGATCTCCAAATGGTCTATTCCCTATGCCATCTTTACTTCCGGGATTGCGGATATGATGCTTGATCTGGCGATTATCCTCACCTTTCAAGTAATCTACGGTTATCTTTATTTCCAGATCGGTCTTCTCGTCACCGTCTTTATGATTGGAATTGCTTTAAGCAGTTTTTATATCACAGAACGGCTCGACCAAATTAAAAGACCCTCCCTTCTCTTTCTCACGACTGAGATCCTATTCATCTTCTTTTCATTGACTCTCCCTTTTACACTTATCCTTCCTTCTCATCACCTCGAAAAACCTTTAGTTTATGGATCTCTTTATGGCATTTTTCTTTTGATGTCTCTTTTCTGTGGAATCTTAGTAGGCCTGCAGTTTCCCCTGGCCAACAAGATCTATCTTCTCACCCATTCAAATGATATTCAGGTTGGAAAGACGGCTGGACTTCTTTATGGAGCTGATCTCTTTGGGGGGTTCTGGGGAGCTCTTTTGGGTGGGGTCATCTTCCTTCCCATTCTGGGATTGAAAGAATCCTGTTTCATCATGGCTATTCTTAAAGCCAGTAGCCTCTCTCTATTCTTAATTTATCTGTTAACCTTCAAAAGATCTACTTCCCGGTGATAAAGATGATACAAACTGTTCCGGAAGCAGAGATTCAAAAGCGAATCTATAAATTTCAGGAAGATCTTCAGAAGAAAGGGTTGGATGGAGCGTTAATCCTTAAAAATGTAAATCTCTTTTACTTCTCAGGGACAATCCAGTCTTCTGTCCTTTTTATCCCGGAAGAGGGAGAGCCTATTCTGATGGTGTTCAAGGGCCATGAAAGAGTCCTAAGAGAGTCTCCTCTAAAACATATCCTTCCCGTTAAGGGAAGAGCCCATATAAAAAAGATTCTTCGAGAGCTTAAATTCAATCGTTCAAAGATTGGCATGGAAATGGAGTCTATCCCGGTGAATCTCTATTTGAGATATCAGCAACTCTTTCCAGAATTTGAATGGGTGGATGTCTCCGAATCCATTCTTAAGATTCGAATGATAAAATCCCCCTATGAAGTGGAGCAGATTCGAAAGGCGGCTCAAATTCTCCACCACGGATATCTAACAATTAAGGAGTTCATCAAAGAAGGGATGACGGAGCTTGAGGTGGATGGATATCTTGCCTTTCTTGCCCGCCGAGAAGGACATATGGGAGTTTTAAGGATGCGCTCATGGAACCAAGAAATGACCCATGCCCATGTCCTTTCCGGAGAGAGTGGGACTGTCCTGTCTTTTCTTGACAGCCCTCATGGTGGCTATGGGAATACCCCTGCGATGGCTCAGGGAGCAAGCTTTCGGAGAATCAGGAAAAATGAACCAATTGGGATTGATTATGGAGTTGGGGTCAATGGATATGTGGCTGACCAGTTCCGAACTTTAGTGATAGGGGATCTTGAGGATGAACTCAAAAATGCCCATGAATTATCAGTTGAGCTCCATCAACTATTTGTAAAAGAGGCTAAACCTGGGGTGTCCTGCTCTGAGCTCTATCATTGTCTCATAAAAAAAGTTCGAAGTGCAGGTCTGATAGATTACTTTAATGGTTTTGGAGAAGGGAAGGCGAAGTTTATTGGCCACGGGTTGGGATTAGAGATCGATGAATACCCGATCATCGCACCTCGATTTAATCAGAAGCTTCAACCCGGTATGGTGATTGCCCTGGAACCCATGTTTGTCTTTCCAGGGAAAGGAATCGTTGGATTGGAAGACGACTATCTGATTACAGATAGCAAAGTAGAACGACTCACCCTTACTGAGCAAAAAATAATTATTGTTTAATTCCATTAAATGGAATTAGCCTTTACTCTTCCTAAAAATTGAGAGTGGGTGTGCCCTTATGGTACGATCTTACTTCCTAACAGATCTAAAAACTTCCGCATCCATTCCGGATGTCCTGGCCAGGCTGCTGCAGTCACTATATTCCCATCCACATAGGCATTGGAAAAGGTTTCATTTACTTCGCCCCACCTGGCCCCAGCTCTGATGAGATCTGGTTTCACGGCTGGATAGGCTGTACAGAGCTTTCCTTCCAAGACACCCGCTGCAATCAGGACCTGCTGACCGTGACATATAGAAGCAATCGGTTTATTAGCTTTTGCGAAATGTCGAACGATCTCTAACACCCTTTCATTTAATCGAATATATTCGGGAGCACGACCTCCAGGAATCACTAACCCATCGTAATCCTCAGGTTTAATCTCATCAAATGTCGCATTAAGTAAAAAATTGTGACCCCGCTTCTCACTGTAAGTCTGGTCGCCTTCAAAGTCATGGACTGCTGTACGAACAGTTTCCCCGGCCTTCTTTCCGGGGCACACAGTATGGACAGTATGACCTACCATCGTGAGCATCTGGAATGGAACCATTGCCTCATAGTCCTCCACGTAATCCCCTACAAGCATAAGAATCTTCTTTGGAGCCATCAGTTTTCCTCCTTTCTTTAAGGTATGGAATATTATAAAACCCGTTTTATGAATTGCTTTCTTGAAGTTTAGCCCCTCGCTCCAGCAGAAGTTCTTTCAATACAGATCTATGACATCGGCTCTCATCTTCACAATAGCATCCCAGGGAGATGTTCGTTTGATGGGAAAGGGCTGCAAGCAGATCAAGAACCTTACTTCCTCCAGACGAATTTAATTCGGCTCGAAATTTCCTTTTAAAAGCTAACCATTCCTTTTCTGTCTTAATTTTCTTTGCTTCCCTTAATAGATCTTCGCTGGGTGAGAGGATAGGAAGCCAAACATCATAGAAGTTTCTCGAAGCATATTCACTTTTGGGAACACCCCTTGGAGGCCGACGGACCGTCCCCAATCTCAACCCTTCATCTTTTTCTCTCGGACTTCCAAGTCTCACAACCCTAATCGCCATTTCATCTCCTCCGTTTTATTCACCCTTCTGAATCTTTTATTATAATAAACGTATCTTTAGCCATGTCTATAATTCCCAGATTTGTTCCGTACGCGCAAAACACACCGAATAATGCAGCCCAAAAAGGGTCACAACCATTCCCGGTAAGGCATAAAGTACATCTTTCAATGTACCAAATCGGAAATATTCGACCATGGCCCTCCCTAGCCAGTAAAGAGGGAGGCTGGCAAAAAATAACATCAAACCTCCGAAAAATTTGGCCACCACTCCCAGCCGGTCAACAATTTCGAAAAGTCCCATAAGTTGTCGTTTGCCAAATCGTATTCATCGCATGATTTTTTATTTATCTAATAATTTTATTTCTGTATAACTTTAGAACTGTGTGGTGACGGAACGCCATCCACTGTAGCCGGTTGTTAGGCGAAGGTTTTATCAACCTATGCTGTTTCGAATTGCAGACTCTTTAGCATTTCCACTGGGACACGCCTGCTTATGCCGAGTATCTCAATCCCAACCACGTTGTCATTTGCATCATAGTCAAGAATCACACCTGGTTTAATCTCCTCGGACTCAACAATCGCCGACTCATCAAGCCGAAAATATAGAGCATCATTCTTGTAGTCAACCTTTAATCTCATGACGACCTCCTTATTCTCCGGTCAAAGAA
>JBDOIB010000090.1:0-2528 GCA_041082155.1 Thermodesulfobacteriota bacterium | reverse complement strand
CAAAACAGGCCCCTCTCAAGTAAGATAATCCTTTTTTTGTAAGATTTACTTTTCAGGCAACCCTTTTTAACTCAATTTCTTCAAAGCCTCTCTTGCCTCCTCTGACCCAGGAAACTTTGGATCAAGTTCGAGAGCCTTTTTCAACTCCTTTCGGGCATTCTCCTTATCTCCATTCCTGAAATAAGCCATCCCTAAATGATAACGAACCACAGCACTATCAGGGAGCTTCTCTACCGCCTCCTTCAGAAAGACGATGGCGCGACCAAAAATATTCTTTCTATAATAAACCCATCCCAGGGTATCCGAAATGTGGGGATCGTCAGGAAACTGCTCCTTTGCGATCTGGGCAAGGTTCAATGCCTCATCAATGTTTTCTCCCCGATCTGCATAAAGATAGGCCAGATTATTGGCAGCAGGTGCAAATTTTGGGTTTACCTTTAAAGCCTTCTGGTAATACTCTCTTGCCTTTTCGTAATTTTTCAGCGAATCGTAAAGGATCCCCAATCCCATAAGGGCAGAGATTGAATCGGGACTCTTTTCGAGGGCCGTGTTATATTCCCGAATCGCCTTATCGGTGAGGTTCTGGCGAACGTAGAAGTGGCCAAGGGTAATATAAAATCCAGAGATATTCGGGTTAAGCTCTATGGCTTTTTTATAACTCGCTTCAGCCTTTGCCATCTCTCTACTTTGTTCCTGAACTCTTCCTAAAAGATGGTATAAAAAGGGGTTCTGAGGTCGGAGTTTGATCTGCGCTTCAACTCTTTCCATGGCCTTTCGGTTCTCCTTCTGATTCACAAACATTGCAACAAGAAGACTTAAAGCATCCAGAAAATCGGGCTGAAGAGAAAGTGCCTTCTCCAGTTGAGCCTCCGCCTCCTTTCCTCTCCTCTGAACCAGAAGGAGACGGCCTTTATGAAAATATCCGATCGGATGATTAGGATTCAGGCGGATGGCCTCTTCAAAGGATTGAGCGGCCTTCTGCAAATCTTTCTTTAAAAGATAAGCATTTCCAAGAATCAGATGGGCCTGAAGTGATTTAGGATCCCTCTTAAGGATCTCCTGACACTCCTCGATAGCCAGTTCCGGAGCACCTGTTCGAAGATGAATATCCGCAAGGATTCCCCTTGCTTCAATCCAGTCTGGATTTAATTTGATTGCTTCCGAGAGTTCTGTCTTTCCCTGCTGGATATCCCTGTTTCCGAGGTGCGCAAGCCCCAAATAATGATGGGCAAGAAATGATCTGGGATGATCTTTGAGATAGGATTGAAAGAGCTGGGTGGCTTCATTGAACTCTCTTTTTGCCAGATGAATTCGACCCTTAAGAAAGATTCCTTCACTGCTTTTAGGATTGATTTCGAGAATTTTTGCCACGAGTTCCGAGGCCTTATCAAACCTTTGTTCATTTAAATAAACCTCAGCCAGTTTTGCTCGAGCTGCAATATTTTTAGAGTCCACTTCAATGGCTTTCTGATAGGTCTCAATCCCTTTATCCTTTTTTCCCCAGAGGAGATAAAAATCTCCCAGGTGAAGATACGAGGAAACCCTTTTAGGATCAACCTCTATCGATTTGAGAAACTCCCTTTCAGCATCTTCCATCCTTTTTATGGAGACATAAAAATTGCCAAACACCATAAAGGGATTGGGATCTTTTGGGTCAATTTTTGTAATTTCCTTAAATTGAGCTTCCGCAAGATCTGTTTTTCCTGTTCTCTGATAAAACTCTGCCAGTGCGTATCGAGCCCGTAGATTTTTTTCATCAATCTTGATTGCCTCTTTAAAGGTCTCCTCAGCCCTCAAAAAATCCTTCTTCATCATATAAAGATTGGCCAGATGGAGGTAGGCTTCGATTCTCTTTGGATCCTGTTCAATTGCCTTTTTGGCTTCGGAAATGGCCTTCTCCAGATCCCGATCCATCAAATGGATGGAGCTCAGAATGAGACGGCCCTGAGAATTATTGGGATCTTTTTCTAAAATCTTCTGGGCCTGCTCCAGAGCCTTTGATCGCTCCCGGGAGAGGAGATAGAGGTTTCCGAGTTGAATCCTTGCCTCAATGGCCTCCGGATCTAAGTCTACACTTTTTATAAATTCAGAAAAGGCCTCCTGAAGCTGACCGGCTCGCAGGTGAGAAAGTCCCAATTTATAGCGGGCTTTTGCATCCTTCGGATCAATTTGAATGACATTCTTATACTCGATGATGGCCTCTCTCAATTTATTTTCCGAAAAATACTTCTCCCCCCTTTTCCAGTGACGCTCCTTCTTCGCTTCTTTGCTGCAACCGACAAATCCTGAAATTCCGCATATTAAAAATATTACGATCCATATACCCATCCATTTTTTTCTTAAAAAATGTATCATCTCTAAGTTCCTCTTTCTTTCTAAGGGGTTTTTAAATTAAAAGGCTTCTCCTTTTTCTCATAGGCCTTAATAAACGTAACGATTTCTTTTGAAAATCGCTCAAAGTCCCCTAAATGGTGAGCCACAATTTCGTAGAGTTCTTCTGGAGTAATCTCTCTATAAAAATGAACCAA
>JBDOIB010000085.1:0-16658 GCA_041082155.1 Thermodesulfobacteriota bacterium | reverse complement strand
GAAAAAGGGGTTTTAAAATAATCCGAATTTCTTAAAAAGAACGCCCGCTTCCTCATCCTTAAAGCGGGTGTTCTTTTTACCCAAACATCTCTGTGCGTTCGCTTAAGGGTTGGATAAAAATTTTTGTAACCCTATATGGGTTAACAGCTTCACTCCTTCATTTTTATACCTCAGGGTTTGGAACATTTGAACCCCGTACCCAAAGAGGGCTTCACCTTTTATTTCTCCTTCCTCTCATCTACCTTCTTTTCCCAGCCTCGAAAAATTCCCCCAAAGACCGCCCTTCCTTCTGGGACTGGATCGCTTCATTCTTCTGTTTCTTAGGTCCTTTTTATATCGTATGGGATGCCGAACGGCTCAACTTTAGAATGGTTGGGATGGATGAAGTTCGAACCATTGAAATCCTCTTAGGTTCCATCCTTGTCCTTTTGGTCGTTGAAGCCTGTCGTCGGGCCCTCTCCCGTTGGATGGCCCTGACGATTGCTTTTTTCCTCATCTATCTTGCCACAGCTCCCTACTGGCCGGGCCTCCTCAAGTTTAAAGGGTATTCCTTTCCTCGGATGGTTGAAGTTCTCTTTTTGGCTGGGGATGAAGGAATCTTTGGTTTTCTGACCGGAATCTCATCCAATATCCTTTATATCTACATCCTCTTTGCAGCCTTCATGCTAAGTGCAGGGGTCGGAGGCTTCCTCATCGATTTTGCTGTTTGGGCAGCAGGATGGTCTAAAGGGGGACCAGCAAAGATTGCTGTGATCTCCAGTGGGCTTTATGGAACGGTCAGTGGAAGCACGGTGGCTAATGTCTACACCACCGGAAGTTTTACCATTCCGCTCATGAAGAAAGGGGGATTCTCACCAAAACAGGCTGCAGCAGTGGAAGCGATCGCAAGTACTGGAGGACAACTGATGCCTCCGATCATGGGTGCAGGGGCTTTCATCATGTCAGAAGTCACCGGAATCCCTTATTTTAAGATCATTCAGGCCGCTGCCATCCCGGCCATTCTCTATTATTTGAGCCTGTTCTTTGTGGTCCACTTTATTTCATTAAAGCAGGGAATGAAAAGCATCCCAAAAGGAGAGCGGGCGAGCATTCTTCCCATGCTCCGCCATGCCTATTATTTTCTTCCATTCCTTTTAATCATCGTGTTCTTAGGATACGGGTATTCCCCGAGCAAGGCTGCATTTTATGTCATTCTGATCATCATTGGCCTCAGTTTTTTAGATCGGAAAACCTGGATGGGTCCCAAGAAGCTTATCGATACCTTTTATCAAGCCGCAATCAATGCGGCCATCATTGCTACGGCTCTGGCCGGGTCTGGAATGGTGGTCGGCATTCTCACCCGAACAGGAGCCGCTTTGGCCTTCGGAAGTGTCTTGCTCAGTGCTTCTATGAATCAACTCCTGATCGCTATGATCCTGGTCTTTTTAGTGGTAAGTGTCCTTGGAACAGGGATCCCCACGACTCCTTCCTACATTATTGCGGTTACCGTAGGGGCCTCGGCTCTGGGGAAATTCGGAATTGCAATTCTGACCGCCCATCTCTTTGTCTTTTATTACGCTGTTCTCTCGGACTTAACCCCTCCAGATGCGATTACGGCCTTTGCTGCCGCCAATCTGGCAGGTTCAGAAATGATGGCCACGGGAATCGAAGCCTTTAAATTAGGAATTGCAGGCTTTTTGATCCCTTTTGCCTTTGTGTTCCAACCTGCCCTCTTGCTTCATGGAACACTCTTTGAAATCCTTAAAGGCGCATGCCTTACAGCCCTGGGAGTGATCTGTCTTTCTGCCTTTCTGGTTGGATATGCCTGGTCTCCACTGAACTGGACAAAACGCCTTCTTTTTGCTGTGGCTGCTATTCTCCTGGTCTTTCCTACTATTGGAATGGAACTCATTGGAGTCGGTTTAGCCTTAGGGTTATTTCTCTGGTCAAGACTCAAAAGAGGATAGCTTTCCGTCGCTTCAAACCATTTAGGAGGGAGCTCCTTTTCTCATCCACTTTGTAAGAAATTGGATTTCCTCATTTCTTAATTTAAAGGAGATCACTCCATAAACAATGATTCCCAATACTATTCCTGCCCCCAGGAGTAAAATTTTCTGAACCAGCTTTCCGGGCATGGTCCAATCTCCAAAGGAACAGACTCCATAGGCGATAAATCCCATGGGGAGACTGGAGAGTAAAATTTTAAAAAGGGCCTTAACGGTCTTTCCAAACTCAATCCCCCCCAATTGATGAGAAAGCTTCCGAGAAAGAAGCAGGAGGTTTAAAGTGGAGGAAAGACTGGTGGCCAGAGCCAAACCTGCGTGTTTGAGGGGAATGATGAAAAGGGCATTAAAGACAACATTTGCTCCTAAACAGATTAAGGCAATCTTAAGCGGGCTCCATGAGTCCTGAAGGGAATAAAAGGCAGGAACCAGGGTTCTTACCCCTGCAATAGCCCAGAGGCCAATGGAATAGAAAAGAAGGGCCTTTGCCGTCATTTCGGTAGCGTAATGATTAAAAAGCCCCCTTTCAAAAAGAACATGGATGATGGGCGTTTTTAAAGCAATCAATCCTACCATTGCAGGGATACTGATGAAAGAGGTTAAGCGAAAGGCAAAAGATAGAGTCTCTTTGAATTCCTCTCTTTTCCCCTGGGATGCAAGACCCGAAAGACTCGGAAGAGAGGCCATTCCTATAGCAATCGCAAAGAGACCCAGCGGGAACTCCAATAGTCTATCTGCGAAGAAAAGGTAGGAAACGCTTCCACTGGGGAGGAAGGAGGCAAAGATCGTATCAATAAATACATTGAGTTGATAAACCGCAGTCCCGATCAGACCCGGAACCATCAGTAAGCCGATCCTTTTAATGGCTGGATGATGGTAATTAAAATTGAATCGAAAATCTATCCTCCTCTTTACGAGGAAGGGGATCTGGAAGAGAAACTGGATGATCCCTCCAGCGAGCACACCAATCGCCAGTGCCATGATAGGCTTTTTAAAGACAGAATAAAAAAGGAATACGGAAACAATCATGGAGATATTAAGAAAGATAGGAGCAAAGGCAGGGGCAAAGAAGTGTCGATGGGAATTGAGAATTCCCATGGAAAGGGCAAAGAGTCCCATAAAAAAGAGATAGGGAAAAATGATTTGATTGAGGTGAACCGTGAGGTCAAACTTTTCAGGAATTTTAATAAACCCAGGAGCAATGATTCGAATCAGATAAGGGGAAAAAAAGATTCCTCCAAGAGTGAGAAGAAGCAATCCCATAGCAGCAATCGTAAAGGCAATATGGGTGAGTTCTCTGACCTCCTTTTCTGATCGTTGAGTAAGGTATTCGGTGTAGACCGGAATGAAGGAAATGGTTAAAGAACCTTCTCCAACCAGTCTTCTCCAGAGATTTGGAATTCGAAAGGCAACAAAAAAGGCATCCGCAGCCAATCCGGCCCCAAAAAAATGAGCAATCACCACATCCCGCAAAAATCCAAAGATTCGACTGAGGAGTGTTCCCAATCCAATGATCGAAGCGGCCTTTGTAATCTTTTTGTTCTCTGTCATGGAGCTCTCTTTTGCATCCCTTCTTGACACAACCTATCCTAAAATGTTAAAAAAATCAATCATATAAAAGGAGGGTGAAATTTGGCAACTCATGCATCGGCTCTTAAAAGAGTAAAACAGAGTGAAAAAAGACGACTTCGAAATCTCCATATAAAATCGACGGTGAAGACGGCGATAAAGAAAGTCCGTGAGGCTATAGAAAAGAAAGATGTGGAAGGGGCTCAAAGAGCCCTCCGAAAAGCCATCTCCTTAATTCAGAAGGCCTGCTCAAAAGGGGTGTTTCATAAAAATACCTCGTCAAGGAAGATCTCCCGCCTTACCCGAGCCGTAAACGCTTTATCCACCCGTCCTCTTTCAGAAAGCGCCCCTTCTGTTCACTGAGGACGACAAAGATCAATAACCAACTTCTCCATAAGAAGGTTCTTTGGTCCCAAACCCCTTTTAAGGTCCAAATCGGTTTGATAACAGCGAAGAATTCCTTTCTGAAGAGCAGACTTAGAAAACTGTTTCGACTGTTCAATCAATTTCCTTACACTCCAGAGAGGCATATTCATCTTCTTGGCCACCTCTCCCATATCTTTCTCAATTGGGGTCATCTCCTTCACCTTCAAGAGATTCCAGTACTGTTTGGCCATCATACTCAGAAGGAGAAGAGAAATCATCTCGTCTCTTTTTTTGGGTTCTTCCTCATCTTTTCTAAAAGGGATACTCTTCGACTCCAACGACTTTTCTACGATTTTGAGGGCCTTCTCTAAATCCTGCTGGCCTATGGCCTCTGTTAACTCAAAGACCGTGCTGATCTTCACCTCCGAGGTGATCTCCTCAATATCCATAAGATCAATTTGCTTCTTCTCTCCTATACTCAACACAACCTTCTCCAGTTCCTGCTCCAGATCCAAAAGATGATCCCCGCTCAACTCGATCAGGTATTGTGCAGCTTCCTCTGTCAGAACCTTTCCTTTCTCCTTTGCCCTCTTCTTTAACCATAAGTTTAACTCCTTGCCTTTCAATCTTTGAAATTCAATGAACTGACAGGTTTTCTCCAACTCTTTTTGATATTTTTTCCATGCTCCCAAAGTGGGGCCGCTCATCACCAAACAGGTCTTGGGAGAAGGATTCGTAAAATACTCTAAAAATTCCTTGACCGAATCTTCTTTAAATTGATCCATCTCTCTCACTAAAATATATCGATAGGAAGAGAACATGGGCCAAGTGCGTGCGGTTTGAATGATTTCTCGAGGAGAATGTTCCCCCCCGCTAAAAAGATGGAGATTCAGACTCCTCTCTTTGGGGAGTAGGGTTTGATCGAGAAGTCTCTTAATCTCTTCTTCGATCAGATAATCTTCGGGACCATAGAGGAAATAAACCGGATAAATCTGATCCTTTGTCTTCATCTTGTGGTTTTTTTACTTCCTTCATAGATGTCATACTCTAATAAACGACATTCAATATTACTATTAAAAAAAACGATTCTCCTTTTGGCCCTCAGCCCCACGCTCTTGGCTAATTCAAAATTCCCGGTAAAGATATAGCCTCTGTAACCGATTCCACGTTTCTTGAAGAAATCACCAATTCTTCGATACGTCTCCTTGAGATCTTCTTGATCACCCATCCGTTCGCCATATTCTGGATTCATGATGATCACTCCACCCCCTCCGGGCAAAGGAGTCTCAGAGAAATCACAGACTCCAAATTCAATAAACCGATCCACCCCTGCAGTCATGGCATTTCGTTTAGCGGCTTCCACGGCCTGCTGACTAATATCCGTAGCGATAATTCTTCCTTTTAAGAAATCTTTCGATTCAGCTCGCACTCTCCTTTTCAAGGCCTTCCATGAGGACTCATCAAATCCTTTGATATGCATAAAACCAAAATTTTCTCTTAACAGATTAGGGGCTCTTCCCAATCCAATGAAGGCTCCCTCGATGGCCAAGGTTCCACTGCCACACATGGGATTAATCAAATGAGTTTCTCCTTTCCATCCAGTGGCAAGAATGAGTCCCGCAGCCAGTGTCTCTTGGAGAGGTGCCTTAAGGGGGTTCGTTCGATATCCTCTCTTGGAGAGAGGTTCCCCTGAGGTATCAATAAAGATTTGGCAATGATCTCCTCTCCAATAGAGGTGGATCACACTTTTATCTCTTTTCGGACCTGAATCCGGCCTTCGTCCATATTTTTCCCTCAATCGATCCACAATCGCATCTTTCCCCCGCACATTGGCAAATCTTGAATCCTTGATGGTTGGATTTTCCACTGTGGAGGTGAGACAGATGTACCCATCCTCTGGAAGATAGGTCTCCCAGGGAAATTCAAAAAGGTTTCGATAAAGCTCTTCTGAATCTTTAGCTCGAAACTCGTGGATAAGGAATAGAACCCTTTGGGCGGTCCTTAGAAGGAGATTTAATCTCATCGTATCCGCGGCATAGCCTTCGGTTTCGATATGAGCTAATCCCTCCGAGAGAATCGGAAATCCCAATGAAAGGAGTTCTTCCTTTAGAAAAGGAGGGAGTCCTTTTGAACAGGTAATGGCGATTCTTCCCTTTTTCTCCCAAAAAGACATAACCTCACCCATTTAAACTGTATTTATAAATTTACATTTAATTGAACCTTCCTTTTCTGTCAATCCCCAATTGCCCCCCTTTCCAAATCAGGCCTAACCTGATATATTTAAATATAGGTTCCTTTTAGGAAAGGGGGCAAAGAAAAAAATCGAGATGAAAGATACGAATCTTCTTGAATTGATAAGAGAACTTCTTATTTCGGAACTCGCGTTTCAGGAAATTTTTAAAAAGTATCGAAACGGGAAACTTCAATTTTCAGATATATCCTCCTGGGTCGATGATCGGGGTCACAGTCTCCTTTTTCATTTAAAGGAACAGAGCCACAGAATCTTTAGAAAACAAGGAGAGAAGGCCTTCCATTATGAAGAGGAGCTCCTCGATCTGGTCATTGGATCTATCTTCCATGAAGCGATGAAATTAAGAGAAAATGTGTATCAGCTGGAGATGTATCGTCCCCGATATGTCCAATACAAGCTTCAGATAAAAAAGAGAGATTATGAAAAGAATTATCTTCAGCAATTCGAACGGATTATTACCAGAGCTGAACAGGGAGTGCTCTTGGGGATGGCCGAAACTCATTCTCTCTTCCATGACGCTATGGAACAATTAATCGATCTCTTCAAAAAGTATTCAAAGAATCCCTATTGGGTGAGATTTCTCGTGGATCATCACCCACTCCTTAAAAAAACCTATGGCCCTAAAAGAACAAAAAAGATTTTTCAAATGATGTTTGAAAATGGAATTTCAGAAGCTTACGCGTTGACAGGCCTCAGCTACCTTGAAAGCGAACACTATGACCTTTCCTCTCACTACTTTTTAAAAGCCCTGAGAACGGGAATCTCGGATTCAAAGTTCCTCTTCCTTCTCCTTTTTAGCCAAGGCATGGATGCCTATTTCAAAAATGCCTACTCAAAGGTGATGACCCTGTGGGAAAGACTGGTTCGTCTTTCTGTTCCTCAAACCATCAAAAAAACCTATTTTAAAAAAATGGAAGAGGTCTGTCGAAAAATAAAAAACGAACTGGAAGAAGAGAGACGTTTGACCTTGGCCAAAAAGGCGGAAACCCTTGCTGAACGGATCATAAAAATGTTATGATAAATCTAAATAAACGAAGGGGAATGAGAAATGCCGATCTATGAATTTCATTGTGAAACCTGTGACCATGAATTTGAGAAATTGGTCTTTCATTCTTCTGAAAAAATTATCTGCCCTCAATGTAAAAGCCAGAGGGTTCATCGGATGATGTCCACGTTTGCCTTCTCAAGTGGTGGAAAATTCAAAAGCACGGCCAGTTCTTCCTGCAGCAGTTGTTCAGCCACTTCCTGCTCCTCCTGCAGCTCTAAATAGAACCAAGAGTTCATAGAATTAAGATTTAAGGAAGGGAAGGTTTGTATTCGCTTTAAAATCGAATGACCCTTAGAGGCGGGTTAAATGTCTCCTCGCTTCCATTTCTTCTCTTATTCGGCCATCCTCCTCGATCGCTCTTAAGGATTCGTCAATCCTCCGGACCATTTTTTCTTTTTCCTCAGGAAGTTTTCCATAAAGAGGAACGAGATTCGAAATATGGTCACTTAAAAATTGAGAGGTCACATCAAGTCTCTCGAGGAGCAACCTTGTTTCCTTCAGAATCGTCTCGGGGGAAGGTAATTGAAAACGACCTTCTCTCATGGCTTCAAAAAGAGGGGAATAGGGTTGAGGAATTAAGGTTCGAACCCTAATGAAATGAGGATCGATTCGATTCAACACTTCTGCGGTATCCTGAGCATGCTCTCGCCATCGATCTTCTCCCCCTAATCCTAAAAGGACATAGAGGGAATACTCGAAACCTATCTCCTTAGCCTTTCTTCCTGCTTCAATCATCTCTTCAGGTGTGGCCCCTTTTTGAATTTCATGGAGCAGGAGCTGGTTTCCCGTTTCAAGACCTACATGGAGTCGACTTAAGCCTGCTTGAAAGATTCTTTTCAGCTCTTCTTTAGGCTTTCTGGCAATCGTCTTAGCCCTTGCATAACTGGTGACCCTTTCAATACCAGGAAAGGATTCATAAAGAGCCTTTAAAATCCTGACGAGCGCATCTGTGTTTACCACCAGGCTGTTAGAATCCCCAATAAAGACGGTTTTGACCTTATCGCTATAGAGTTCTTTAGCCATCGCGATATCTTCAAGAACTTCTTCTATCGCCCTGATCTCAAACTTCAATCCCTTATACATCGAACAAAAGGTACATCGATTCCAAGGGCATCCTCTTGTGACTCTTAAGAGGAGACTATTGGCCTCACTGGGAGGTCGGTATGGAGGAAAGTCGTAATTTCTTCTTCTTAATCCAAATCGTCCGAGAGTCATTGAGCTCCTTCCTTAAATTCATTAAAAACATAAGATTACCCGAATTCCTTTTTCCTCAAACCTTTTTTTTAATTCTAATCCAACCTGTTTAAAATATTCATCTTCAAGATATCTCTCCAAATGGGCCTTCCGATAAAGGTAAGCGATTTTATAAGTATAATTCATTCGATCGATGAGTACCTCCTTGACCAATCCATCAAGCCTCTTTACCATTTCTTCGGGGTTCAGAGGAAGGATGGGCCCGATAAACCCGTAAGTCTTAATCCCTTCCCTCGAAAGAATTTCCAGTGTTCTTACTCTCTCATCAATAGAAGGAGAGTGAGGTTCAAAGAGTCTCCTCCATCCTTCCTCATTGGTGGTCACGGTGATTCCTACTTCAATTTCTCTAAACTCCTTGAATAGATCGATATCCCGCAAGCAAAGCGATGAGCGTGTAAGAATGTTAACCGGGTATTGATAACGAAGTAGAATTTGAAGGCATTTTCTTGTAATCCTGTAATCTTTTTCGATCGGCTGATAGGGATCGGTTACGGTGCTCAAAGCGACCACTCCTTTTTTGGCCCTTCTCAGTTGTCGCTCTAATATTTGTGGAGCATTCACCTTCACATCAATAAACTCCCCCCAGGGTTCCTCATGGTTCGTAAATCGTCTCATGAAACTTGCATAGCAGTACCGGCATCCATGACCACACCCTACATAGGGATTGATGCAGTAATCATAACTCGAGATGGCTGTTTTGGTCAGAATCGACTTTGCAAGGATTTCCCTAATCTTCATGAAACAATTATGGGTTTAAGGAAGGAAAGATTCAAGAGAAAATGATTTAGGCGGGTAAATGGGAAGAGGAAGGGAAGAGAGGTTCTGTATCCCTTAAAGCATAAAAAGGACCGCGATGAGCATAGATCTTCTGAAAGAAATCAATAAGATCGATTTCTCCATTCTTAGATTTCCGCCAGAGTTCATAAAGGTGATGAGCCGTAATCAGGGTGATATTGTATCGGAAAAGGATTTCCCCCAAATCTTTTGAGATATGATTCATTTTTGCTCTCTCTGCGAGAGGGAAATGAATGTGGGTACTAGCAATGATTAATGATTTCTCCTTTTCTTTTTTTTCTTTTTCAAACTGGATGGCCCTCAGAATCTTTGGGTGGTTTTTATTGGCTTCCTTTTCACATCGGATGACCTGCAAACCAAAAGACTTAGAGGTATTCGGTATTTTTATAATCCGATCTACAGATTGGTAATCGATTCCAGGCGAAACGATGAATCCTAAATCTTTAAAGACAGAGTGAACGGCATCCAGTAATAACAACTCGCTTTTGGGCCAGAGGAGGGTTTCGACCGTAAAGAAATCTTTCTCCTGAAGACTCCCTGAGTCTGTTTTAGAAATCTTTTCCATCTCTGACTTTAAAAAATTCCTTCGAACTTTCTCTTTTTCAGCCCGCATTTTATCTATTCGACTGACAATAAGCATAGCCACAAGGCAGGTGAGAGGGATAATAAGTCTGGTTTGTTCCTCAAATTTTAGAGCACTATAGATTGCAAAAATTGCAAAAAGAAGTTGTAAAAAGGGTAACAACATTGTGAATGCTCCAAGTATTTATAATCTAAGCAAATTTTATACCAAATTCGAATAAAAAATTTTATAATAATTTAAATGAGTTAGAGCTTAGGGAAAATTTGGAATTCTCTAAATTTATAAAATTATTAATTATCTTTGACAAAAATTGTCAACATATCCTTCTGAGTCTTTAGGGGTTAACGGAAATACTGGAGTGATTCTATAGATGGGGTTTCACACGAAAAGATATTCAACCAATCGGTTGAGCATCTTTGCCCCCTTGACTTCTGTTTCGAAGAGGGGAACAATTGCTCTGACCTGATCACCAAATATTCTCCAGATCTCTTCCATATGCTCTTCCTGCATCTGAATTCGATTGAGGACGAACTCGGCCGCATCCTTACCCACCTGGTCTTTCTGAATCACACCGTTGACGATTACTCCTCCTACGGGAATACCAAACTCATGGAACCAGTTGATAAATCGGGTGATCACCGCAATGGGAAGGCTCTCTGGAAGGGTGACAAAAAAGAAGGCGGTGAGAGAGTCATTGGTGAGAAGTTCTTTGGCATGGGCCATCCGATCTTTAAAATTTAAAAGATATTCTAAGAGAGGATCCTTTTCCTCTTTTTTTGAGAAAGAAAGCATCTCTCTTAAAGATTTTGCCTCCTCACGGCTTTTAAGCATCTTTTCTACCCAGAGGGAATAAACCTTGGACATCCCCAAGAGACGTCTTGCATTGGCCGTAGGTGCCGTATCGAAGACATAAAAATCATATTCATCTTTGAATATAATATCCATCATATTCTCAAACATCGCGGACTCTTCGAAGGCAGGATTCATAGTTGCCGATTCGATGAATTCGTCCGCTTTGGTTGTTATATCAGCAAATTTTAAAAACCAGTTAATCTTCTCCCTGATTTCTCGCTTTGAGCGTTCAATGGTATCTCGGGTATCAATTTCAAAGGCATAGCATTTCTCCTCATCACAGACCACGGCTGCCTTTCCAAAGACATCTTTTTCAAAAAGATTGGAAAGACTATGGACAGGATTGGTTGAAGCAAGAAGGGTTTTCTTTCCCTGCTTTGCCGCCCACAGGGCCGCAGCCCCAGCCATCACTGTCTTTCCTACCCCCCCTTTTCCTCCAAAGAAGATATATTTCAATTTGGGGTGTTCTTCCATAAATTTAACCATATTTATCTTGATCTGATTCACAACTTCTCTCCTTCCCCTTATGTTCTCCTACTCCCTTCGGGAGAAGGGAAGATTAAAAGATTTTCAATTATTTTTTAAAATTCCCCAAACATGGCTTTGGCCATCTTCTCTATCATCGGAAGACCGGTGACATCTCGCTCCATCTCAGGCACCGTGGCTAAGATCTGTTTGCCAAAAGTTGCTTCAATGACTTTGAGGTAATGGTCCTGCATCTCAAGACGATTTCTTAAATATTCCGGGATATTTTGATTTTTTAAAGTTGATGGAAGCACACGATTTACAATATAGCCACTCAGCGGAACATCGAATTTGGCAAAAAGTTCCGCAGCCTTTAACGTATCTTTGATCACCATCTCTTCTGCCGTAAGAACAAAGAAGAAAGCAGTCCTCTGTTTGTCGGTCAAAATACTCGAGGATTTATTGATTCTCTCTTTGATGTAAAGGAGTTCATTGAGAATGGCATCCTCTTCCAGTTCCTTTTCTCGCTTAATCACAGCAGCCACCTGATCATATTCTCTCATCTGCTCCCTTAGCCCTGTAATCTTATCAATCCAAGCATCATACACTGAGGCCATACTCAAGTAATAAAGGGCATGCCCGAGAGGAACCAAATCATAAATATAGTAATCATAGCCTCCCTTAACCACGATGTCTACGACCTCGTCAAAAATAGCACTCTCCTCCATGGCTGGTTCAGCCGCTGCTGCCTGGATGTAACTTTCAATCTCGTCCGGAATTTTCTCCATCCCATACATATCAAGGATCTTCTGTCGAATTTCCTGTTGATATTCCTTCACTCTGCGATCCGCATCAATCTCCTGAGCATAAAGGTTTGGAATAATCTCTGTGGGTCCCTTCCCGAAGATATCCCTTTCAAAGATATCTGTGAGAGAGGCCTGTGGATCCACTGAAAAGACCAAGACCTTTTTCCCCTTTTTAGCCAAGTAATAGGCGGTGGCAGCTGAAAAGGTTGTCTTTCCTAAACCACCCTTCCCTCCGAACATGATGTATCGCCGATCGGGATACTTCTCAAAAATATCTGCTAATGAAATGGGAATCACCTCCTCTTTATCAAATCCGAAATTCGAACCCTTTGATCCTCAAACAATCCAAATTATATTTCTTTTCCTATTTGGGCTATTTAAAATTGTTTCGGATTTCGTGCTTTGAATTTATAGGTTTATGCGAGTGCATCCGTTAAATCTTTTTCTCTTAACATTCTCCGTTTCCAGGTGGAGATTTGGGGGACAACATAAGGCAAAAGCCTTAAAGAATAGTAGGGAGGTAGGATGGGAACGCCTAACATATCTCCCATGGTAATGAGGATGAAGAGGTGTTCCATACTTGCCCGGGTTTTAAGAGCAAACCGGGCTGAATCATGGGCTGCTACCCCATAGACGAATTCCTTTACGGCCTGGAAAAAACCCCCTTTCTTTCTCTTCTCTCCTTCTGTCATAAAAATTTCTCCTTTAAAAATATTAATGGGGCTTGACCCCCTATACTTTACTAACAGAATTGGACGGGTAAATCAAGCCCCACACAAATCTGTTTTCCTAAATATTACATCTTTACACCTGAGGCTCTACAACCTCACGCTAAACGTGAGATTTATGCCTTTGCAGGCGCTGCCTCTGCTTTTACTATTTTATACCGGTTAAAAGCCTTCACCCCTTCAACAGCTAAAACCAATGCCGCAATTACAAGGAAAAACCCTACCAATCCCATTAAGGTATTGCCAATCAACGCTTCCCCTTTGACCGCTCCTGTAAAAACTTTCTGGAGCAATCCATAAGAAGTATAAAGAAGGGCCGCAATGGTGGTAACAAGCATAAATATCATTGGAAGGAGGGCCCAGATATAATTCTTACCTTCAGACATTAACCAGGCAGTTATCAACATCAACGCCAAGGATGCCATCAGTTGGTTTGCTCCTCCAAAGAGAACCCAAAGGTACTGCCACCAACCCGTAAAGACAAGGATAAGCCCCAAAATGCTTGCGATGAAAGTCCCAACATGTGGATTCTTAAAAATCGGGCTTACATCGCTCAATAATTCTGAAGTAGCGATTCTCATGAATCGGATAACCAGTTGGAGAATGGTGACGGCCAAGAAAATCATCATGACGCTTCCATAAGTAGTCCCAAGGTTAAGTGGAAGTCCTATTGCATTCAAAAATTTTCCTACCCCGGCTGCAAACACACCGGCGGGTCCTTTTACAAGGGCTGCTGCGTATTCACTGGAGGACGCAAAAACACCACCAGCTGTAATTAAAGCAAACAAAGCCAACATCATCTCGACGAACATTACGCCACCCCCAACCGGCCGAGCATCGGTCTCGTATTCCAATTGACGGGCAGTCCCTGAACTTGAAACAAGACTGTGCCAGCCTGAGATGGCTCCGCAAGCTATCGTTACAAACATGATTGGCCAAATCGGTCCGATCTTAATACTAAAAGAGGTATAAGCAGGGAGACTGATATTGGGATGGAGCACAAAAATCCCTATTATCCCGAAAAACAGCCCCAATAGGACAACGTAAGACGCGACATAGTTGATCGGAAGGGCGAACCTCCAGATGGGTAAAACTGCTGCAAAGTAACAAAAGACAAATGCCGCAAGACCCCATAGAAGTCTACTATTGGCAAGGCTATCACCAATGATTTTATTCGAAGGGGCTGCAGTCCCAACCCATATTCCAAAAAGCGTAATTATAACTGTCAAAACAGTGGTCAGGACAATATCTTTTTTCCATCGATAGATCATCTGTCCCGCCAGGATACCAGCCCCAGTCATAAATAACCATGCCATTGGAGACCCTTTCAACCCGATCGCTGTATTTACAACCACCGCTCCAAAGGCCCCCGCGATTAGCAATAGATAGAAATAAATGAAGGCAAGGAGAATGATTCTTGCCCGTGGGGAAATCAATTTATGACTCAAGCCTCCCATTGAGGCCCCTTCATGCCTCATAGCGGCCATGGCGCTTGAGTAGTCTTGAACCCAACCGATGAAGAGTGTTCCAAGCAGAATCCAGATCAATGCAGGTAACCAACCCCACTGAAGAGCGATGATTGGTCCAAGAATTGGCCCTGCACCAGCAATTGATTTAAATTGATAACCGAATAGAATGTTTTTGCTGGTTGGCATAAACTCTACCCCATCCATATACATCTTGGCAGGGGTCACCTTTTTGGGATCCGCCTTAACAATTTTTGTATCTACATATTTTGCATAGATCCGATACCCAATGAAGAAAACAATAAAACCAATAATTAAGATAATGACTGAATTCATAATTTACCTCCTTTCATCATAAAACCATTGGTGAAATAGAAAAAGAGAACCTCTCTCTTTAATCTCCCTTATTTTTTCTATTCTTTCACCTCCTTTTTCTGCAGGTTATAATTCTCTATATAGAAATCTATATAGAAAAATGTATCTTCTGTCAAACTAAAATTCATAGATCCTTCTTAAAGCAAGGGATCTAATGGAGTTTCTGAGGTGGAGGACCTTGAAATATAAATTCCATATTCAAAGCCATCCACGAGAGCCATAAAGGAGGCCTTGCAAATATTTTCAGAAAACGCTCTGACCCGCCATCCCTCTCTTCCATTACTAAATAAAATCTCCACCTCCACTCCCGCAGCCGTTCCAGCTCCTGGATCAAAGATTCGGGAGCTGAAGTCGATCAATTTAATTCGATCGACCTCTGGAAAAAGGGAGATAAGAGATTTCTTTAATACCCTCGCAAGAGCATCCACAGGACCCACTCCAGTATCCGCCTCATGCATCTCTTTTCCATTGGCTCGTATCATGATGGTCGCCTCGGGTCGAATGCCGTCATCAATGAGTCTGTAATTCCCGATAATCTCGAAATGGGGTTTATAGTCGGACAGGGATCTAAGAAAATTCAGAATTTTTGTTGCATCCTTTATTTTTTCCTCAATCATAAGAGTTCCCTTGATTCAGATCTACCAAATTATTAAATTAATTTTAAAATTAATTGTCAAGTAAAAAATTGGTTTGACCATTATTCAATCTCGTGTTAATTTTACCCATAATCCTTAAATTGGAGGAAACTAATGAAACTGGCGGGAGTAATGCCCCCTATTGCTACACCTTTCCAAGATGGAGCCCTGGCGCTCAGTAAACTCAAAAAAAACTTTCAGAAATGGAACAAAACCGGCCTTTCAGGCTACCTCGTCTTGGGATCGAATGGAGAGGCAGTCTATTTAAATGAAAGAGAACGATTAAGAGTAATTGAAACCTCTCGTGATTCTATCCCTTCTTCCAAGATGATGATGGTCGGGACCGGATTGGAATCGACTCAGGAGACAATTCGATTCACAAACCAGGCTGCAAAGAGGGGAGCGGATTGTGCACTGGTGGTCACTCCCTCTTATTTTAAAGGTTCCATGAAACCCCAAGTTCTTTATGATCATTTTATAGCCGTGGCCGAAAACTCTCAGATTGGAATCTTAATTTATAACGTTCCGCAGTTTACCGGAATCAATTTGGAGGCTGAATGGGTGGCCAAACTCTCAGAGCATCCCAACATTATTGGAATTAAGGATAGTTCCGGGAATATCGGGCAGTTGAGCGAAATTATCTCCCTCTCAAAAAAAGAGTTTGCCGTCTTTGTGGGCTCAGCCCCTGTCTTTTTCCCAGCCCTCTGTGTGGGAGCAGTTGGAGGAATCCTTGCTGTGGCGAACGCCTTTCCTGAGGAATGTGTTCAAATCTATAAACTCTTCAATCAGGGAAAAATGGAGGAAGCCAGAAAGCTTCAATATCGTTTAACCCCCATAGCCAAAGCTGTCACCACTCAGTACGGAATTGGAGGTCTGAAGATGGCCATGGACCTCAGTGGTTACTTCGGTGGAGATCCCAGAGCCCCCCTTAAAAGACCTGGAAAAGAGATTGAAGGGGTACTAAGACAATTGATTCAAAATTTAAAGAGTAATGAATAAAGTTTTATTTTGGTAAACTTTATTTACCCTATTAAAAAAATCAAAAACTTGACAAAAAAATTGATTGTGATATTAAGTTAACTAAGAGTTTTTAAAAAGAAGGGGATAATTTATATCGGGACCTTTAAATTATCCAAAACGTCGAAGAGAATGGTTATTGAAAATTTCTTATATAATTTTATTTTCCATCCAGTTAGGTCTAATTGGTCAATCTGCTCTTTTCCCAATATTCTCATCAAGTTACCCGATTAAGTCCCGATAAAATAAAATGATACACACTTCCATTTAATACACAAAGTAAAATCTCATTTTAGAAAGGAGGTGAAGATTCCATCATTAAGTCCTTTCCCTTACCCTTTATCTATTATAAGAAAGGAGGGAGACTATGACCGAGACGATTAAAGCGGGTTGTCTTCAGGATTGGAAGGTAGGAGATTTACCAGAGGCTCCACCGAGAGGTGTAAAAAACGCTTTGAAGATGCTT
>JBDOIB010000054.1:0-2040 GCA_041082155.1 Thermodesulfobacteriota bacterium | reverse complement strand
ACTGGAGTGGGAAATACCGAACAGCAGGTAAACATTTTACGCACTTTTAAAGCAACAGGATTCTGTGGAACTCCCAGCTTCCTTCTGACCATTGCTGAGAAGGCTGAAGAAATGGGACTGGATCTAAAAAAAGACCTCCATCTTAAGGTCGGCTTTGTGGCTGCCGAAATGCTTCCAGAATCTCTTCGGAACCAACTCGAAGAGAAGTTTGGAATGGTTATTCGTCAAACCTATGGAACTGCAGACGTTGGATGTCTTGGTTATGAGTGTCTTAAAAAGAACGGAATGCATATTCCTGATGATAAGATTGTCCAGATTGTAGATCCCCAAACAGGAAAATCCTTAGAGCCCGGAAAAACAGGAGAGGTGGTGGCGACCACCTTTAATAAAGTTTATCCTCTCATCCGTTTTGGTACGGGAGACCTTTCGATCCTGAGTGAAACTCCCTGTCCCTGTGGAAGAACCTCCCCTCGCCTCATCAAGATTTTGGGTAGGGTGGATCAAGTGACCAAAGTCAGAGGTCTCTTTATTCATCCCGGCCAGGTCAATGAGGTGGCGTCCAAACACCCTCAGATTGAACGATGTCAGATCATAGTCACAAGAAAAGAGAATAAGGATGAGATGGCTCTCCGGGTTGAGCTTAAAGAGGAAGTGTCTCAACTTGAAAGACTAAAGGAAGAGATTGAGAGATCGATACGAGAGGTGATGAAATTAAGAGGGGAAGTTCAATTTGTCCCTAAAGGAACCATTCCAGAAGGTGCAAAAATAATTGATGATCAGAGAACCTGGGAATAGGTTAAAATTTACTGGATGAATTTATGGACGAGTGGAGATTTTTTATGTTACGATGTTTGAAAAAAAGGAGGAGAGACGATGAAAATTCATTACAAGGGATTTATGAGAGAGAAGATTCGTAAAAATCCAATCACCATCAGCCCGGACGCAAACTTTTTCGAGGCTCGAAATCTTATCCATGAAAAAGGAATCCGACACTTACCTGTGGTCGACAAAGAGAATCGGCTGCTTGGAATTGTGACCGATCGAGATATCCGGGAGGCGGCTCCTTCAGACGCCACGCTTTTGAGTGTCCAGGAACTTAATTATTTACTAGGGAAACTGAAGGTTTCCGCTTTCATGACACCCAAAGAAAAACTCATTACCATTGCTCCGGATACCCTTATTGAGGAAGCCGTAAAATTGATGCGGGACCATAAGATCGGCTGCCTTCCTGTGGTGGAAGGGGACAAACTTTATGGAATTTTTACAGAGACCGATGCCCTCGATCATCTGGTCGATATCTTTGGACTCAACCAGAAGGGCACCCGTTTAACCATTACCCTTGAAGACAAACCGGGGTCTCTGGCAGGAGCTCTCGAAATCCTGAAAAAACATAATATCAATCTGATCAGTGTCGTGACCCCCTCATTTATGGTTGAAGGAAAAAGGATAGCGGCAATCCGCCTCCAGACCGAGGATGTGAAAGAGGTGGTCGAAGAATTAGAAAAAGCTGGATACGATGTGCTCTCTATAGGGAGATGGCCGTCAGTTTAATTAGCAAGGATGGCAAAATAAATGGTGGATTAGATGGAAATTGATGGATTAAAATACTATCAGATTGGAGAGCTTGCCAACCTCTTAAATCTTAGCCCTCGGACGATTCGCTATTATGAAGAGATTGGATTACTGAACTCTGTCAAGCGAATCGAAGGGGGAAAAAGGGTTTACACGGATAAGGATCTCCAGCGCCTCAGATTTATTCAACGCCTTAAACACCTTGGACTTACCCTTTCTGAAATGCACGAACTTGAAGCCATTTATCAAATTCACCGCACCAACCGAAAGGTTCTCCCCAGGCTCCTTGAATTACTGGATAATCATGCCTCAAAGATTGATGAACGGATCAATAATCTCATTAAATTGAAAAAAGAAATTTTATCCTATCAGGAAAAGATTCGTCAAAAGCTGAATCTTGAGATGGAATCTCACGAAGGAGAAAAAAAGGATGAAAGAAGTGGTCATCACAAGCGCCGTTCGAACCCC
>JBDOIB010000017.1:0-5317 GCA_041082155.1 Thermodesulfobacteriota bacterium | reverse complement strand
TTTGTAAATTTTATTTCATTTTCGATCATCAGATCGGATATAAGTTTCTGCATCGATTTTGAAATTTTATTCCAGGTATTCAGATTAATGAGCCCTTCAATGTTCATCGAATAAATTTTAGGTTCAATTATAAATTTACATACCTCTGGCCATCCCATGGAGACATTTCCCAACACAGACCAGGCATAACCATCTACCACCCCACGTTCAAGTGCAGTATAAACTTCAGAACCAGGCAGGGTTATGGGAACTGCCCCAAGAGATCTTACAAAAGGTTCATAGGTCGCTGAGGTTCGTATTTTTTGGCCTGCTAACTCCTGAGGCCTCTTTACAGACTTATTGGTAAAGAGGTGAAACCATACTCCATACTCGGCTCTCCCAAGATAAAAGACATTATGTTTCTTTAACAATTCAACCCTTAAATCATAATATCCACTTTTTCTCTCTTCACCGGGAGTAAGACGAGTTAAATGAGTATAGGCGGCCCCAGTGACAGCCCCCCCATAATACGATTCGCATCCAAAAATCATATCCACTACACCGCTTCGAACAGCCTCAAATTGTTTAAAAGCAGGAATGGCTTCTGGACCTCCAATGAATTTAATAACCACTTCTCCTTTTGACTGTTTATTCACCTCCTCCACAAAGGCCCACCAAGCCGTAAGGTTAATGTCATCTTTTGGAAGAAAGGTAGCCATTTTTAATTCCAAAGCCATGGAAGGTCTAAAAAGAACTGATATGATGATTATCCCGATAACCCACCCAATCAAAATACGTCTTTTCATTTTTTTTCTCCTTTCTGATAAATTTTAATACAGGTTTTTATTAATGATAGGTTCTTTTTCTTTCAAAAGATTTAAAAAACCACCTCCTTTCTTTTATAAGATTTTAAATTTTTTATTTAAATGGCTGGGCTAATCCTGAACCATTCCATATGCACCTTTTTGTTTTTCTATCAATTAAAGTAATGGCTTTCTCAGGACAAATACCTACACAAAAACCGCAACTCCAGCACAGATCTTTTTTCACCTTAATCTTCCCATCCACTTCATATAAAGCCTCATAAATACAGCTTTTATAGCACGCCTGACATCGAATGCATTTTTTATGATTTATATTGGGAAAATAAGGTGATTGAGGAGGGAGAACAAATGGAAATTTTTCTTTCATTTTAAGTTTCAACGGTTGGTCAATTTGTGGAAGTATTTTGCCTTTAAATTCTGAAACAGTTTTATATTTTTTTCTTTTCATCCAAAAATAAATTTCTTGAATAATCTTTTCAAAAATACCCAGTCCCTCCACATAGGCTGCTGTGGCTATTTGGACTAATGAAGCCCCACAGAGTAAATATTGAAGGGCATCATTTCCGTTAAAAACTCCTCCTGCTCCAATTATTGGAATCTCTATCTCCTTTAATATCCGAATCACCCTGGCAAGTGAGATCGGGAGAAAAGGACGACCTACAAGATAGCCTCCGATCATTGGGGCTCCATAGGGAGTTTCAGACTCAACGTCTATATAAATCCCACTCGGAGCGTTATGGGCTGTAACAAAAGAAACACCTCTTTTCTTCCACCCTTTCACTGCCTCAACTAAAGGCTCCATCATAGGGCTAATTTTTACCCCAAAAGGAATATTTGAAGATTTTTCTATAGATTCAATAATTTTGAAGCTTCCTCTTAAACCTCTTTCTAATTCCCCTCGCATGGTGGGTGATGAGAAATTAATCTCCAAAATATCTGCCCCTGCTTTTTCCAAATCCTTGGCCACCCTTTTCCAAGAATAAGGATCATGAGGTTTCTCAAAAAAACTAACGATGAGAGGAAGTGAAGATTGTTTACAGATATTAGAGATCTCTGGAATGTTTTTCTTTATCACAACATCCAAATCTTCCACATGAGGAGAAGCCAAAGAATAAAAACTTCCGGACTTTCTAAATAATTCTGAGAATGGAGCTAATGGGAATTGAAAAGGCTTCACTCTGATTCGAAATTCAGGAGAAGTAGTGAATGTTTTAGTGACAATCCCACCTACTCCCTGATTCGCAATCCTTCTTGCAGATTGGGCATCGAATACCAACTCAGAGGCTGCTGGAAGGACTGGGTTTTTAAAAATGATCCCGGCTAATTCAACCCTTAGGTCTATGCCCACCATCCAAACCTTTATAATTTGAGATTCCCCTTATCTATTTCAGAGAGGATGACCTCTTTACCCACCTGGATATGTTCCTGAATTATTTTTTTAAGAAGCTCGACGTCCCTTCTTTTGATAGCTTCAACCATTCTTTTATGATGCTCAACAGACATTCTTGCTTTCTCCGGAACCCTGAGTATGGCTGAGCGATATTGAAAGATTTGGTCCCTTAATCCATTAATTAGAGAAAGAAGACGATCATTATGAGAAAGCTGATTGAGATAGTCATGAAACTGTGTATTCAAGGTACTTACTTTGTTTAACTTGTTCTTCAAAATATATTGTTCCGACTCTCTTATATTCTCTTCCAACCAACGGATATCTTTCGGTTGAATATGGGCTATGGCTAAGGTTGCTGCATAACTTTCCAAGAGGCTACGAATATCAAAAATCTCTTCTATATCCTTTTTAGTGAATCGGCTCACGATGAATCCGCCCTTCGGGCGCCGGCTCACGAATCCTTCCTGCTCCAATTTTAAAAGGGCTTCTCGAATCGGAGTTGGGCTGAAGCCAATCTCTTGAAGAAGACGACCTATAGAAATTCTTTCTCCGGCTGAAATCTCTCCGGTAAGGATGGCCTCTTTTATGGTAAGGTAGACTTCATTACGGAGAGTAGGCTTGGTAAATGTTTTAAGTCTTTTTAATGTATTCGGCATTTGGTATATCAAATACCAAATATTAATTTTTTTTGTCAAGCTTTTTTTTAACAGACTTTGAAAAATCGGGCAAGCTTTAATTTTTTATGGGAAATAAATGGAAGTTTAGGATACCTTCGGGATGGAAGACCTTCTACGCTAGCATTCCATAGAATAACGAACTCCCTATTTAGGCTAATAATGTCGATTAGTTTTAAATCGGTCTCCAAAAGTGCAGCAGTAATTTGACAGGTAGAAACGGTTTTCGCATCAATAAAGGGTTAACAATACTCATAGAAAGGAAGAATCCGTTGAGCAAGATTACGATAGATTTTTACCTGATATTTTAAGATATCAATTTGCAGATCGACATTCAAAGGGTTGATATAATGGGTGGCCGCTCGTTGATCTTATTCTGAGGGGTAAATTTCCAGTCTGCCTCACCTAAAAAGACACGTAATCCGAAAGGAGAACAATGGGAATAGATCCTCTCCATTACCTCCATGAAATTCTCCTCCCCCCTCCAGAACGGAAAATTCCCAAGTCTCTTAAGAATTGCCCCGTGAAAGTCCGAAACCGAAACTTCTCCAAAGAAATCCTCAGAGGGAGTCTCACCATTCCAGAACTTCTGAAGATCCCTCGGCAGGGGCTCCTCTTCACGATAGGAAGTGGCCTCCGATCCCATATCTTCAGGTTTCCCCCTCATCCCCTTTTCCTTAAGCCTCCCTATCAACTCCTTCTGATCCAGACCCCGTAATTTAAAGATCAAAAAGGGATCCCTATCAAACTCCTCGCCAAGTAAATAATAGACCGCTGCAATATGTTTGCAGGGATTCGACCAGTCAGGACAGGAACAGAAAGTCTTTAAATCCTTCACCCTTTCAGGAAATAGGGAAACAGAAGCCTTTTTAAATACCTCCTCAATATCCTGAGGCATCTCACCTGAGAGAAGCTTTGCTACAAAAATCGCCTCCTGGGAAAGAACCTCTATGATCCTTTCCCAATCTTTCGGCCGGAGCGTCTTCATCTCAATCCTTACATCATAGGGTCTGGGTCTTGACCCCTGAACCTTCGCACTCACCTTTCCCTTTTCGATCTCAATCGAGAGAACCTGACCGGCCCTCGCATAGGAACGACCACGACCCAACCTCGGACCGATCTGAAAACCCTCAAGCACCGAGATCCAGCGCTCTGCCCACCAGCTCTCCCCAAATGCCCCTCTCCTGGATTGAGCCTTTATCCCTCCCTTTGCCTCTCGAGGAACAGACCTTCTGTAATAATAATCATAATACCAACGACCCATCTCAGTCTCCAATCGCCTCTTTCCTTAATGTAAAAAGATCTCTCAGTTCATCCGTAGAAAGCTCGGTAAGCCAAGCTTCCCCTGTCCCAACCACTCTCTCCGCTATCTCCTTCTTCCTCTCAATCATCCCGTCGATCCTCTCTTCAAGCGTCCCCGCACAGATGAATTTGTGGACCATCACATTCCTCCGCTGACCTATCCGAAAAGCCCGGTCCGTCGCCTGATCCTCAACCGCAGGATTCCACCAGCGATCAAAATGAATCACCCGATTCGCCTTTGTAAGATTAAGACCCGTCCCCCCTGCCTTAAGAGAACGACTAAAGAGAGGGGAGCCATCCTCCTCTGATTGAAAGCGCTCAATCATATGATCTCGCTTCTTCGTCTCCACTCCCCCCGGAAGAAAAGGCACCTCAAAGCCACAGGTCTCCTCAATATACCTCTTCAAAATCGCCCCCATCTCCGCAAACTGAGAAAAGATCAGAGCACGATCACCCACCTCGACCATCTCCTCAATCATCTCCCTCAGCCTCTCAAGCTTTCCCGAGCGACCAGGTATCTTTGAATTATCTCCAAGGAATTGAACCGGATGATTGCAGACCTGCTTCAGCTTCAGGATCGTCGATAACACTAGACCCTTCCTCTCTATACCCTCACTCTGATCAATTCTTTCCATCGTCTCGCTGACCACTGCCTCATAAAGAGAAACCTGCTCCCGGGTGAGATTACAAAACACCTTCACCTCCACCTTTTCAGGGAGATCCGAGATGATCGCTTTATCGGTCTTAAGCCTCCTTAAGATAAATGGACCTGTAAGACGCCTCAATTTCTCCTCAGCCTCAGGGTCCCTGGCTGCCTGAATGGGAATAAAGAAATTCCTTCTGAACTCCGTTTGATTGCCCAGTAATCCAGGATTGAGGAACTCCATGATCGACCATAGGTCCACCACATTGTTCTCCACAGGTGTCCCGGTAAGAGTAATCCGATACCCCGCCCGAAGGGCCCTTGCAGCCCTCGACTGCTTCGTCTCAGGATTCTTGATGTTCTGTGCCTCATCAAGAATTACACCACCCCACTCAATCTCCTTCAAAGTTTCAATGTCCCGGTTAAGAAGGGCATAACTCGAAATTACAATAGCATTCTCATGGACCATCTTTTTAAACTCATCCCCCCTCTTTCTCTCCACCCC
>JBDOIB010000477.1:0-11440 GCA_041082155.1 Thermodesulfobacteriota bacterium | reverse complement strand
TTCTTTTCATGGGTTTACCTCAAAGCTCAATGTGGTTGTAAGGTGAAGAAAATCTCCGTCAGGATCATCCTTTAAAGGAATCTTATAACTAATGGAAATCCGATGGGGTCCCCGAACAAGAGGAAGGTTCATTTCTCCCTCGGCATTTGTCTTTCCAAGAAGATTATGATCTGACCCCATCACATCGATTCCTCCCAAAGGCTTTCCCTCATAAATTGATTTAACCGTAACCATTTCCCCGGGCTTCATATGAAACGGGTTTCTGAGGAGAATGAGATCCAGGGGAATCTCTTTTATCGGCTGTCTGACCCAATCGCCCCACGAAAGAAGGACCTTAGAGTAATTCAATGACCGGATGGATTCCACCACTCTGGAGGCCTTCCTTTTAGGAAGATTTCTCCAGCCATAAATGGTCTTAGACCAATATCCGTTATCGATGATGGCAATCATCAGGGAGGGAGTTCCTAAGGGTTGGAGTAAGACCTCTTTTTTCTTGACCTCCTTTTTGATCTCGAGGAGTTTTCCTTCCTGATCAAAAGCTTTCACGTCTTTGATTTTTGTCGGATCAAACTCTTCCCGGTGAGCTCCATGACCAAACACCAGGGCAAACTCTTTCCCCCTTGGTTCAATCCAGAATTCATGAGCCTTTGATTCCATCCCCATAAAAAGAAGGCTAAAAAGAGGGATGAAGATGAACAGGGAGCCTAAGATTTTCTTCTTTGAGAGATTTACCTTTAGTAGAAAGGTTAAAGCCATCATTGTGATCGTGACCTCCAATCCACCTACAATGGTTAGGTGAGGAATTAAAATCGCAGGGAGAGTAACTTTGAGAGGAAAGGGGAAATAAGATGCGACTCCTTGACCTTGATGGATGATGGGTTGAAGCCCAAGTTCCAAGGCCGTAAGAAGAGCACTCACATTGATGGCTGCATATCCCCCTGCTGCAGCCCCCAACCATCTCGGTAAAAGAAATGTTTTTCTTGAAACTGGATGCGCAGAAGAAGAATCCTCTTCACTCCTCCAAAGCTCCTTCTTATTAAAAATACGATATAGTCCATAGGCCACAAAGGACCCAACAATAGCCATGTTGAAACAGTTCGCTCCAAGAGTGGTGATTCCCCCATCTCCAAAGAGAATGGCCTGGATGGCCAGAGCTACGGAGACCGCAAGGATCGAGGCCCATGGACCGAGAGTAATCGCCACGAGTGGCATTCCGGTGATATGACCGGTGGTTCCTCCCGGAAGAGGGATGGAAAACAGCATGACCAGGAGACTGAATGAAGAGGCCATGGCCAGAAACGGGATCTGTGCCTCTTTGACTTTCTCCTTAAGTTTCTTCGAGGCGATCAACCAGAAAGGAACTGTTGCGGCCCACAGAGTTCCATAAGTTTCCGGTCCAAGATATCCATCGGGAATATGCATGAGAAGTTTCCTTTTTTTTCAAATAAAAAAGCCACGAAGACCTCCACTTCGGTGGAATCATGGCCTTCGTGGCCTAAATTTCGTTCTTCTTTAAATACTTTAACCCTGCCAGACCGTTTTAATCGGTCAGGGGCAGTGAATTAGAAGATCCTTAAATCTCTTCAAGAATAATTCGATGATCAATGAGATTCATCTCTTTAATCCGTGCTTTAATTCGTTTCTGTTCACCAAAGATATTCTGAAGATAGAGCGCTTCCCCTTCGGGGCGAAGAATCGAGATGTCCTCCAGGATTAATTCTTCTTTACCCTCTTTCATCAGGTAAGCATTCGCTTCACACATCGGTTCCTCCTTTTTTTACCCCCCAATCCTTTATGAACAGGGATTGGGGTGAATATAATTCAAGCTGAAATGACCTCCTGAATTCGTTTGATCAGGATATCGATCAGATGAGGTAGGGGCTCCTTTGGAGCCCCAAGGATTTCCACCCCGGAAATTTTTAGAGGTAAAAGAAATTTAGTAGCAGGAGAAGAAGCGATATGTTCTGCCATTTTAGGAGTCAGTTCCCCCATCATCGAATTTGCAAGAACAATCCCTGTGGATCCGATAATGAAATCCACCGTTTTCACTGTTTGAACAATCGCATTCTCTCCGGATGCTCCTCGATTGGCTCCTGCCTTTAACATGGCTCCGGTCGCCATCGCATTGGTTCCCAATCCAATAATTTCAAATTCTTCACCAAAGGTTTCTCGAAGTCGTTTAATGATGACCGCTCCGATTCCTCCTCCCTGTCCATCGATCACCGCGATCACTTTGCCTTTCTTTTCCATGATGGGGTAAATAAAAAAGCCACTTTAGGCCCTTTCAGAGCATTGCCTTCGTGGCTTCATACTAAAAATAAAATATTCTATTGGCATTTGTCAATAAATGGCGCTGAAAAAATTTTGAATGGCGTTCGCGATCGCATTCGCCATCCGATCTTGAAATTCTGGGCTATTGAGAAGTTGCTCATCTTTTTTATTGGTGATATAGGCGAGCTCAACGAGGACAGAGGGGATATCAGGGGCCCTTAATACAATAAAGTTTGCCTGACGATAGGTCGAATATTTGAGATGATTGATTTTCTTCATTTCTTCTAATACCCCTTCAGCAAATCGGAAGCTTTCTCTCATGGAGTGGTTCTGTAAAAGATCTAACAAGATTTGATTCACATGAGGGTCGGAAGAAATCGACGCAGGGCGGAGGAAGGCTCCGCCCAGAATATTTGACATGTTCTCTTTATCCGCAAGGAGTTTGGCGGCCTGATCGGTGGCTCCCGAGAGAGAAAGACAGTAGACGGAAGATCCTCTGGCTTGAGGATTAAAACTTCCATCCGTATGGAGACTGACAAAAAGATCGGCCTTATATTCACGGGCAATCCTGACCCTCTGTTCCAATGGGATGAAGTAATCCCCTTTCCGGGTAAGAAAGGCCTTTATTCCCTTTTGCTGATTTAGAAGGTGAAGTATTTTTTCTCCAACCCTCAGCACGATATCCTTCTCCATCGTTTTAAGAGGACCGATTGCTCCTGAATCTTCCCCCCCATGGCCTGGATCGATCACTACAATTTTGGTCCCTCTGGGTTGGATCTCCTTCTGCCGTTGCCGATCCTCTTGCTCTTTCTGCTCTTGGCGAAGATCGATGAAATCGATCACCAGCCGATAGGGTTTGTTTAAGTAGGGTTTGAGAATAAAGGGTTGAACACTTAAGGGTTTTTTCTGATATAAAATTAAACTTGCTTTTCCCTTTTCCAGAGGATGGAGAGATAATTTAGAGAGATAAGGATCATTAATATCAATCTCTCTTTTTTGGGGTAAAGAAGATACCGAGGAGAGTTCAAGATGGTATTGAAGGGAATCTTCTTTAGAAACGATTCGGTATTCAATGGGACCCGAAAGGTCCAACACGATTCGGGTGTGATCCGGTGCGGACCAGAATCGTATCTCCATAATGGAGTGAGCAAAGGCATGAGTGAAGAAAAAGAAGACAAAAAGAAAGAGTCCAAAAAAGTTTGAATAAAAAAATGGATTCATTTATAAAATCGATATCACAACCGCCGGCCGATGTCAAACCCCTTGCCATTCCGGCTAAGGGTGATAAAGCCTCATTTATTTTTGTTGACAGGTCAGGTAAAATTCATCTATAGATAGTATTCAAATAAGTTTTTCATAAAAAAAGCCGATGGGACTCTGGAAAAAGAAAGTAGAATTAGGGGAAAAAGGTACGGAGAAGAAGACTCTTACACCGAGGGAACCTTTTATTGACCTCCTTATCCATGATCTCTCTGGTCCCCTTTCCATTGTCTCATCCAGTGTCACCTCACTCCTTCAAAAGACAGAAAGATACGGACCTCTGACTGAGGCTCAAAGAAAGGTCCTTGAACGAATTGCGAGGAATACCTTAAGGGCCCAGCTTTTGATCCAGGAGATCATCGAGATTACTCGCTCTATGGAAGGATTATTTCAGAAAGAATACTTCCCGGTGGACAAAGTGATCCGGGAATCCATTTTAGAAGTTCTCGAGATCACGGGTTTTGAAGGGGTCGAAACCCTCTATGGAATGGACTATGGAGAAGAATTCAAACGGTTTTTGCAGTCCTATGGGATTTATGTGGATGTGGGCGGGAAGTGGTGTCATACCCCTTTTTGTCACGATCCTAAAAAGATTCAACAGATCTTACGAAATCTTATCAGTAATGCAATGAAATATCGAAGAACTCGGGTGGATCTCTTTGTTGGGGGAGAGGAAGAACTTCTTATCATGGTCAAGGACGATGGTCGAGGAATTCCTCTTGAAAATCAAGAAATTATCTTTCAACGGTTTAAACGATTGAGAGAGAAGAGGGATTCAGAGATTCCTGGATTAGGATTGGGGCTGGCAGGAGTAAAGGCCTTGATAGAAGCAATGGCAGGAGAGATTACCTTAGAAAGTAAGGAGGGAATGGGGACCTGTTTTAGGGTTCGAGTTCCTCCCTTCACCCCTTGATTTTGGATGAGAATGGAGGTGTAGAGATGGAATCAATTCTTAATGGGAAGAAGATTTTAGCCGTAGATGATGAACCCGATGTCCTGAAAATCCTGGAAGAGGAGATTCTGGAAGCCTGTCCCAATTGCCAATTCGAAAAGGCTCAAACTTATGAAGAGGCGAAGGACAAATTGAACTCTCAGAGTTATGATATCGTCATTCTTGACATCATGGGAGTAAGAGGGTTTGACCTATTGGAATTGGCCGTAAAGCGGAATTTTAAGGTCGTCATGCTCACAGCCCATGCCCTGAACCCTGAGGCCCTGAAACGATCCTTTGACATGAAGGCAAGGGCCTACCTCCCTAAGGAAAAGTTAGGGGAGATCGTCCCTTTCTTGGAAGACGTTCTAAAATACGACTATCTCCCCGGATGGAAGAGGCTCCTGGAAAAACTGAAGGGATTTTTTGATAGCAAATTTGAGTCGGATTGGGAAAAAAAGACGGGAATGCACTGGCAGGAATGGGGAAAACTATAACTCCACAGAGAAAGGAGGAGAGGTGATGGCTGAATCTATTTTAGACGGAAAGAGAATATTGGCCGTCGATGATGAGCCTGATGTGTTAAGCGTGCTGGAAGAAGAGATCAAAGGGGCATGTAAGGATTGTATTTTTGATAAGGCAATGACTTATGAAGAGGCTGTCGAGAAGATGGTCTCTTGGACCTATGACTTAGTGATTCTTGACATCATGGGGGTTCGGGGTTTCGATCTCCTCACCCTTGCCGTGAGCCGGAATTTTCCAGTCGTAATGCTGACCGCCCATGCCCTTACCCCAGAAGCATTGAAACGTTCCATTGAACTGAAAGCGAGAGCCTATCTTCCGAAAGAGAAGCTGGGGGAAGTCGTTCCTTTTTTGGAAAATGTCCTTAAATATGAGTATCTTCCGGGCTGGAAGCTTCTTTTTGAAAAATTGAAAGGATTCTTCGCGGGGCGCTGGGGAGAGGACTGGCAGAAACCTGACGAAAAATTCTGGAAAGAATTTGAAGAGAAGACCACTTCAGGTTCATCCAAGAATGCCTAAAAGATTTAAAGGACTACTCCTCACTTTCGGAAAGGATCACTCTCTTTCTCAATCGTTTTTGGATTGAACGGATTCTCTTCTCCTTTATTCGTCTTTCAACCGATGAGAGCGGAATGATTGTGGGAATACGCTTCTTCCTTGACCCCCCGGACCTCGTGACCCGTAAGTTTCCACGATTATTTCTTTTTTAAGCGATTCAAGGTCCGAATTGAATTCCGTCTCGTCTGATTTTGTTTCAGGTTTCTTTCCTCAGATTTAAGATTTCCCTTCTTTGGTATCCGCATGATGTTTAATGACCAGTGCATCGACCATGAAGATGACATCTTCGGCAATATTAGTCGCATGATCTGCGATTCTTTCCAGACACCTCGCAACAATCATGAGGTGAACCGCTCGTGGAATCGTTTTAGGATCAGACATCATATAGGTGAGGAGTTCCCGAACCACCTGATCATTGAGCCCATCCACCAGGTCGTCTCTTTCACAAACCGAACGGGCCAATTTGGAGTCTCGATTGACAAAGGCATCCAGCACATCCTTCACCATGGATTGGGTAATCTCAGCCATCCTCGGGATGTCAATATAGGGCTTGAGTCGAGGTTCTTGATTGAGGGAAATGGCCCTTTCAGCAATATTGACAGCCTGATCCCCCATTCTTTCGAGATCGGTGACAATCTTCATGGCGGAGGTGATAAACCTGAGATCCACGGCCATGGGTTGTCGAAGGGCCAGGAGTTTGAGGCACATCTCATCCACCTCATTATCCATGGCATTAATTTGATCTTCGAGCTGGAAGGTTTTATGGGCCAATTCCGAGTCTCGTTTCACCAAGGATTGGACAGAACTCTGGATGGCCTCTTCTACCAGGCTAGCCATCTTTAATAGTTTCTGTTTGAGTTCTTCCAATTGCTCCTGAAAATGGGTGTAAGTTTCCATTTCAGCATTCCTTTCCATAAAAGTTAATTATTATCCGAATCTCCCAGTAATGTAATCTTCCGTAAGCTTATGCTTAGGCCGCACAAATAACTTATCCGTATCCCCGATTTCGATGATCTCTCCCAGATACATAAAAGCGGTGTAGTCAGAGATTCGGGCAGCCTGTTGCATATTGTGGGTGACGATGACAATGGTGATATTCTTCTTTAAAGAGACAATGAGTTCCTCGATCTTAGCCGTAGAGATTGGGTCAAGAGCAGAGGTGGGTTCATCAAAGAGAAGGACTTCTGGCTCTTGGGCCAGAGAACGGGCGATACAGAGCCTCTGCATTTGCCCTCCCGAGAGGCTTAGTCCCGATTCGTTTAGTTTATCCTTCACCTCGTCCCAGAGTGCTGCTTTTTTTAAAGCATTTTCAACGATTTCGTCCAATTGATGTCTCTTTTTGATTCCTCTGACTTTAGGCCCATAAGCCACGTTTTCATAGATTGAACTCGGAAAAGGGTTGGGTTTCTGGAAGACCATTCCAACCCGACGCCGCAACTCGATCACATCCGTATTTTTATCATTTATATCGATTCCGTGGAAGAGGGCTTGCCCTCTTGACTTACAGCCGATAATCAAATCATTCATTCGATTAAGAGCCCTCAGAAGGGTTGTTTTTCCACACCCGGATGGACCGATCATAGCTGTGATTTTATTCGCTTCGATATTAATTGTCGCGTTCTTTACAGCCATAAAATCCCCGTAGTACACGCAGAAATCTTTCAGTTCGAATATATAGCGGTTCTTATTTTCCCCTTCCATGCTTTTACCATGCCTTTCTTACCCTTTGTTTACTTCTGAGAATAATTCCCAATAAATTCATTCCTAAAACCAGAAGGATGAGAATGAGCGCCGTCCCGTACTGAATGGGTCGAGTCTGTTCAATATGGGTTCCAGAGGTCGCCAAGACATAGATGTGATAAGGAAGAGCCATCACAGGTTCAAATACAGATTTAGGAATTCCCGGAGTAAAAAAGGCAGCTGCTGTAAACATAATGGGGGCCGTTTCTCCGGCCACTTTGGCTGTTCCCAGAATGGCCCCGGTCAGAATCCCTGGAAGAGCAGTAGGAAGAACAACCTTTCGGATGGTTTGCCATTTTGTTGTTCCGCAAGCCAGAGAGGCTTCTCGAAAACTATAGGGAACGGCTTTAATGGCTTCCTCCGAAGTGGAAATAATATAGGGAAGGATCATCACAGCAAGGGTAAATGACCCTGCTAAGAGACTCATTCCGAAGCGAAAGGTAATCACAAAGACCGATAGACCAAATAGGCCATAAACCACAGAGGGAATGCCTGCAAGAGTGTAAATAGACATATTGATTGAATTCAATAGTAATCCAGGCTTTGAGTATTCAGCTAAAAAGATGGCCGTGGCGACACCGATTGGAATGACCACCATCATACATATGATGGTTAAAAGAATGGTTCCTACAATGACGGGGAAGATTCCCCCTTCGGTCATGGATTTTACAGGAGGTTTCGTCACAAATTCCCAGCTCAGTGCGCTTGCACCATGATAGATAATGAAGAGTAAGATAATGATTAAAATGATTGCACCTGAAAAACCGAAAATTCGAATCCATGTTAAGATGAATCGTTCTTTTACATTTAACCTCTTTTTATGGACGGAATCGAAAGGGTTGATCCGAATTCCTTCGTTTTGGCTCATACCTTTTCTCCAATTTTGATCGAGCGATACCTCTTTGAAATGAAATCAGAGATGATGCTCAGAATGAGGGTGATGAGAAGAAGAATGGTCCCCACTCCAAATAGGGCATGATAGTGGAGGCTTCCATGGGCTGCCTCAGCCATCTCTGCAGCGATGGCGGAAGGCATAGGGCGAACCGGATCGAAAATCCAACGAGGAATGACGGCCGCTCCCCCAGCCACCATGAGTACAATCATGGTTTCTCCGATGATGGTTCCGATCCCCAAAATCACGGCCACACTCAATCCGGAAATGGAGGCAGGAATAACCACTTTATAGATGGTCTGCCATTTCCCTGCTCCAAGGGCAAAGGAGGCCTCCCGATAAGTCCGGGGGACTGCAGTGAGAGCATCTTCTGCAATGCTTGAGATCACAGGAATTGCCCTCACCGTAAGCATCAGAGCAGCCGTAAACATATTCAATCCTGTAGAGATAAAAAGCTTGTCATAACAAAAATCTGCCAAGGTCGTGGAGATGAAAGGAAGAGAAATTCCCCTCAACCATTCTGGAAGTCTTTCAGAAAGATGGGGGGAAAGCCAGTTGGATAGAATCGGTGCGATGACAACCATCCCAAAAAATCCAAGAACGACCGAAGGAAAACTGGCTAACATTTCTATCAAAGGTTTTAAAAATTCTCTAATTTTATAATGGGCAATCTCCGCAATATAGATAGCCGTGGCCAGACCTAAAGGGATAGCCAAAAAGGCAGTTAGGCCCGTGACCGCGAGAGTCCCAATAATGAGAGGAAGCATTCCGAATTGAGGTGGGTCGGAAGTAGGATACCATTGAAGTCCTAAAATAACCTGATAGAAACCAACTCGATAAAAGATTTGGAAGGCTTCTTTAAAAAGAAAAAAAGCAATAAGGAGAAGGATGATAACAGAAACAAGCCCGATGGAACTAATTGAGATTTCAACTATTTTTTCTTTTGTTTGCCACTTCAATCGAATGGGACCCTTTGAGTGGAATCTATTCTATTTTATTAACAGACCCCAAAAATGTCAACAAAAGGAAAGGAACCTAAAAGGTTCCTTTCCTTTTGGATAAATTTGAAAAAAAGAGTCGGTTCTTTAATAGATACTTACATATTTTACCGTATTCACGATTTCTTGACCCTCCTTAGAAAGGACGAATGAGATAAATTTTTCAACGACCCCTGAGGGTTTGCCGGTGGTATACATATAGAGACCACGAGCAATTGGCCACGATCCATTTCTCACCGACTCCTCTGTAGGCGTTTTACCTTCCACGTTTAAGACCTTGATCGAACTGTCTTTGTAACCGATTCCAATGTATCCTATCGCATACGGATTCTTGGCTATGGTTTGAACCATCTGACCATTAGAAGCCACTAAGAGTGCATCCGCACGGACCGGATCTCCCTTTAGAACTTTTTCTTCCCATACCTCATAGGTCCCAGAAGTGGTATCTCTGGAGACCACAGCAATGGGTCGATTCGGACCTCCGATTTCACTCCAATTCTTAATTTTCCCATTATAAATATCTCTTAGTTGTTGCAAGGTGATGTCGTTGATTTTCATAGAAGGGTGAACAATGGGAATAATTCCATCAAGAGCAATTTTATGAGGGGTTAACACTACTCCTTTGGCTTTTCCCGCTTCGATCTCTTTCGGTTTTGCCTCTCGAGAGCTGGTAGCAATGTGAGTGGTCCTGTCCAGAAGAGCCTTGATTCCGGTTCCTGAACCACTTCCTGTGACAAAAACTTTATGTTCCGGATATTTTTTCATGAATTCTTCTGCCGCACGCTGTGCAATGGGTAAAACGGTAGTTGACCCATCGATTCGAAGCTCCTTCCCTTGGGAAAACCTTACCAATCCCAGGACTAAAAAAACTGACAATCCTAACAACCAAACCTTTCTCATCCTGTGTACCTCCTTTTATGAATTTGATAGAATTATTTTATATCCATTCTGTGACATCTCTGTTACAAAAAGATAAAAAAACAGTTAAATATTTTTTATTTCCCTACATAGATCTTCAACTTTATCTCGAATTGAATCTCTAATTTTTCTAAAGGTTAAAGGGTGAATGGTGCCAGGCTCAAGACCTGCACTCTCTGCTTCCATGAGATCTCCACAGAGCGAATTCGCCCATGCCTCTGCCATTTGGCTTCGAGCACTATTGTGGACACAGATGAATAACACTTTATGTTTGTTTGTCATTTTCATTTCCTTCATTTCCATCGATTACTGTCCCCTAAATGTTATAAGATTTCTGTTACATCCACGTGACAACTCTATTAAATTTTAATGATAAAATACTCGGGAATACAGGGAAGTAACATATTCGTTTGAACCGAGTTTTTTTCCTATTTTAATGAACTTTCTGTTTGTATAATAATCATTCTTGAAACTTATAAAAATTTTTCATAAAAATTTCACACCCCCTTCTTATTTTTTACACGTTTGTTAGTTATGATATCACCAAGTCCTTGAAGTGTTAAAAGGTTCATGGAATTCAGTTTTTCCCCAAAATATGGTAAGGAATATATGATGAAGAAAAGATCGCTAATGAAACAAACTTTATCTTTTTTATCCGTGATGTGGATGGTTCTTTGCCTTGTGGCTTTTCCAACCCAAGCGAAAGATGGCACACCCAAAGAGGCAAAGTACATTATTTTGATTATCGGTGATGGGATGAATATTGAGCATGAAATTGCAGCCAGTCGTTATCTTTATGGAAAAGATTTTAATTTAACGTTCCATCATTTTCCTTTTCAGGGAAATGTTGCGACATGGGATGTGACCACTTATGAATATTGGTGCGGAAAGACCTATAATCCGAATGCAGTTCATCCTAAATGTGGTTATGACCCTTCGCGAGGAGGAAAGGAACCTTATCCACTGGGACCCGAACTTCCTGGTGCTAAGGAGTATCATACTGCCGCAGCAACAGACTCCGCCTCTGCCGCAACAGCATGGGCAACTGGTTACAAAACAGATGATGGCAATATTGCTTGGTTACCTGGAGATCCCAATACAGGAGGAAATCGTAACACCGACGGTTCCATTAAAACCATTGCGGAATGGTTCCGTGAGTTAAAAGGTTATGCCATCGGGGTGGTCAGTACCGTACCTTTTACGCACGCGACTCCTGCTGCTCACGTCAGCCACAATAAGAGCCGGAACTGTTATAAAAAAGCCTCCCACCCATATTGTGAAAAAGGGATTGACGAAGAGATTTTAATGGAAACTAAACCGGAAGTGGTCATTGGCGCTGGATATCCTTCA
>JBDOIB010000202.1:0-2380 GCA_041082155.1 Thermodesulfobacteriota bacterium | reverse complement strand
CAAGCTCATTCTGATATTTTTGGGTTAAGGTAAAACAGAATCCTTTCTCTTTGATCTGTCGGATAACGGCATCATCCACCTCTTCCTCTCGATAACCCAAAATGATGGGACCGTAGCCACAGAGGAAATCGATATACTCGTTTCCGTCCACATCCTTCAGCCTGCAGCCCTTCCCTTGATCAAAAAAGATGGGATATTCTCCCTCAATGAAATCACTCGGTTTTCTAGCCCCCAGAACCCCACCTGGAACCAGGCTCTTTGCTTCCTCGAAAAGCTCAAAACTCTTTGTAAGATTCAATCTCTTGACCTCTCTCATAGAAGCTTCTCCTTTAAGATAAAAAATTTTATGCTATAGAGTAAGGATTGATTGGATAGTTTCAGTTTGATGGATTTTAGCTCCTCTCTGAATTAAGGCTGAAAGGAATTTCTCTGGATCGATACAGCCTTCCGGAGCCACCACCCCTTTTTCCGTGACTTCTCCAGCACCCATCATAAGGGCAGCAATCGAAGCGGGAAGGCCTGTGCCTGGAGCCATCCTCCCCACAATGTCAGCTGTATAAGTCACCTGATGTCCTTTTCTTTCCCCTCGAACAATGACTTTTAACCCAGAGGCAAGAGGGCCTTTGTCTCTGTTGTTAGGAATGGTTTCCCAGAGTTTTAATGTTAAATCATAGGGAACAATTTTTGTTCCCTTCACCTCTATCGGGTCTTTGCTGAGAAAACCCGTCTCTCGCTGTTCCTTGATGAGTTCATCCACCCAGGAGGGGATGAGAGCTCCCTTAACGACCACCTTCTTCACTTCCGGAATATATTTCGGAATGGTTAGAGGTTGAGGATGTCCCACATATCGAACCACACAGGTGCCCAAGGGTTCAAGAAACTGGGCTGTCTCTTCACCCGTTCCACCCTCCACATATTCCAGCTTCCCATTCAAATATTGAGGAATCTTTCCAAGAGTCATATGAAGGCTATGATCCCATGCCGCTCCCGAGAGTTCTGCGATACTGACGACCCAGAACAATTCTACTTCATCGACTCGATCGAGTTGATTCGCATACCACCGGACAAGGACATTATTGGTTCCGGGATCAGACCCCATTCCGGTGAGAACGGTGATTCCCGCCTCCTTCGCCAACCGGTCGATCTCTGAATGATAAAGAATCTCGGTGGCTTCATAGTCATCACAAATATCAATATAATTGACCTTTGCTTCCACAGCCGCCCTGGCCACAGGAACCGCGGTCTTATAAAATGGACCGGCACAATTAATGACGATATCCACCCCCCGGAAGGCCTTGAGCAACCCCTCGTGATCATTGACATCCATTCGCTGGAGGGAAACCTTCGGGCTTCCTCGGAGCTTTTCCTGTAAGCGATGGGGGTCCACATTAATATCTCCCAAGAGAACTTTATCAATCTTCTCCTGTTTGATAAGATCCCTTGCAACTCCCTGTCCCATTCCTCCTGTTCCACCTAATACTAATACATGCATCCTCTTCCTCCTCGATAATAATTACTTTATCCTGTTCTTTTCTTCTTCTCTTCTAAAAGACGCAATATCACCTCAGGTGTAAGAGGAAGTTCTTTCGGTGTGATACCAATGGCATTTCGTAACGCATTGGCCATCGCTCCAATCATAGCCACCGAAATGGATAGTCCCCCCTCTTTAGCTCCAAAAGGTCCGAAAGGATCCTGAGAAGTAACAATGATGGGTTCAATATGAGGGACATCGGTGGCAAGGGGGAACCAATAATCCACAAAATTAGCATTGAGATTCTGTCCCCTCTTCGTCCAGAGATGCCTTTCCAATAAAACTCCTTGAGGACCTCCCTCTACAGCTGAGCGTTGGATCTGTTGCTCGACAGCCATGGGATTAATGGGATATCCGCAATCATGGGCTGCCACCATATTAAGAACCTTTACTTTTCCAGTCTCTGGATCCACCTCTACCTCAGCCACAGCCGTTCCAAAAGAGATAGCAGAAGCAATCTGCCCCCGGGGATTCTTCACCCATTCTCGAGTGGGATCTGCATCTGGCCAACGATCTCCCCTTCCTAAAATGGCACGGTTCATAGCCAGCGCTTTCCGGGCCACTTTAGAAATCTCAACTCTCCTCTCTGGTTCATCTTTAACAAAAATCATTCCTTCACGAGCCAACAATTCTTCTTTTTTTGCTTCGAGCATTTGGGCAGCTACCTCTAAGAGCTGCTCCTTAGCATCAGCAGCTGCAGCTTTTACAGCACCTCCTGAAATAAGGGTGGAGGCTTGGGAATAAGCCCCCTGGTCAGAAGGAGTCACACTAGTGTCCCCCGTGATCACCTTGACTTTAGCCAAAGGGACTCCCAATTCCTCTGCAGCAATCTGGGCGATCATACTATCA
>JBDOIB010000435.1:0-2396 GCA_041082155.1 Thermodesulfobacteriota bacterium | reverse complement strand
CCAGTATTTTTCAAGAAGTAGAAGATCGAAGTAAAAACTTTGGACCTTTGTCTTTCTTGAGCGCAGAACTTCCATGGCTTTTGGACTGACCGTAATGGGAGACAGCCCCGGAGGAACGCTGAGACATTTCTGAGAACTGCTGTAACAAACATCAATCCCCCATTCATCCACTTTCACTGGAGCTCCTCCCAATGTCGTGACAGCATCGACCACCAGTAAGGTATCTCCCCTTTTACAATACGATCCTATTTCTTCAAGGGGCTGCATTACTCCTGTCGAGGTCTCTCCATGAACCACTCCACAGACCTTTGTTTGGGGATTTTCTTTTAGGGCTTGGATCATTCTTTCTGGTTCAACCGGTTTTCCCCACTCCTGCTCTACCTGAATGACCTTTGCTCCACAACGAGAGGCAACTTCCACCATTCTTGCTGCAAAAAAACCATTGACCCCGATGATCACCGTATCTCCAGGTTCCACAAAATTGACAAAGGAAGTTTCCATCCCGGAGCTTCCAGTTGCCGAAATGGCAAGGGTTAGGCGATTTTTAGTCTGGAAGACCGCCCTGAGCATCTCACTGATTTCATCCATACAAGAGAGGAGTTGAGGATCCAAGTAACCAATCACAGGGGTCATCATCGCCTGATAGACTCGATAATGGACATTACTTGGCCCGGGTCCCATCAGGATTCGTGGTGCTGGATGTAAATTTCCTACCCTCCACGGATTCATGATTAAACCTCCTCTAAGTCTAATTTTAACCCATCACTGGCTGCGATAACTTTAGTTCCTAACTCTTTTTCTAACTGGGCTGCAACTTCCCAGGGTTTGGCCCGAATCATCGTCATTCCAAAATGGGTGAGCACGGCCAATTTCGGTCTTATTTTTTGAATGATTATCTTTACATCTTCGATCGAAAGATGGTCAATCGGTTCTTCCTTTATAGGCTTTAAACGAACCACATGAACAATGAGGATTTCCCCTTTATAAATTTTCAATAATTCAGGAAAGAATCGAGTATCTGTAATCCATGAGAGGGTATGAGGAGAAATTTTAAAATTTAACCCGTAAGTTTCCACGGGATGATGATGGCGGATTGTGGTCTTAAAGAGGATTTCTCCCACTCGATATTCCGAGTCTTCTTTTAAAACCTCCATTTTCTCAACGTATCCCCTTAAATATTTCAGGACAACAGGATCCTCCTCGAGCGCATCCCTTGGGGCAAAGAGAATCCCTTTCTTTTTAAACCCACCCTCTGTCATGGCTTCTATCATCACATTGATATCTCCAGAATGATCTAAATGTTTATGGGTCAGAAGAATTCCATCCAGAGAAGAGGGTTCCAATTTTGGTTTACTGCTGAGACATCGAACCAGGGCCCCTGGTCCAGGATCAATATAAAGGTTTGTATTGCCCACGTTCAGCCAGGCCCCCCCTGAAGCCCGAAGCTGTTTCATGACCACAAATCTCGCCCCTGCAGTTCCCAAAAATTTAACAAATGACATGGGTTTCTATCCCTCTTCTATCCCTCTTAATCTCTCCTCATCCAATCCGAAATAATGACCTACCTCGTGAATCACCACCTGCTGAATCCTTTCTTCAATCTCCTCTCTGGTATTGCAGCAGGATTCAATAGGATGCTGAAAGAGAGTGATCTTATCTGGAAGGACATTCCCGTAATAGAATCCTCTTCGATCAAGAGGAACTCCCTGATAAAGACCGAGCAACTCATTTGGCGATCGAAGCCCTAACTCATCGAGAAGCTCTGATGGGGCCTGATCCTCGATGACCACTGCTACATTTTTAATTTGATTTCTTATAGACTTTGGAAGTCCCTTCAGGGCTGAAACAACAATCTTTTCAAATTCCTCTCTTGTGAGGTTCATTTATCACACGATCGGTAAATTTTTGGTGAATTTAACAAAATTTATAAGAGATTACAAGGGATAAATTAAAGAATTTCTTTAAACAGCAATTTATAAAACCAAACTCAATGAATATCGAATTCTTAACCGAGACCTTCGATCTGCTTTTCAACAGGAAAATGTATCGTTTTAAAAATCAGATGGTGAGAATTCGAATCTGAAAATATTCAAGGAGTCAAATAAATTTTTATTTTCCGTGTAAACCCTTTTTCATTAAAAATAGGCCTTATTGATGTCGACAGATTGTTATCCTTATAAAAACATAGAATTTTTGCAAATATTGATGGGAGCCTGAAAAAGATTTGGGTCAGGCAGAAGTTGCAAAGATTCTATATTTAGTAAATAATAGAAATTGACAGCGAGAGAATGTTGATTCATCTGAATGGGTCTAAGGGAAGAAAGGATAGGGATACAATCCTTTCAACAAAAGCATTTGAAATTCTGAGGTAATATTGGGAAAAATATAAACCGTTA
>JBDOIB010000433.1:0-1257 GCA_041082155.1 Thermodesulfobacteriota bacterium | reverse complement strand
ACGAGTTGATCAACCCTTTCCTTTCGTTTCGTGTCCTTCTGAAGCTCTATCATCTCCTGAGCCTTTCTGGCAAGAACAGAAGCGAAGGGGTCTCTCTTTTCCAGAGCAAGGGCCTGCCGATATGACTCCAAGGCTTTCTCCCAATTTCCTTCTTTTTCATAGGTGAGGCCTTTATTGGTGGTTCCCTCAATATAATATGGATCGAGGGTTACAGCATGTTCATAAAACTCTCTTGCTTTGGGGTATTGACCAAGACTGGCATAATAACGGCCCATCTGATTGTATCGAATAGCCTCCTGATAAGGCTCAGCCACCTTCTTCTCCACCCCTTTTTGATATTCCGCCTCGGCCTCTTTCTTCTTATCTTGGGCATAAAGGGCATCTCCCTTCACTACATGAACAAAAGCCCTTTCAGGAGCCTTCTGTTCCACTTCTCTGGCTAACTGGAGGGCTTTCTCAGAATCCCCTCTTTTAGCATAGACCGCAGCGAGTCCCTCCTTTCCAAGGATTTCTCCTTGGGTTCCCTGACGGGAGACATCTTTAAAGACTTCTTCAGCCTCTTTTAAATTCTGTTCTTTGAGAGCCGCATACCCCTTTACCGTGTGCGCTTTTACATTCTGAGGATTCTTTTTAATGACCTCATGGCTGATGGCCTTGGCGACCTTTGTCTGCTTTCTCTGAAGTTCTCTCTCAGCCACCCGAACCAGCATGGTCTCGGTCGTCTTTCCTCCTCCCTGAAAATGATCAAGGATCTTTAATCCGGGCCCTAAGATGCAGACGGTTGGAAGAATCTGTCTAGCCTGGTAGAGATCGCTTACCTTTGCTGAATCGAGAAGAATGGGAAAGGAGATTCCGGTATTTTCAACGAACTTGGCCACCTTCTCCCTGGTTGAGAGGGTGATAGCCCAGAGGGTGATCTCTACCTCTTTGTACTGTTTTTTGAGTTGATGAAGGCTCAAAAGCCCTTCTTGAGAAGGTCTGGACTCCACATCAAAGAAGTAGAGAATCACCAATGGTTTTTCCTTCACCTGAGAAAGCTCATAGGTCTGTCCTTTTAAATCTTTCAGTGAAAAAGAAGGTGCTGTTTCTCTGGGGGAGATTTTACCAGAGCTAATGGAGCTTCCCAACCATAGCCCGATTATCGCTGCTACAACGAAAATAGTGGATTTTTTCATTCCCTTTGACATTGGAGCCTCCTCCCTAATTATTTCTCACGAATTGGAATCAATCGAACCTGAAGAGGAGTCTCCTCCTCTT
>JBDOIB010000415.1:0-1287 GCA_041082155.1 Thermodesulfobacteriota bacterium | reverse complement strand
AAAAATAATTTTGTCAACCTTCTTTAAAACTTGTGTTAGCTAAATTTTAAAAGTGCACTCTTTAAGTTTTAAAAGTGCACACCTTTAAGGTCGGAGTTTTTGATTCTTTGGATATCGATGAGTTTGCCTTCGCACCAGAATCTGATTTCGGAGATTTCGTTTGTGGAAGGGTAGATGCGCAGGTTAACGGTTTTTCCTGGGGTGGCGTGGTTTACTTTTAGTTGGAGGTTGTGGAGGGAGATTTTTCGGTAAGGGTCGATAGTTCTATTTAGGCGGAGGCAGAAGATGTCTTTTACGGACTGGTAAGGGGGTTTGATGGTAAATTCTCGGAAGAGGGATTGTTTTTCTTTGAGGGCTCTTTGGAAGCGGCGGGAGGGGATTTCTTGGGTAGTGGAGTGGATCTGTTGGTGGTTATAGCCGTAGAGTTCGTGATCAAGGATTCTTTGGGCTTGTTTGATTTCTTGGATGTCTTCGCGGACACAGGTTCTGATGATGCGGTCTTGGAGCCAGCCGTAAGGTCGTTCCATTTTGCCTTTGGCTTGGGGGGAAAGGGCATAGGTGACTTTTACGTTGCAATCATCCAGGACTTGTTTCCATTGGGGAGTGGCTTCATCGGTGAGGAGGTGGTGTTTTCTCCAGAGGGAATCTCTTCCTTGGACGAAGCGGAAGATGGAGTGGGAATCAACATAGTAGGCATAAGGTAGGCCATATTGGAGGAAGACAGTCTGCAGGGCTAAGATATGAGTCCAGGTGGTTTCCTTTTTGACCAGAGCGGCATAGAGGATCAGCCGGCTATAATCATCTAGGGAGGTAATCAGATACCACTTTTCTTGAGCTGCTGGGGCCCAGAGGTGATAGGAAGAGTCATGCTGGATGAGTTCTCCTACGTAGCGGGTTAATACTTCTCGATCATGGCGGCTCCTTTTGGTTTTCTTCAGATAGAAGCCATGTTTTTTGGCGCGGCTGATGATGGTGGGCAGAGAGACTTGTTGCTGGTAGGTAGTCTTTAATCGATCTTTAATATAGCTGTAGTTATAGGATTTCAGAGGTATTTCTTTATCCTGGATGATTTTCTTTTCAATCGCTAATTCGTGAAGGATATTTTTTCAATCAGTGGGGAGATGGTGCGGGGGATCTTGGTTCTCTGGTATTTAACGGTGAAGTGCTGAGGGTTATCTTTATATTTCTTCAAGATTAGGAAGAACCTTCTTTTCTTGATTCCCAGGATCTCCTGGATATAGGTGCGTTCAATTTCCTTATTTAAATACCGATCAAGAAGTTCTTTGA
>JBDOIB010000403.1:0-11628 GCA_041082155.1 Thermodesulfobacteriota bacterium | reverse complement strand
TCGCTTATAGAATCTCCTTCTATTGTTCTTTTAGGCGAGGGGGTTGATCACTTCACTCATCTCCGCCATATGGTTTTATCGGGAAGAACGATAGGAAATCTTGCTCATGATGCTCATATCGCTGCCCTCCTTCGAGAGCATGGAATTGATGAACTGTGGACCACGGATAAGGATTTTGCAAGATTCCCGGACATTCGAATTCGAAATCCTTTTATAAAATAGAAAGATCTTTTCCCTGAGGAAAATCAAATTTAAGAAATAAACTTTAGAAAATGAATCAACTTCCATTGAGATACATTCTTACGGTCACGGAATTGACCCAGGAAATCAAGGAAACGCTGGAGGAAAAGTTCTATGATGTATGGGTGGAAGGGGAAATCTCCAATCTCAGAATCCCTTCATCGGGGCATCTCTATTTTACTTTGAAGGATGATTTCAGCCAGATCCGGGCGGTTCTATTTCGAATGAGATCACGAGGGCTTCGTTTCATTCCAGAGGATGGCCTCCATATTATCTGCAGAGGAAGGGTAAGCCTTTATGAGAAGAGAGGAGAATATCAGCTCATCCTCGAGGAGATGGAACCCAAGGGAATTGGAGCTCTCCAGCTTGCCTTTCTCCAACTCAAAGAGAGACTTGAGAAGGAAGGGCTCTTTGATCCTTCCCATAAAAAGCCGATTCCCCTCCTTCCACAGACCATTGGAATTATTACCTCCCCGACGGGAGCTGTCATTCGTGATATGATTCATATTATTCACCGGAGGTTTGAGAATGTAGGAATTCTCCTTTATCCAGTTCGGGTTCAGGGAAAAGGCGCTTCCCGGGAGATGGCTGAAGCGATTCGGTATTTCAATAAGATGAAGAACGTGGATGTGATCATCTTAGGCAGAGGAGGTGGATCCCTTGAAGACCTCTGGGCCTTCAATGAAGAAGAGGTTGCCAGGGCCATTTACCGGTCTAAAATTCCAATCATCTCTGCGGTGGGTCACGAAACCGATTATACGATTTCAGACTTTGTGGCTGACCTCCGGGCTCCCACGCCTTCGGCGGCAGCGGAACTGGTGGTCAAAGAAAAAAGGGAATTAATGAGAACCCTCCGATCGCTGAGGGATCGTTTACAAAACCAGATCCTCCAGAACTTAGAAGGGATGAGAAAGAGTATTGCCTATTTGAGAAGACGGTTAATCCATCCCAAAAAGAGAATCGAGGATCTTTTTATAAGGGTCGATGATCTTTCTCACCGGATCGAGAGATCCATCCTCAACGAGGTGAAAAGAAAAAGAGAAAGGACCACCTTTCTCGAGCAACGGACACTGCTTCGAAGTCCTATGCATCAAATCAAGATTCTGCGATCCTCCCTCCATGAAACTGAAAAAGAAATCGTCCAAAGAATAAAGAGATTAATGGAGCTTAAAAGAGAAAGGCTCCACGGCATCTTAGGGAAGTTAGAATCGTTAAGCCCCCTTTCCGTCCTTCAGAGAGGTTATAGTATTACACGAAAATTACCCTCTCTTAAAATCTTAAGGGATTCCAGTGAAGTCAAAAAAGGGGATCAGGTGGAAGTAAGGCTTTATCGGGGAGCATTAACATGTAAGGTCGAAAAGGTAATCCTCACTGAAAAGTAGGAATCATTAGGCCTATTCTTCTCTCATAAGTGAGAAAGAACGAGAAAAGATTGAGATGACTTGACGATTAGGATAATAAGAAGATAAAATTTATTTTTATTAGGATCTCAGATGCCCAAAGAGAAATTTGAAGAAGCCTTAAAGAAATTAGAGAAGATTGTGTCAAAATTAGAGGAAGGAGAGATCTCCCTTGAGGAGTCTTTAAAGCTCTTTGAAGAAGGGATCCGCCTTTCCAGATTCTGTAATCAAAAACTGGATGAGGCTGAAAAGAAGGTTGAGATTTTGATGAAGGGGAGGAATGGTGTGTTGAGGCCTGAACCATTTGAACCCTCCTCGAGCAATAGAGAATCCTCTTCATCAGAGGAAGATCTCCCTGAAGAAGGGGAAGAATAAAAAAGTTTCAAGGGCTTTCTAAGGAATGGATATTAAGCGATATCTTAAAGAAAAAAAGGAATTGGTTGACCGAGCTCTGGATCAATATTTTGTAAGTCCGGTCCTGAAGAGGGGAGAAGATGGATATTTTGATACCATTGTCAAAGCTATCCGCTACAGTCTTTTAAATGGAGGAAAGAGAATTCGGCCCATTCTCTGTATCGCCTCGTTTGAAGCTGTGGGAGGGAAGGGTGATGGAATTCTGCCCTTTGCCTGCGCCCTGGAAATGATTCATACCTACTCACTGATCCATGATGATCTCCCGGCTATCGACAACGATGATTATCGAAGAGGCAAGCTCACCTGCCACAAGGTCTTTGGAGAGGCCATTGGAATTCTGGCAGGAGACGCCCTGCTCACCGAGGCGTTCAAATTGATGACCGAGCCATCCTCTCATGAAGCCCGGGTCGTTCTGGAGATTGTCAATGAGGTAGCCCAGGCCGCGGGGATCTTCGGGATGATAGGAGGGCAGGTCTTGGATGTGGAGTCTGAAGGAAAAAGCATCGATCCCCTTACCCTGCTGGCCATTCATCAAAATAAGACAGGGGCACTCATTCGAGCCTCCGTTCGAACAGGAGTGAAACTGGCTGGAGGAAGTCCGGAGGTTCTTCAAGCCTTTACCACTTATGGAGAGAAGGTGGGTCTGGCCTTTCAGATCGTGGATGACATTTTGAATGTGGAGGGGGATAAAGAGCGGCTTGGGAAAAACACGGGAAGTGATCAGAGCCGGAAAAAGGCCACCTATCCATCTCTCTTAGGAATGGAAGTTTCAAGACGCACAGTCCAGGAATTGACCGAATCTGCTATCGAGTCGTTAAATCGATTTGGACCAGAGGTTGAACCCTTAAGAGCCATTGCTCGGTTCATGATCGCAAGGGAATATTGATCCATGGCTAAATTGCTTGACCATATTCGTTATCCATCGGATGTGAAAAAATTAGATCTCGAAGAAATGGCCACTCTCTGTGAAGAGATCCGGGAGGAGATCATCTCTACCGTCTCGCAGACCGGAGGGCACCTTTCCTCCAATCTGGGGGTGGTGGAGTTAACGGTCATCCTCCATCATGTCTTTGATCTTCCTCCAGATAAACTCGTATGGGATGTGGGTCACCAGAGTTATGCCCATAAACTTTTGACCGGCAGGCGAGAGCGGTTTCGGACCCTGAGGCAATATCAGGGGCTCAGTGGTTTTCCGAAAAGGGATGAGAGTCCCTTTGACAGTTTTGACTCAGGGCATAGTGGAACCTCCATTTCTGCAGCCCTCGGGATGGCTGAAGCCAGACGGATGAAGGGAGAAACGGGGAGAGTCATTGCCATTATCGGAGACGGATCCATGACCGCAGGTCTGGCTTTTGAGGGTCTTAATCAGGTAGGTCATATCGAAAAGGATCTTATTGTGGTGTTGAATGACAACGAAATGTCCATCTCCCCCAATGTAGGCGCTCTCTCTTCTTATCTCAACCGATTGATGACAGGGCAATTCGTGAATCGTTTTCGAGAAGAGATTAAATCTTTTCTCGAAACCCTCCCCAGTATTGGAAAATCGGTCCTGCGGTTTGCCAAACAGGCGGAGGAGTCTCTAAAAGGATTTCTCATGCCTGGACTCCTCTTTGAGGAGTTGGGTTTAAAATATATTGGTCCCATTGATGGACACCGGCTGGATTATCTCCTTGAGACCTTTCAAAATGTTAAGAACCTGAAAGGGCCGATTTTAGTTCATGTCATTACCAAAAAAGGGAAAGGATATCCTCCTGCTGAGAGGGATCCCTCCCGATATCATAGCATATCGCCTTTTAAAATAGAGACAGGAGAGCCTATCTCCTCAAAGACCCACTCTCCTCCAACCTATACCGAAGTCTTTGGTCAAACCCTTTGTGAACTGGCAAAAGAGGATCGACGGATTATAGCGATCACAGCGGCCATGCAGAGTGGGACAGGCCTGGAAGAGTTTTCCCGAAGATTCCCAGATCGGTTTTATGATATCGGCATTGCCGAGCAACATGCAGTCACCTTTGCCGCAGGACTCGCTCTGGAAGGAATGAAACCTGTGGTTGCCATCTACTCCACTTTTTTACAGAGGGCCTACGATCAGGTTCTTCAGGATGTGTGTCTCCAGAACCTCCCCGTTGTATTTGCCCTCGACCGGGGAGGGATTGTTGGAGAAGATGGGCCAACCCATCACGGCCTTTTTGACTTCTCTTATCTCAGACATATTCCAAACCTGATCGTTATGGCTCCTAAGGATGAAAATGAACTTCGACACATGATGAAGACGGCTGTAGAGTATCAGGGACCTGTGGCCTTCCGATATCCGAAGTCAAAGGGTATTGGAGTAAAGATGGATGAAATCCTCCAAACCATAGAGATTGGAAAAGGGGAACTTCTGAGAGAAGGAACCGATGCCCTCATTCTTGCCATAGGCTCTACTGTCTATCCCTCTCTTTTGGCGGCTGAGCGGCTTGATGAAATGGGAATAAAAGTGGCTGTGATTAACAGCAGGTTTTTAAAACCTCTCGATGGAGATCTGATTTGTGACTGGGCCAAACGAACAGGAATGGTCCTTACAGTGGAGGAGAATGTTCTCCAGGGGGGATTTGGAAGCGCGGTCCTTGAACTTTTTCAGGAGAGAGGCCTTTTTGAGATTGAAGTCCACCGATTAGGAATTCCGGATATATTCGTTGAGCATGGATCTCAGTCCATCCTCAGGGGAAAGTATCGAATAAACGAGAGGGGTATAGTTGAGGAACTTCAGGAGATGTTGAAGAAGAGGTTTTCTGAATCTATTATTTCTAAATTAGAGCCCCCATCTCTTAGCGCTGTTCAGCCTAATCCCAAATAAATCAGATCCTATGGAAATGCCCACCCATCCAGTGAAAGAGAGGTTAGATAAGATCCTCCTCATGAAAGGCCTTGCTCAGAGTAGGGAGAAGGCGAGAAGTTTAATTATGGAAGGAAAGGTTCTGGTCAATGGAGAGAGGATAGAGAAGCCTGGGGCCTTGGTGAAGAAGGAGTCTAAGATTGAGCTTCGGGAAGAGGGATGTCCTTATGTGAGTCGGGGAGGTATGAAATTAGAGGGGGCCCTCCGGGAGTTTAGAATCGATCCATCAGGGATGGTCGTCCTTGATGTGGGGGCCTCGACCGGAGGGTTTACCGACTGCATTCTTCAGAGGGGAGCCAAAAGAGTCTATGCGGTGGATGTAGGCTATGGACAATTAGCTTGGAAACTCAGAAACGATCCCCGGGTGGTTAATCTCGAAAGGAGGAACATTCGATTTCTTAAAAAATCCGAGGTCGGGGAAGAAGTGGATTTAATCCTGGTGGACACTTCTTTTATTTCGGTGGAGAAGTTTCTCCCTCATCTTCTTACATTTCTCAAACAGAGGGGATTCCTTCTCATCCTGATTAAACCTCAATTCGAAGTTGGAAAAGGAGAGGTCGGAAAAGGAGGAGTCGTGAGAGACCCCCTCCTTCATCAGAAAGTGATCGAAAGAATCACAGGATTTTGTAAACAGTTGGGACTTCGAGTCCTTGGAGTGATGGAATCTCCTCTCCAGGGGCCCAAGGGAAATAAGGAATTCTTCCTCTATCTGGAGAGAGACTTAAAAGATGGGGCAACCGAGAGAACCCAAGCCGGCAAAACTCTTTATGAGTCTGATCACCTCGAGCGATCAGTGGATTGAACAGGGAATAAAAGGCCTTTCCTGCGATTTCGGACCCGTCGATTTTATCAGTGAAAGGTTTTCCTTTCACCATACAGATTATTACACCCCTGAGATGGGAAGTGGACTTTTTCGTCATTTTATCACTTTTAAACATCTTATTCCCAGAGAACAACTCCCTGAAATTAAACGGAGAACAAATTGGTTAGAACAACAGTGGGCTAAACCAGATGGGAAGCGCCAAATTAATATTGACCCAGGCTACCTCTGCATGGAACATGTGATTCTCGCCACTACGAAAGGCTATACTCATCGGCCTTATCTTCGAGACGGAATTTACGCAGATCTCACCTTGATCTTTCGAAATAAGTCCTATCAGCCTCTCGAATGGACCTATCCAGATTATCGGGAGGAGAAGGTCATCCAACTTTTTAATCAACTAAGAAGAGTCTATCTCCAGAATCTCAGAGAAAGGAAAAACCTTCTATGTTAAAATCAATGACTGGGTTTGGAAGAGCAGAAGGAAGGACGGCTTTAGGGAAGGTTTTGGTCGAATCTCGATCGGTGAATCACCGTTATTGTGATATCAATATTAAACTTCCTAAGGGATGGATGACTTTGGAACCCCGGATTAAGGAACTTATCCGATCCTATGTCTCCAGAGGAAGGATTGATTTTGTCTTAAAAATAGAAGGCAATGGAGAGAAGAGACCCGAGCTGACGGTGGATCTGAAATTTGCCGAACAGTATCTTCGAATCCTTGAAACCCTGAAGGATCAATTTCAACTGAAGGGAGAGATCACTCTGGAGCTTTTGGCCTCTCTACCTGATATTATCGTGACAAAAGAGGAACCTGTGGAGATTGAAACCCATTGGGAGGAAGTTCGTCCCATTCTTCATCAAGCCCTTCGAACCATGGATGAAATGAAACGTTCGGAAGGCGAGATCATCGTCAGGGATCTTAAAGAACGAACCCATCGAATCATCGAACAGTTAGGTGAGATTAAAAAAACCTTTCCCCTTCATATAGAGCAATACCAGCATCGACTCAAAGAAAGGCTTCAACATTTGCTTGCCGGGGAGGAAGTGGATCTTTTAAGATTCCAACAGGAGGTTGCTTTTCTGGCCGAACGGATGGATATTACCGAAGAGATCGTTCGAATCGAGAGTCATCTCAGCCAATTGACTAAACTTTTCACGGAGGAAGAATCCGTGGGTCGAAAGATGGATTTTCTCATCCAAGAGATCCATCGTGAGGCGAACACCCTCAGTTCCAAGGTCAATGATGCAGGGATCTCCCAGCGGGTGGTCGAGATTAAAAGCGAACTGGAGAAGATAAGGGAGCAGGTGCAGAACATCGAATAAGAGAAAAAAATCCCTTCAGGAGAGAGGGAATATGAGGAAAAGATACGGAAAAGGAATCCTTTTTGTCATCTCCGCTCCTTCTGGAACCGGCAAGACCACCCTTGCAAGAAAATTGATCGAGCAGATTCCTGATCTTCAGTTCTCCATCTCCTATACCACCCGTTCCCCCAGGGCCAACGAACGAGATGGAGAGGATTACTATTTTGTGTCTCATGACCGTTTTAAAGAAATGGTAGAGCGCGACGAATTTTTAGAATGGGCAGAAGTCTTGGGGAATTATTATGGAACTTCTCGATCCTTTGTCGAGAGGTTGACCCATCAAAGAATCGATTTAATTCTGGATATTGATACCCAGGGAGCTAAAAAGGTCAAAGAGAAGGGGATAGAAGCCGTCCTGATCTATCTTCTTCCGCCTTCCTTTCATTCCCTTCAGGAACGATTGCTCCAGAGGGGATTAGATTCCCATGAGCAAATTCGATATCGACTGGCCCATGCGAGGAGAGATATGGAAGAGGCTTTTGGATTTCACTATGTCGTTTTGAATGACCAGATGGAGGAGGCTTTGGACACCCTGAAAGCCATCGTCTTGGCTGAACGATGTCGTCGGGAGAAGGAAGGAATGCTCCGTCAAATTTTAGATCAATGGGAGGTGGAGGATGGCAAGAATCACCGTTGAAGATTGTTTGAAGAAGGTGGAGAGCCGATTCGAACTGGTGATTTTGGCTGCCCGGAGGGCAAAAATGTTGATGAAGGGGGCAAAGCCCCTGGTGGAGACAGATAATCGGCCCATTGTCAATGCCCTCCGTGAGATTGCAGCCGGGAAGGTGAGGTTTATCGATCCTAAAGAAAAAGAAGCCCTGACCCAGCCCTCTCAAGAGAAAGAGCCATAAGTTTAATCGCAGAAACTCTTCACTTCTTATTCTGAATGGAGCTGGAGGAGTTCTCCCTTTTCTTGTCTAAAAGGGGAAGAGCATGTTATTATATTTAAAGAAAGAAAAAAGAAAGGGTAAAAAAAGATGAAAGACAACGGGTATCAAACTCAGGTCATGGAGCTCTATCAATTTATTAATTCCCGCCTCTATTTTAATCGACCTGATCTTGAGATTAAAGGAGAAAATTTTAACTCCACCATCCTCTTTGGTCTGTTAACGGGGTTAGTCCAAGGAAAAGAATTGATCATTGGAGAACCCGGGCTGGGAAAAACGACTTCGGCTGAATTTGTAGGGTCCCTTCTTTATCAATATCCATTGGGAATGATCTGGGGGAGTGAGGTTTCAGGTCATCCTGAACAGACAGAAGAGAAGATTATCGGTCGACCCGATCTGGGAAAACTCAACCAGGGGCAGGAAGATGTGGTATGGAGCTATTTTTCCCAGATTCCGATCAAGATCGTGGATGAGATCAACCGTCTTCCAGAAACCAAACAGAGCATGATCCTGGATGGAGTGGATCGAGGAAACTGGGAATATCTCAATGAGATGATCATCAACGAGGAGTATTGTTTATTTGCCACAGCCAATTATCAGGATGGGGGGACCAATACGTTAATTGCTCCACTGGTAGACCGCTTTGATGTCATGGTGGAATCAAGATATCCGGGTCCCAATCTTTCGTTTCTCATCGGGAAGAGCAAGGGGAAGGATCAGATCTTAAGGCACCCAAAATTTGAGAAGGAACTCTATCGAGTTCTTACTTCGAAGGTGTCTTATGAGAAAAAGATGGCCCAGGCCGAGGAGATCTGCAATGCCTTTGGAGAGTATCTCTCTAAGACGATCGGAGTAAGACCTCTTCGAAAGGAAGATCGTGAGAGGATTCGATCAGAAATTGAAGCCATGGAGTTTGATTTAGATGCCAGTGCCTTTACCCGGATGCTTCTGGCAGAGCTCTCCTTCTGTGATCGCTATGGGCAGAAGAGGATTGTGGAGAGCTGTGAGGAGGGATGCCATTATACAGGATATCTCTGCCATCAGATTAAAAACTGTGCCTCCAACCGACTCCCCATTTCGATTAAACTCTATGCTCAGGGTCTGGCATGGCTGTTAAGGGATTCGGAGATTGATATTGAGCATGTAAAAGCCGTGATGCCTTACACCCTTTCTCATCGAATTCAGTGGAAAGATCAAGTCCTTTCTCAGAAGGAGAAAGCCAAGAGGGATGATCCTTTCCAGATCTACCTGGCCAAGGAGGCTGTTAAAATGGTCGCCCAGAGATATCGAGAGCAGGGAGATCATTTAAAAGATGCGTTAGCGATTGGATCAAAAATCTTTCAAGGGGAGTCCCTTGAACCTCTGGAGGGAGATCATCCTCTTTATGTTGAGATTCGAAAAGATGCCCTTGGACGAAGAAGTTAAAGATAAATCTACAGAGGAAATGAAACCGAATCATTCACAGAAAAAACCCCCTCTCCGAACTCTATCCAAAGAGAGTCTGAAGCCTCAAAACCCTTTCGAAGAATTCCAGTCCTTTGTGTTTAAGAAAAGGGAGATCCCCTTGGATCATATCGTCCAGTCCAGTGAATTGGTGATGGATAAAATAAGATTGGGATATGAGAAGCTTCTGGAAGAGGAAGCCAAAGAACTGGTGTGGATGGTGCAATATAATACGATTATCAAGGCCTACGAGGTTGCAGAACGCTATATCCGGGAGATCGACTATACGGCGGAAGATATCGAGGAGTTCTGTTTTGCCCTGGAGAATACCCACAGGATTCCTTATCTCATTCCGGGGCCTGCGGGGATCTATATCTCAGCCCTATGTAACTATGCCAAAGAGGATGAGATTGTGTTGAAACTCTCTGAACTTAAGACGGAGATTAACCTGATCGGGTTTCGCCTTCCGAAGGATAAACGAATGGTCATCGAAGGAGATACAGGCGATTTTACAGGGATCAGCCTTGAAGGTGGAGAGTTGGTGATTGAAGGAAGTGCGAAGAACTGGACCGGAGCGGGAATGAGGTCGGGAAAGATTTTGGTGAAAAAGAATGTAGGTCTTCATACCGGGGAGTGGATGATGGGGGGAGAGATCTATGTGGGAGGAAGAGTCAGAGGATTGGGCAATGTGGTCGAGGGAAAGATTTTTGAAAGGGATAAGCTGATTTATCCCGGGAAGAGCCGATATCCTAATCACTACTATTAATAAATAAAAGGTTTCATCTCCAATGGAAGAAAAAAAACTCCAAGAAATCCTTGAGGAGATTTGGCCTCGGCTTAGAAAGAAACATCTGTACCCTGAACTTCCGATGCCCCAGATTAAACCGATCAAAGAAGCTCTCGAGGAGGGGGAAGAGAATAGTGAAGGAGTTGGGTTGGAGATCAAAGATAAGGTGATGACCCTCAATCCTTTTTTCATCGCTTCCATGGAGGGGAAGATGCCCAAAGAAGAGGTCATGGAGGCCCTCCTGGATCATGGGATTACCCATTATACGTTCTGTCCATGGGATTTTCAGACCCACCTGATGATTTATGCCGAAGCCAAAAAAGTCATGGGAGAGAAAGAGGCGGCCAAAAGGGTCGCAAACTATTTCATTGATGTCGTGGCTGATACTCATTGTGTCAAGCATCGCTCTACCCAGATCCCCGAGCTCCATCGGCATCTTAAAAAGGGGCCGATTCAAGAGGTGATTCAATCCCTCTATGAAAAAATTTGGGGGGTTGATCTCGGAATCTCCAGTTCAAAGAAAGAGACTCCACCTCAGGCCGAGATCGTTCGGAGACTCATGCGAATTCCTTATCTGGACCGCTCTCGATGGCCCGAGAGCATTCGTAAGTTTGCTCGGTCCCTCAAGCCCCTGATTGTAGCGGAACAAAAGGAACAGAGAGGGAAAGGAGGAAAAGGAGATTCAAATCCACAAGGAGAGCATGATTTAGATCATTATTCGTTTGAAGAGATTGATAGTGGGCTGCGAGAGTACGCTCGAAAAACCATGGATTTGGCTCAATTTCGAGAGGTGGTCGAAGATTTTTCTGAAGAGTTAAAAGAGGTAGGCTACGGCGCAGAAGGTGGGATGGGAAGAGGTCGAAGTGCTCCGATTGACGCCGATATCCTTTTTTACATGAAGTTAGCCGAAAATTATTCAATTCCTTTAAGGAAACTTCCCTTAGAAAAAGGAGGAAATCTTCATCCCCATTCCCATTATCCCTGGGAAGTGGGATCCCCTTATCAAGATATAGATATCTGGACCAGTTTTGGGAAAATCATGCCCGGAATTACCCAGGTCTGGAAGAAGAAGGAAGGGAAAGGAAGGTTGAAGATTGAGGGGGCTCCTGATTGCCTCATTATAATTGATTCCTCTGGAAGTATGATTAATCCCAGAAAGAACCTCTCTTATGCTGTCTTAGGGGCTGCCTGTGCAACCAATGCCTACTTGAGGAACGATTCAAAGGTTGCGGTCTATAACTTTAGTGATGCTCCGATGGGAGGCCGTGATATCTTAGATTTTACGGATGACCGAGAAGCCATTTATCGGAGTCTATGTAAATATTTCGGTGGGGGAACGGCCTTGGACTTAGATGATATTTTACCTTTGATTAGAAAGAAGAACCCCCTTGATC
>JBDOIB010000383.1:0-1949 GCA_041082155.1 Thermodesulfobacteriota bacterium | reverse complement strand
CTGTAATCTTTAAGATCCACACCCTAAAAAGGCTGGAAAATACCTTAAAGTGGATAACAAAATTTTAACCCTCTGTCAAGAAAAAAGTTTTTTTACTCTCTCCTATGATTTTTTCTTTCCCTTTGGCGTCTTGGCTGTCTTTTTGGTTTTCCCACAGCTTTTTACTCCGCAGGCCATGCCTCATCACCTCCTTCAAGGATCTATTGATTTATTTATCCCTTTTAATTTAATATTTGTCAAGAATTTTTTTATAAAAACCGAAGGAGAAAAGATGCCAAATAAGGGGCACCGATACAGTTTCCTTAAGGGCACTCATTACCTTTCAGGAAATGAGGCCTCAGCGGAAGGGGCCATCGCTGCTGGATGCCGATTCTATGCAGGTTATCCCATCACTCCATCGAGTGAATTAATGGAACGAATGGCTCTCCGATTAAGGCAGGTGGGAGGGGTTTTTATTCAAATGGAGGATGAGATTGCTTCGATCTGTGCGGTGATCGGAGCCTCATGGGCAGGGGCTAAGGCCATGACGGCCACCTCAGGGCCGGGATTCAGTTTGATGCAAGAAGCCATCGGGTATGCAGCATTTACCGAGACCCCCTGTGTGATTGTGGATGTCCAAAGGGCTGGTCCCTGTACAGGTCAGGCCACAAGAGTGGGAAGTGGAGATATTATGCAGGCGAAATGGGGTTCCCATGGGGACTACCAAGTCATCGCTTTCTCTCCATGGTCCTCTCAGGAAATGTATGACTTTACCATAAAGGCCTTTAATCTTAGTGAGAGATATCGGGTTCCAGCTTTTGTAATGGCAGATGAAGCCGTGGGTCATCTCAGAGAGACCATCAGGATTCCTGATAAGATTGAGATCTGGAATCGTAAAAAACAGAAAGGGGCCCCTCCTTTTGGAACAGAAGAGTCTGATGGGGTTCCTCCCATGCCCTCTTTTGGAGAAGGAGAAAGACTTCTGGTGACCGGATCCACTCATGATGCCTTCGGATATCGAAAGACGGATGATCCCGAGGTTCATTCTAAACTCGTTCAGAGGATCAACCAGAAGGTATTGAACCACAAAAAAGAAATTATTGAAACCGAAGAATACTTCTTAGAAGAAGCCGAAATTGCAATCCTTTCCTATGGCTTTACGGCTCGAAGCAGCCTCTATGCAGTAAAGGAGTTGAGAAAAGAAGGCCGAAGGATTGGAATGATGAGGCTCAAAACCCTCTGGCCTTTCCCGGACGAGAAGGTATTGGAACTTGGAAAAAGGGTTCGAAAGATTTTAGTGCCCGAGATGAATTTAGGTCAGGTTGCAGGTGAGGCGAGGAAGTATTGTGCCTGCGAGGTCATCCCTTTTACTCAAACGAATGGTGAAATCATCCGTCCTGAAAAAATTAAAGAGGTATTGAACGCTCTGTGAAGTTGATTTGAACTTAGCAGGGGTCAAAGATGGTTAGAGCATTAGAGAAATACATTCGGCCAGGGATCAAGACGACTCCTTTCTGTCCTGGTTGTGGACATGGAATCCTTATGGGTCTCATTCTAAGAGCCATCGATGAGCTTCAGATGGATATGAATAAGATGCTTTTTGTCTCTGGAATTGGATGCGCGGCCTGGATTCCAAGTCCGCACTATAATGGAGATACCCTTCATACCCTCCATGGGCGGGCCTTGGCCTTTGCCACTGGAGCAAAACTTTTCAATCCTGATCTTTGCGTGTTGGTCATCAGCGGAGATGGAGATCTTTCCTCTATTGGTGGAAATCATCTGATCCATGCCGCAAGGAGAAATCTCGATCTTAAAGTGGTCTGTGCCAATAATATGATCTACGGGATGACAGGAGGTCAGGTGGCCTCGACGACACCCAAAGGATCAAAGACTTCAACCACAGATGAGGGAAATCCTTATCCTCCTTTTGATCTTTGTCGTTTGGTAAAAGCCGCTGGAGCAAGTTATGT
>JBDOIB010000361.1:0-6911 GCA_041082155.1 Thermodesulfobacteriota bacterium | reverse complement strand
TTCATTGATTTATCTCGGCATTCTCAAGGATTGGAATGGAATCAAAAGGATGAGACTCCTTTCAGGAATGATCCTTTGTCTGGCGATTATCTTTTCCTGGTATCTTCCCGCTCTCCTTAAAGGAGGAAAAGAGTTTCTGCAAGAAACCCTCCTTCTTCATACTGTGGATCGCTTTGCAAGAGGTTCCAGTCACATTCGACCTTTTTATTACTATCTTTATAATTTTCCTATCGATTTTTTACCTTGGACAATTTTTCTTCCAGGAGCCATCGTCTATCTTTTTTCAAAAGATGGAGGTCATCAGAGTAAGGAGAATCTTTTCTTATTAATATGGTTTTTAGTGATTTTCTTGTTTTTTTCTGTTTCCAAAGGGAAGAGGGGACTTTATCTTCTTCCACTTTTCCCCTCTGTTTCATTGATGGTTGGAAAGCTTTGGGATGATTTTATCTCCTCTTCGTTTGATTCCTTTCGCCAGGAATGGTTAGCTATTCCTCTTTACGGATGGACGGTTCTGACTCTGATTCTTGGCGCAGCCCTTCCTTGGATCATCTCTAAGAAATTTTCCTCTTATTTTTCTTATAGCCTCCCCATCACCTTTCTCCTTATAGGAGGAAGCCTTCTTCTCATTTTCCTTTATCGAATCAGATTTCGAGCTTCACTTTTTTTCGTCATCGTGGCAATGATGGCCATCGGGTTCTTTTATATCGAAAGGGTTATTTTCCCAATCATCAATCCTTACAAGTCTGCACGGTTTATCTGCCAAGAGGTGACCTCGAGGATTCAACCTGGAGAAAGGATAGGAATCTATCATGGATTTGGTGTGGGTCCTTATAATTTTTATACAGGAATTGTTCCTATTTTGGAATTAGAAACCAAGGAGGATCTTCTTCACTTCTTGAATTCCAATGAAAGGGTCTTTTGCCTTCTCAAATTTAAAGATTTTTTAAAACTTCAAGAGATGGAGGACAAACCTAACATAGAATGGATTGCCCGCCGAAGTGTGGGCGATGATGATATTGTCCTGATTTCAAATCGGTAAGACATATGGGATCAGCTAAATTTATCGAAATTTCTGTCGTCGTTCCAGTTTACAATGAGGAAGGAAATCTTCCAATCCTGATCCCTAAATTGATAGAGGTTCTTAAACGACTGGGATCCCCATTCGAGATCATTTTTGTAGATGAGGGAAGTAAGGATAGGAGTCGAGAGATTCTTAGAGATTTCGGTTCTAAATATCCTTTTATTAAAATTCTTAGATTAAAGGAGAATCGGGGCTTGAGTACCGCCCTTTTTGTAGGACTAAAGGAAGCCCGAGGGGAAATCATCGTGACACTGGATTCGGATCACCAGAATGATCCCGAGGACATCCCTAAATTGCTAAAATATTTAGAGGTCTATGACATGGCGACAGGCTGGAGAACAAAAAGGGAGGATCCCTGGTTAAAAGAGATCTCATCCAAGATTGCAAATGCTATTCGTAATTGGGTGAGTGGAGAAGCCATTAAAGATAGTGCCTGTACCCTCCGGGCCTTTAAAAGGGAATGTATCATGGAGATCCCGGTCTTCAATGGAATGCATCGGTTTCTTCCCACCCTTGTAAAGATGCAGGGGTACCGGATTATTGAAGTTCCTGTGACTCATCATCCACGAAGGTTTGGCCAATCAAAGTATAATATTCGAAATCGTGCCTGGCGTGCCTTCATCGATCTTTTAGCAGTGAGATGGATGAAGAGTCGCCGTATTCACTATGAAATCGAGGAGAAGATTTAAAATGGAAGCTATATTTGGTTTTGTTTCAAATTTTTTAAGGGATCTTTCCCTGAGGTATCCTACCTTCCAGTTGGATTTCTGGCTTATCTTCGGATTCATCGGGCAGGCCATGTTTACCATGCGATTCATTGTTCAGTGGATTGCTTCCGAGAAGAAAAAAGAAAGTGTCATTCCTGTCTCATTCTGGTATTTTAGTCTTGCAGGAGGACTCATCGTTCTCGTCTATGCCATTCACAGAATGGATCCGGTCTTTATTTTAGCCTACCTTCCAGGAAATTTTATCTATTCCAGAAATCTCTATTTTATTTATAAAAAGAAGAAAAGATCCCTGTCAGTTCAATCCTAGAAGAAGGAGTCTCCCCATGAAGCATCGGTTAAAAAGAATTCCCCTTTTTATTGGAGCCATTCTGTTAGTCCTTTTTGCCAAACCTAATTTCATAGGAAGTCTAATTGGAGTGATCCTGATTTTCATAGGGGAGGGGATCCGAATCTGGGCTGCAGGCCATCTTCAGAAGAATGAAGTCCTTACGGTCAGTGGCCCTTATAGTTATGTGAAGAATCCCCTTTATATTGGAACGATCTTGATTACCACAGGCTTCTGTATTATGGCCGATAATATCTATCTCCTTGCCGCCTCGACCCTGATGTTCTGTTTTCATTATATCCCCTATAAGAAGAAGGTTGAAGGAGATCGCCTAAGAAGGCTCTTTGGTGAACAATTTGAGGATTATGATCAGAAGGTCCCGGATTATATTCCTAGAATTAATCCTTATTCAAAGGAGAAGGTTCCCTGGCGCTTTAAACATTTCATAGAGAATAGTGAAGAGGGAATCCTTTTGATGATCATTGGAGGAATTATATTGATTTTGAGCCGACCTTATTGGGGCAGAGTGTTTTAAATTTCTAAAATATGGATCGGAAAGAGATTGAAAAACATTCTATCAACTTGGTTAAAGGAAGGTTTGGAAAACCTGATTTGAATAGGATAGAGATTGAAGGCTGCTCTTATATCATTAAAGATGTTCGAGAAAGAAATTTTTTCTTCCGATGGACTTTGGGTTGGTGGTTAATTCAGAAGGAATGGAAGATTTATGAAAAATTAAACGGGATCAAAGGGATTCCAAAACCTTTAAAAAGAATCGATCGATTTGCCTTTGCCTTAGAATTTATTCCCGGGAGGCCTATTGGAAGGAATGAAAATCTTCCCTCCTCTTTTTTCTCTAATCTCAAAAAGATCCTTGATGAAATTCATCTGAGGGGAATTGCCCATTTAGATTTAAGACACAAAGGAAATATTCTTGTGACCGAGAAAGGAGAACCTTATCTGATTGACTTTAATAGCAGTATCTCATTGAAGGTGGGAGGATTATTTTATCGTTATTTTTTCCCTCTCTTACAATGGGTCGATTATGGGGGATTCTTAAAATTAAAAGAAAGGGTTTCTCCTTCTTCGATGAGCCCTGAAGAAACTTTATCTCTTAAACGCTTTAATCTTATCCGTAAACTCTGGATCTTCAACTAATCTTTCTAACCTCCTATCACCCTTTGGAATAATTCCTTCTGTTTAGCAGCCATCTTCCTGGCTTCTCTTCGACTGGACTCATGTTCATATCCAATCAAATGAAGAATCCCATGGATCATCAAAAGGGTTATCATCTCCATTGGATTGAGCCCCCAGGCTCTCGATTCCCGTTTGGCTGTCTCAATAGAAATCACCAGATCCCCGAGCAGATGGGGGTGAAGAGAAGAATGGTTCCCTTCCTTCATGGAGAAGGAAAGGACATTGGTAGGTCTATCCCTTCCCAGATATTTTCGGTTCATTTCTCGAATCTGTTGATCATTGACCAACAGAATACTGAGCTCAGCCTCAGGAAGTCCTAAGTTGGTCAATATCTTTTGGGCCGCTCTTTTTATCTTTCTTGAGTCTAAAGGAGTAAGTTTTTGCTGGTTTTTGATCCAAATTTTCATCGCTTTTCTTTTTTTGAAGCTCTATGAAAGAAGGCGTTGGATAGTTAATCCTTTGGTGGAAAATGGCTGTGAGGCTTCGACTAAAACTCTCTTCAATCTTCTGAAGATCTTTTAAGGTCAATTCACATTCTTCCAGCTGACCGTCCAAGAAAAAGTTTTGAATGATCTGTTGAACCAATCCCCGAAGCCTGGAGGCAGTGGGGTCCGTAAGGGTTCGAGTGGCAGCTTCCACGGCATCAGCGAGCATCACGATTCCAGCTTCTTTGGTTTGGGGTTTTGGCCCTGGATAACGAAAATCTTTCTCCTCAATGGAATTCATCTCAGGATTCTCTTTTTCTTTTGCCTTTTGATAAAAATAGGCGATCAGGCTTGTCCCATGGTGTTGTCGGATGATATTGGTAATCCTTTCCCCCAATCGATTCTCAAGGGCCAGTTCGACGCCATCTTTTAAGTGGGAGACCAGGATGAGGCTCGACATATAGGGAGAAAGGTGGTCGTGTCGATTCTCTATTCCTATCGCATTTTCAACAAAATAAAGAGGTTTTTTTAGCTTTCCAATATCATGATAGTAGGAACTCACTCTGGCCAATAAAGGATTGGCAGAAATGGATTTGGCAGCTTCTTCTGCCAGACTCCCAACGATAATACTGTGATGGTAAGTCCCAGGAGCTTGCATGGCCATATCCTTCAGGAGAGGATGATCCATGTTGGCCAGTTCGAGAAGTTTGACATCCGTGGTATAATTAAATAAGCTTTCCACAAAGGGTGTAATTCCTAATAGTAAAACGGATGAGAGGGGACCGGCTAAAAATCCCAGGATGCCGTCCGAAAGGAGGGTCATTCTCAATGGAGTTCCAGAAATCAGATAGTAGGAGAGGATCATCAGGATATTCACTCCCCCAACAATCCATCCTGCCTTAATCAGAATGGATCGCTGTTCACATCTTGCGACTCGATGGGCTCCGATTAAACTCCCGATTAGACTAAAAATGAAGAAGAAGAGTTGATTTCCTACGAGAACCGCAGAGAAGTAACTTGAAAGGATGGCATAGACAATCGCGACCTCCGAGTTAAGAACAATGCGAATGAGCATGGCCCCCGCGGCTATCGGGAAAAGGTAAAGATACGAGGAAGAGGGGATCGAAAGAAGCTCTCCTCCTAAGATATCAGCGATCAACTGAAAGAGCTTCAGGGTTCCGATCGTGCCGATGAGGGTGCTACAGAAGAAGATTAGATCTTTCTGAGAAAGGGCAATCTTTCGAATATTTTTAGTGGAGAATTCATGAAGGATCACTAAAATGAGAAAACTTAAAAGGATGAGACCTACCAGGATAGAAAGGATGTGACTCCTCTCTTGAGCCTTTTTTAAGGCCTTGAGCTTCAGGAGATGTTCTTCTTTCACCTTTTCGCCTGCCCTTAAGATGATCTCTCCCCGTTTCACCTGAAAATAGACTGGATTGACTTTCTCTCTGGCTTCTATCTTCCTTGCTTCGGTCTCATCTTTATTAAAGGTAAGATTGGGACGTAAGAAATGTTCCGAGATTTTGATCAAAAGGATTCCCATTTCTTTCCCATAAAGAGTGGAGAGGGTGTCGATTTCTGCCCGAAGTTTAGATTTTGCTTCTTTATAATCAAGGAAGTTGAAGGGGGGAACATCCTTTCTTTCCAACCTGGTCTGAATATTTCGAATGATTACTCCTTTCATGGCTTCGGGATCTAGGAGGTCCTTATCATTGACAATCCCTTTAATGAAGAGGGGGCTGATCAATTTCAAAATTCTCTCACCTATGGCAGGATTAAATTTTTCTCTCTCTAAGAGATGCCATTCATTTAGGTTCAACGGTAGACGAATGGAAGCTTCCCATTCCCTTTGCCTTTGGATCTCCAACTCATGATTTTTTCCTTTTTCCAAAGACGAAGAAAGGAAAATAAAGGTTGACCGAATTCGATTTTCTACATCCACCAGAAGGTTTGGATCATAATCATAAACAGAAAGAACCGATTTCTCTGCCTCGATTCTTTTTTCCTTGGTCGAATTTTCATCTTCTACAAGAAGATCTTGAGCCGATTTTATCTCTTTGGTAGCAATCTCACCTACTTTGTATTCTTTAATGGGCAAACTTAAGGTAGGAAGGAGAAAAAGGGTAAGGAGGGAAGCCGTGACCAATCCGATGAGCCACTTTTGATAGGAAGGAGAATGAACCTTTTCTCTCCAATAACTTCGTTTGGGGCCATTGTTGCCTAGCCGTGATCCAAAAAGAAAACTCAATTTTTTAATCAACTTCATCATTCCTTTTCTCAAGGGAAGTTCAATGCTTTGAACGGAGGCGCTTTTCTTCCGCTCTTTCATAGGCTTTGATGATCTCCTGGACTAAAGGATGTCTCACTACATCTTTCTCTGAAAAATAGATAAAGGCAATTCCTTCTATTCCCTTGAGAATTCCCTGAATCTCGATGAGCCCCGAAACTTTATTCTCTGGGAGATCCACCTGGGTGATATCCCCTGTAATGACCGCCTTAGAACTAAATCCCAATCGGGTAAGAAACATCTTCATCTGCTCCGGCCCAGTATTCTGGGCTTCATCCAGAATAATAAACGAGTCATTCAGGGTTCGACCCCGCATGAAGGCTAAAGGGGCAACTTCAATGACCCCTTTTTCGACCAGTTTGGTGGCCCTTTCAAAATCCATCATATCATATAGGGCATCATAGAGAGGACGAAGATAGGGATTCACCTTCTCATACATATTGCCGGGCAAAAAACCTAACTTTTCCCCTGCCTCTACCGCTGGTCGAGTCAGAACAATCCGCTCAACCTCTTGTTTCATGAGAGAGGCTACAGCCATCGCCATAGCTAAATAGGTTTTCCCTGTCCCTGCGGGACCTATTCCGATGACGAGGTCATATTTTCGGATCGCATCAATGTATTGTTTCTGAGTTAAACTTTTAGGAGTGATCACTCTCTTTTTTGAAGAAATATAGATGGTATCGAGAAAAATCTCTTCAATATTTATATTCTGGTCATCTAAAATCATCCGGATGGCATAATCAATATCATTGGGATAGAGTGGGTAACCTTTTTTTAGGAGGAGGTAGAGATCTTGAATGACACGTTTAGAGAGTTCAACATCGAGTCTTTCACCTTGGATCGTTAATACATTCCCCTTGACATT
>JBDOIB010000350.1:0-8094 GCA_041082155.1 Thermodesulfobacteriota bacterium | reverse complement strand
GCGATAGAGCCCTCGGCTCGATCATTTTTACGGACTGTCCAGAACCCATCCCGAAGCTCATTGAATCGAGTGAGAAATTCGGAGAGCTCCCTGGCTACCTTTGCCTCAAAGAATAAGCCAAATCCCCAGGCTTTATGATAGTAGGTTCCGTGGAGTTCCACAATTCTTCCGATGGATCCGGGAAGATATCCCTTGATAATTTCCACCATTTCAGACTCCTTCTTAAAGAAATAATGATCTCTTTAAAAGGTTAGGACAACTCCAGCCTCTCAGTCAACTCCTTATATCCAAAAGAGATTTTTTACTCCTTGACAATATAGTTTTTATTTTAATAGAATTTTCTGAATTTGAGGAGATGAGTGATAAAGTTATTATTACGGTTTCAGTGACTGGTTCATTCGGTGATCGCTCGGTTCAAGGCCTTCCAATCACTCCAGAGGAGATCGCCGAGAGTGCACTTAAGGCTCATGAAGTAGGGGCGGCTATAGCCCATATTCATGTGCGTGATCCAAAAACAGGAAAGCCATCGATGGGATTAGACCTTTATGAAGAGGTGGTCCAACGGATTCGGAAATCTTCAAATATGATTCTTAATTTAACTACAGGTGCTGGTGCTCGGTTTATTCCTACGGATGATGATCCCATCGGCTTTGGGGCTGGATCCACCCTTTCCTCACCTCAAAAACGCATTGAGCATGTCTTAAAATTGCAACCCGAGATTTGCTCATTAGATGTAGGGTCAATGAGTTTTGGTCCCCATGTATTTGTCAATTATCTCCCCCATATAGAATGGATGGCCGAAAAGATCGGAGAGAAGGGAGTAAAGCCGGAAATAGAGGTTTTTGAATTAGGACATATTGAGATTGGGAAGTATCTTTTGAGAAGTGGAAAGATAAAGCCCCCTCCGCTGTTTCAAATTGGTTTGGGAGTAAAATGGGGAGTTCCGGCTACACCCTATTATATGTGTCTTATGAGGCAAGCCTTGCCCTCCGATGCGATCTGGTCCGGATTTGGGGTGGGAGAGAATGCCTTCCCCATGTTAGCTCAATCGATATTATTGGGGGGTCATATTAGGATAGGAATGGAAGACACTTGGTATCTTGAGAAAGGTAAACGTGCCCATCAAAATCAAGAGTTAGTTGAGAAAGCTGTTGCCATTGTTCGGATCCTTGGAAAAGAGCCTGCAACATCTGAAGAGGCGAGAGATCTGTTGGGACTTCGTAAATGATTGGATTCTTAGAAAAATTTCCTCCTTCCGATAAAAAGGGAAAATAATCGAATTTAATAAAGGATAAAGGTTATGATGAATGTTGGCCAGATTCTTACTCTTGTTTCCAACAAATTTCCTGAACGAACAGCTATTATCTTTGAAGAGAGACGATTTACTTTTCAAGAATTCAATGAAAGGGTAAATCGTTTAGCCCAAGCTTTGATTCAAAAAGGTTTCAGAAAAGGGGATAAGGTAGCTGTTCTTCTGTTCAATTCCAATCAATTTGTAGAAACCTATTTTGCTACAGCTAAGATAGGTGGAATTTTTACTCCTATTAATTTTCGATTTGCTCCGGAAGAGGTCCGATTCCTTTTAAATCACTCCGATGCCCGTTTTTTCATTTTTGGAGAAGAGTTTTTAGATATTGTGAGAGTGATCCAATCTCATCTTAAAAAGGTGGAAATTTTTATTGGTGTTGGAGAAAAAAGGCTAAAGGGAGCATTCCATTATGAAACTCTTCTTAAAAACTCAAAAAAAGAAGAGCCTCTTGTGAAGGTCTCTGAGAAAGATTTCTGCCAATTAATGTATACCTCCGGAACTACAGGTCAACCTAAAGGTGTTCTTCTGACTCACAGAAATATCTTATGGAATCTTTTTAATGGGATCTGGGGGAGAGAGGAGAAAGAGGGGGAAATCTCCTTAGTGATTGGTCCCCTTTATCATACAGCTGCATTGAATAATCACTTTACCATTCGAGTGGCCCTTGGAGGGACAAGTATATTAATTAAAAATTTTGAGCCCACGAAAATTTTGGAGATTATCCAAAAAGAGAGAGTAACTGTGATTTCAGGAGCCCCCGCCATGTATCATCTTCTTCTGAATGCCCCGGATTTGAATCAGTATGACCTGAGTTCTATTACTAAGTGTACCACAGGATCTTCAATACTTCCGGAAGAGACGAAACACAGGCTTATGAAAGTATTTCCAAATATAGAAGGAATTTATGATGTTTATGGCTGCACCGAAGCCTCCCCTAATATTGCTATCCTAAAAGCAAAGGATTCTCTTCGTAAAAAAGAATCTGTGGGTCAGCCCCTTCCTTTCCTTGAAGTGAAAATTTTCGATGATCAAGAAAGAGAACTGCCCAGAGGGGAAGTAGGCGAGTTAGTTTGTCGAGGTCCCAATGTAATGAAGGGATATTATAAAGATCGGGAGGCCACACAAGAAGTTCTCAAAGGAGGATGGCTCCATACTGGAGATCTTGCTCGAATGGATGAAGAAGGATTCCTTTATATTGTGGATCGGAAAAAAGACATGATTATCAGCGGAGGAGAAAATATCTATCCTCGTGAGATAGAAGAGGTCCTCTATCGTCATCCTAAGATTCAGGAGGCAGCTGTGATTGGAATTCCCGATCCCCTTTGGGGGGAATCTGTCAAAGCCTTCGTGGTGTTAAAAAAGGGAGAGAAGATGAAAGAAGAGGAGGTGATCGAATATTGTAAACGCCACTTAGCCAGCTATAAGAAGCCCAAAAAAGTGGAGTTTGTTGAAGCCCTTCCCAGAAACCCCTCTGGAAAAGTCCTCAAGACATTACTGAGGGAAAAACATCAGAAAGGAGGAGAAATATGAAACGATCATTCATTTTTACTTTGTTTTTACTCTTAATCTTTATGGGAGGTCTCTCTCAAGCTCAAGAAAGACGATTAGTCATAGGAACTGCCAGTACAGGGGGAACGTGGTATCCCTTAGGAGGAGGAGTTGCCACAATCATCACAAAATACGTGAAAGGTGTAAGCGCTACGGCTATCCCCTCGGGGGCATCCATTGAAAATATTCGGGCCATTAGTAAGATGACTCAGGATCTCGCTCTGAGTATGCCTGATATCGCCTATTTTGCTTACAATGGATTAGAAATGTTTAAGAATGAAAGATATGAAGAGATTAGGGGTCTCTTCAGTACATATCCCATTGATATCCAATTTTATGTGGAGGAGAAATCCCCAGTTAAAACGATCGCGGATATCAAAGGAAAGAATTTAAGGGTTGCCGTAGGACCCCCAGGAAGCGGAACAGAGGTAATGGCACGTCTTATTTTGAAGGAATATGGAATTACCTATGATGATATCCGAGAGCAGTTCCTATCCCATACAGAGGCCACTGCTGCCATGAAGGATGGAAACATTGATGTTGGAATTGTCACGGTAGGGACACCTGCCCCTACCCTGATGGATCTTACTCAATATAAGAAAATCCGATTCTTAGATATCGAGCCTGAAGTGGCAGAGCGAATCAACAAAAAGTTTCCGGCTTATTTTCCCAGAACCATCCCAGCTGGAACTTATCCGGGAATGACCAAGCCTCACCACACATTGGCCTGGATGGGTCTTTTTATTCTTCATAAGGACTTTTCAAGCGATCTTGCTTATGAAATTTTAAAGGCTATCTTCGATCATAAAGCAGAACTGGATGCTATTCATGTTCAATTTAAGTCTATCCTATTGGAGAATGCAACTAAAGGAATGTCTATTCCATTTCATCCGGGAGCTATAAGATTCTTTAGAGAAAAAGGACTTATGAAATAATTAGCTGGAAGGGAGTATGAAATCTTTGATTTAATGGGTATTCGTTTAAAATGAGAGGGGGAATAGTTTTTTTTATAGGAATAGGGATAGCAGGAATCCTTCTTTTGACTTTTTGGTCTGAATATCGATTGGAAGTCTCTTCCCAGGAGGCTCAAAAGGTCCCCCTCTCTTTCCGTATTTCCTCTGGGGATCAATTCAGTATTTGGTTTTTACACTCCTATGATCGAGCCTTTTTTCAAGAGAATTATGAAATTAACGGGAGGTATCAAATCATTTTGAAAAATATGGTCTTTAAATCTCATCTAAATTGATCTGGATTTTCTTATCCCCATTTTCGTCTCAGGCCCGATGGAATAGGAGAGTTGGTGGATATTAATGAGTTTAAGAGAAAAATAGAGTTTATGATGGGTTCAGAGGATTTAGCTAACCACACTCTCATTTTAAAAGGAATGAAGGTTGAACTCTCTCGGTTCTTTCAATTTGGAGAGATCATTCAGATTCAAATCACAAAAAAAGTAAGATTAATAGAAGCGCTTAAGGATTTTTTAAAGAAATGGAGAAATCAGCAAATCGTTTCCCTGAGAAAAGAAACATTAGGGAATTTATAATTACCTTTGTCGGAATCGGAATGTCTCTTTTTCACATTTATACAGCCCAGTTTGGGGTTTACTCTGCGTTGGTGCAAAGATCCATTCATTTAGCCTTCGCCTTTGTGATCATCTTTCTACTTCATCCTTTAATAAAGAAAGGGAATCTTAAGTGGTGGATGAATTTTATAGATGGAATCTGTATTCTTCTTGGAGTAATTTCATTAGTCCATCTTGTGGTGACGTTCAAAGAAGTGGTCATGAGGGGAGGGGCAGCCACTCATCAAGATCTTTGGTTAGGGGGATTGCTCATCCTTCTTATTTTAGAAGGGACTCGAAGGGTTTTGGGATGGCCTCTTCCGATCATTGCTATTGTTTTTCTCCTCTATGCCATTTTTGGGAAATATATTCCTGGATTATGGGGGCATCGTGGTGTGAATCTTGGAACCCTGATCAGCTATCAATATCTTACAACCGAAGGGATCTTTAGTTTACCTCTTGGTGTTTCAGCTACCTTTATCTACATTTTTATTCTATTTGGAGGATTTTTGGTAAAATCTGGAACAGGAGAATTTTTTATTGAATTTGCGAACTCTGTTGCAGGACATTTAAAAGGAGGTCCAGCGAAGGTGGCGGTAGTCTCCAGTGCTTTTTTTGGAACTATTTCTGGGAGTGCTGTGGCCAATGTAGTAGGAACGGGTTCTTTTACAATCCCTTTAATGAAACGACTCGGTTATCGTCCTGCGTTCGCTGGTGCCATAGAAGCTGTGGCTTCCACAGGAGGCCAGATTATGCCACCCGTAATGGGAGCTGCTGCATTTATCATTGCGGAGATGTTAGGAATTCCTTACATCCGAGTAGCTATTGCGGCGATTATCCCTGCAATTCTTTATTATTTCGCTCTTATTTACATGATTCATTTAGAGGCCATTCGATTAGGCTTGAAGGGACTTCCAAGGGAGGAGCTCCCCCGCCTATGGACGATATTGAAGGGAAGGGGATATCTCCTCATTCCAGCGATTTTATTAGTCTACTGGCTTATCAAAGGTTATTCTCCGATGAAGGCTGGACTCTGGTCGATCGGGGCGGTCTTTTTATTAAGCTTTCTTAAACGGGAGACCAGAATGGGTCCAGGGAGACTCATGGAAGCATTAAAGAGGGGTGCTACGGGATGTTTGGAAGTCGTCACGGCGTGCGCTTGTGCTGGAATTGTGATTGGAGTGGTTACACAGACCGGTCTCGGTTTGAAATTTTCCACCCTTATCATAGAGGCGTCAAAAGGATACCTTCCTTTGGCTCTGACCTTCATTGCTTTTACTTCATTAATTCTTGGAATGGGAGTAACCACTTCTGCAGCTTATATTCTTACTGTGATCTTAGGAGGGCCTGTGTTAATCAAATTGGGAGTTTTACCTTTAGCTGCCCATCTCTTTGTCTTCTATTATTCCTGCCTTTCCACTATTACTCCTCCAGTGGCCTTAGCCGCATATGCGGGAGCAGGTATTGCTGGTGCAAATCCTTTCTCAGTGGGATTCATGGCGATGCGTTTAGCATTAATTGCTTATATTGTACCCTACTTCTTTGTCTATCAACCTGTTCTGATTTGGCAGGGACAAATCCTTGAAATCCTGTGGTCTTTTTTTACAGCCCTTTTAGGATGCGTTGCATTGGGATCTGCATTGATGGGACAGATGTTTGGAACTTTAAATTTCTTATTTAGAATATTCCTCTTAGCAGGAGGGATCACTTTGATTAAACCGGGAATATATACTGATCTTTTTGGGATGAGTATCTTTGGGGTTATTCTCGTTTTTCAATTTTTAGGGAGGAAGAGGAAGAAAGAATTATAGTAAATATCATCACAAAATAAAAAAATTTTTAGAGAGAGAATTGAATGGAAATATCTAAAGCCATGGTCCTTGAAAAGCCGGGGAGGATGGTATTAAGAGAATTTCCTCTCCCTGAGATTGGTCCACATGAAGGGCTTTTAAAAGTAGAAATGGTAGGGGTCTGCAGTTCGGATGTAGGGATGTATAAAGGTAAACCAACGCGAGCTCCAAGGCCATACCCTATCATTATGGGACATGAGATTTTTGGAACGATTGCTCAGATTGGAATAGAGGCCTCTAAGAAATATGGGCTTGCAGAGGGAGATCGAGCCATTGTAGAGTATGCCTTTGGATGTGGAGAGTGCTTTTACTGTCAACAGGGAGACTATATTCATTGTGAGTCCCTTCTCACCTATGGATCGATGATCTCCTGTAAAGACCCTCCCCATCTATGGGGAGGGTATAGTGAATTTCTTTATCTTCACCCAAACGCAAGAATTCATAAGATCGGAAAAGAGATTTTCCCAGAGATAGGGGTTCTCATCTGTGCCGTATTAGGAAATGCGGTCCGGTGGCTTAAAAAAATTGGTAAAATTTCAAAAGGGGATACTATCGTAATCCAAGGCCCAGGACCCCAAGGTTTGGCCGCAGTGGTGGTTGCAAAAGAGGCAGGGGCTGAGAGGATCATTGTAACAGGGAAGTCGAAAGACAAAATTCGCCTTGACTTAGCAAGAATCTTTGGAGCTCATGAAACCATAGACATAGATAAATCGAATCCCATAGAAGTGGTAAGAGATTTAACCCAGGGCAGGATGGCAGATATCGTGATGGATGTCACCGGGAATCCCAATGGGGCCATAAGTGCTATTGATTTAGTAAAAAAAAGGGGAACGATTATCCTCCCGGGTCTTTATGGAATGGATAGGGAGATTCCCCTTATTCTCGATAAAATTGTTTATCGTGAACTAAGGATCCAAGGTGTCTTTAGTCACGACTCTCCATCTGTCATCGAGGCCATTCAATTAGCTGAACTTAAAAAATATCCATTGGAAAAGATGGTGACCCATCGATTTCCTTTAATAGAAGCCGAAAGGGCAATAAAGGTGGCAGGAGGGATGATTGAAGGAGAAGATCCGATTAAAGTAGTCATTATCCCTTAAAGAGGGGGAGAATCATCAATCCTCTAAGACAAAAAATTAAACCTGAATCCTGCGTGAAAACTATAAGATTAAGTTTTTAATTTCTCTATTTTCTTTATGGCATATTCAAAAGCATCCTTATATAAAAAGTTAGCCGGTAGTTTTAGGATTTTCCTGTTTCCCCCGGACTTTACAAGTTCGCTCGGAATTAAAAGGAACCGAGCTCCTAAAGTTCTAAGCGTCATGTTCTGAAACTCCTTTGGTAGACATAGCCTCTTGAACCAGTTGATGAGATTGTAAGAGAATAGAAGGATGTGGAAATAAGCTTCGTTGGCTGCAAAGTGTTTTGTGGGGATTTTTCCTAAGGGGTAATCTCCCTTGAGTTCTTTGATAATTAGTTCCACAGCGGCTCGACCATTGTAAAACTTCCAGGTGTTGAGGGGAGTCAGCTTCATATTGGTTACAAGGACCTGGTAGCTGTATTTGCCCATCGAGAAAAGGGTAAGCTGCTCCGTAGGGTCTTCTGGGATGAGACGTCTGATTACTACAAAGCGATACTTCTTTTTCCATCCCGTGGGTTGATACATGAACTCTGCAGTCTCCAGCCCAGAGGAATGAACCCGGTAAGAAAGCCCCGAGAGTTCTCTCTTGATGGGGGCGGTCAGCTTGGCCACAATAACAAAAAGAGCCCTCTGGGATTCCAGATATTCGATGGTCTTGTGATCGTAAAAACCCTTGTCTGCTCGA